>DATDOY010000088.1:0-14858 GCA_035293045.1 Acidimicrobiia bacterium
GCCTCCTCCTCGGGTGACAGCTCCTCAGCTTCGGATGACGGCGGTGACGGGGCGGCGGGCTCATCTCCAGGGTGTGCGTATGGCGTCGCGCTATGCGCGACGCCATACGCACGCCCTGCCTCAGCAGGAGCGGCGGGGGGCGCGGGGTCGGCGGGGGCGGCGCGGCGCGACCGGTCCTCGGCGCGGTACTGCGCCGCCACCTCGTGGAAGTCGACGGCGAGATCGTCGCCGCCCGACACCGCGGCCACGAAGTCCTCGGCCGGGATCTGGAGCACCACGCAGTCGGTCCGCGCCCGCACGCTCGCCGTGCGAGCCGTGCGCTCGACGATGGCCACCTCGCCAAAGGAGTCCCCCGCCGCGAACGTCCGCACCACGTGTTCCTCGCCGCTCTCGTCGTCGCGCTGGGACACCTCGGCCTCGCCGTCGCGCAGGATGTAGAAGTAGATCGGGGCGTCGCCCTGTTCGACGATCAGCTCACCGGCGGGCACCCTCGCCTCGATCGAGTGGGCGGCGATCTCCCGGGCCGACTCCACGTCGAGGCCTTGGAACGTGCGCTGCACATGACCCCCCGCCTCCGCCCACAGCATCTCGACCGGGTCGAGGCGTTCGACCGCAGGCCAGCGGCGGCGCAGCACGGGCAGCAGGGCCTGGGTGGCCACCGTCACGACCGCCGTCCCCACCACCGACAGCCAGAGCGCGACCACGAACATCTCGAGGGGCGTGGACCCGACTCGCACGATGTCGACGTCGACGCCGACGCTCATCTCCTCCCCCGCTCCATCGGCGCACGGTACCGCGACCACGCCGTGCCTGCGCTCGGTTCGCGAGTCGGCCACAAACCTGCGTGGTAGGAATGGATCCGCCTGACCCGCCGGGCGGGCGCCAGGGTGCCGGGGTGCGAGGGGCATGTCCAAGTTCCAGATCCAGTCGCGCAAGTGGAACGTCGCCATCGGGATCGGCGTGTTCGTGCTGTTCCTCGGCGCCTTCGGAAGCCTGTTCTTCCTCCAAGCCCTCATCGCCCCGGGCACGCCCACCTACGTCTTCCTCGTCATCCTCGGCGTGGTGACGGCGCTCCTGTTCGCGCTGCCGGGCCTCGTCTACCCCGCGCGCAAGCGCGTCGGGCCGGTGAAGAAGGTCCTCCCCGGCGGGACGATGGCCTGGGTGCGGTCGCACCTCTACATCCCGATCCTCTCCCTCGCGGCCGCCTATGTGCACGCGTCGTCGGCACCCTTCCAAGGACAGCTCACGACCGGGAAGGTGACGCTCGTCCTCGGAATCCTCGTGATGGTCTCGGGCTACGCCCGCCACCACATGATCGGCCTCCAGAAAGAGGCCATCAACATCAACGTCGAGATCAACAAACTCACCATCGACCAGCCCCGAGAGTTTCGCCGGCTCGTCCTCGACTTCACCCAGAACCGGCGGCCGATCGAGGAGATCGACGCCGATGCGGCCAAGCTCGACGACGCCCGCGCCGTGTTGTGGCGGGAAATCCGCAAGCTCGAGGGCCAGATCGACCGCTTCTTCCCCCGCGAGGGGGGCCAGAGCCGCCTCGTGCTCCACCTCACGATGTGGCGCAAGCTGCACCCGTGGCTCACGGTGGGGCTGTTCGTCGTGCTCGGCTATCACGTGTTCGACGTGGTGGGAGGCCACCAGAGCGTCTTCGGCGACGAGAAGACCGAGTTCGCGTCGGCCGAAGCGTGCGGGTCGTGCCACGGCGACCTGTTCCGCGAGTGGGCGACCTCGGCGATGTCGCACGCGCAGACGGGCACGGTGATGGAGGCGCAGCTTCCCGTCACCCTGAACGAGAACCGCAAGCTCGCCGAGGAGCGCGGCGAGGAACAAGCGAAGCTTCTCGACGGCCTCGGGAAGGTGTGCATCAACTGCCACGCGCAGGCGGGCGCCCGCTTCGCCGACGAGCTCGCGCTGTTGCCCTTCAACCAGGCCGGCTCCGATCCCGACGGCGGCGTGGCGGTCTCCGGCGGGGGCGACGCCGTCCAGCGCGACGGCGTCGGCTGCGTCGTGTGCCACTCGCAAAAAACGACGCTCCCGGAGATGGCGGCGGCCGGCGAGCTCCCGATCGACAATGGCGGCGCCGCCGACTTCGGCACGCAGTTCGGCCCGCGCTTCGACGATCCGCTCCCCGTGCGCGTGCATGGCATCGAGACGAGCGGGGCGTGGTCGAGCCCGGTGCGGTCGTCGCTGGCCTGCGGGAGTTGCCACAACGTGAAGGCCGACCTCGACGGCGACGGCCTCACGCCGATCGCGGACGCGTCCGAGGACGTCCTGTCCGACGAGGGCAGGACCGACCTCGACGGCGACCGACAACTCGACCAGAACGAACTCGACAACGAGGACGGCTCCCTCGACGACCTCGTGCTCCAGACCACCTTCGACGAGTGGCAGGACTATCTCGTCGCCTTCGAGACCCGCTACGCCGACGACCCCCGCCAGACCCTCGACGGGCCCATCTCCTGCGCCGAGTGCCACATGCCCCGGAAGGGCGACGGCACGCAGGGGGCGGTCGACTACGCGCCCGGGCTGCTGTCGGTGAAAGAGCGTGGCCACCGCAGCCACGCCTTCGTGGGCGTGGACTACGACCTCGACCCGTCGGCCTACGACGACGCCGGCGGCGACGAGGCCTTCGCCGAGGTATTGGCGGAGCGCCAGGCGCTGCTCCAGTCGGCCGTCACCATCGAGGTCGGTCGGGGCGAGGTCGCCGACGGCCGACTGACCGCCCCGGTCACCGTGCGCAACAACCTCCTCGGCCACACGTTCCCGACCGGGTTCGCCTTCGCCCGCCAACTGTGGCTCGAAGTGCAGGCGGAGACGGCCGGCGGGGAAGAGGTGTGCCTCGTGGCGCCCAACCCGGCGCTGCCGGCCCCCTGCCGGTCGGGCGTCGTCGACGACTTCGACGATTCACTGCCCCAGTGCGACGTGGCCGCCGTGAGCGAGGCGATCGCTGCTGACCCTACGCTGCTCGGCACACAGGTCGACCCGGCCGCGCTCGGCAACGCCGACGTGAGGTTCGCCGACGCCCTCGCACCCGGCGAGTGCGATCCATGGCTGACAAACTGGCAGAAGATCCTGACCGACGGGGACGCCGACGGCGACGCCGTGTTCGAGGAAGTGCCGTACCAGTCGTTCCTGCCCGACATCGTGAAGCTCCGCGTGCGGGTGGCGACGCAGCAGCCGATGCGGGTGCTCGAGACCGTGCGGGCCAACGTCGACCCGGCCACGGGGGCCGTCACCGAACTCGACGCCGACACCTACAACTACGTGTTCGACGTGAGCGGGGTGCCCGAGGGCGAGGAGGTCGTGGTGACGGCGCGACTGCGGTTCCGCCACTTGCCGCCGGAGTTCCTGACGTCGCTCGACGCGCGTCTCGACGATCTCGACGACATCCCCGTGTCAGCCCGCCTCGATCTCGAGTCGGCGCTGGGCAACCTGGTGATCACGGACGTTCTCGAGCGGCGTACGGGCCAGGGTGCCGACCCCGAGTGCGAAGGGCCGCAGAACGGCGATGACAAGAGCATCCTCGACTGCGTCGACGCCGACGACCTGAAGGTGGCCTTGGCCCAGGTCGAGCGCATGCGCGACCTCCGAGATGTCGACCGCAGTTCCGGCGAGGGGGCGCTGGCCGCCGGCGCGGGCGCCACGCCGGGGATGGTCTTTGTGGGGTCGATACTCGTCGCCGCCACCGCGGGCCTGCTTCCTGAGCTCCGGCGGCGGGGTCGTCGTTCCCGGGCATGACGTAGCGCGCGGTCGTCGGCGCCGTCGCGGTGAGCATGCTGGTCGCGCTCGTCGCCGTCGCCCTCGTGCGGGTGGCGGCGACCGACGGGGCGTCCGATCGTTCGGACCGGCCGGCGCCCGACGCCGCCTCGGCCCACGCCGCCGCCGCCCTCTTCGACCAGTTGCTCGCGCTCGAGTTGTCGACCTCGGAGCGGGCGCTGGTCGAACGCCGCCTCGACGACCTCCGCTCCATCTGACGCGTCGCGATCCGCCGCCCACTCCAGGGCAGACGCGCCGGCTACGCGGCGTGACGCGAGGCGTGATGGCGGGCGTGGTCCACCGCGGCGTCGAGGTCGGTGAAGATGTGCTCCTCGTGGGCGAGGTGATCCAGGGCGCCGACGGCTTCGAGCACGCGGAGGTGCTCGGGCTTGGCCCCCTTGAGGAGCACCGTGATGTGCCGGCGCTCCAACTCGTGGACGATCTCGCCGAGCGCCTGCGCTCCGGTCGCGTCGAGGACCTGCAATCGTGGCAGCCGCAGGATCACGACGCGGACGTCGCTCACGGCGGTGAGCTCGGTGAGGAAGCGCTGGGCGGCCCCGAAGAACATGGCGCCGTCCAGGCGATACGTGACGATGTGGGAGGCGAGGAGGCTGGCTTCGACGTCGCCCGACACCTCGCCGAGCTCCTCCGACGACAGCGGCTCGACGATCGCACTCGCCGTGCGGGCCACGTGCCGCAGGGCGAGCCCGGCGGCCACGGCGATCCCGATCTCGACCGCGAGGATGAGGTCGAAAACGACCGTCGCCGCGGCGGTCAGGCCCAAGACGAGAGCGTCGGATCGGGTGGCGCGCAGGATCGCGCGGACGTTGGGAATGTCGACCATGCGGACGACGGTGACCATCAGGACCCCGGAGAGGGCGGCAATCGGAATGTCGGCGACCACGGACCCGCCGGCGAACACGACGGCGAGGAGCACAAACGAGTGCACGACGGCGGCCACCCGGGTGCGGGCGCGGGCGCGCACGTTCACCGCCGTGCGGGCGATGGCGCCGGTGGCGGGCATGCCGCCCATCAGCGGCGACACCAGGTTGGCGAGCCCCTGACCGAACAACTCGCGGTCGGGATCGTGGCGGCCGGTGTCGGCCATCCCGTCGGCGACCTTGGCTGAGAGCAGGCTCTCGAGCGCGCCGAGGATGGCCACCGCGAGCCCGGCGGAAAAGAGGGCGCTGATGCGGTCGAGCGAGACCGTCGGGAGCGACGGCAGGGGAAGCGAGCCCGGAAGATGGCCGATCGTGGCCACGTCGAGATCGCCGAGGTTGGCGACGAGCGTCGCCACGGCGACGCCGATGAGTGACGCGGGCAGCGCCCGATGGAGGTGCGTGGCCACGATCATGACCACCACCACCAGCGCCACCACAACGAGCGGCGCGGCGCGACCGTGGTCGAGGCCGCGCGCCACGGCCCGGATCGCCACCACCACTGTGTTGTCGCCCGACGGGATCGCCACCCCGAGGGCCGCCGGCACCTGCTGCAAGAAGATGACGACCGCGATCCCCACGGTGAAGCCCTCGATCACGGGCCAGGGCACGAAGGCGGCGTAGCGGCCCAGACCGGCGAGGGCGGCTCCGACCAGGAGGGCGCCGGCGATGAGGCCGACGAGCAGCACCGCCTCTGGGCCGTAGCGATGGATGATCGGAACGAGCACGACCGTCATCGCCCCGGTGGGGCCCGACACCTGGACGCTCGACCCGCCGAAGATGGCGGCGACCACGCCGGCCACGATGGCGGTGGTCAGACCCGCCTCGGCGCCGAGTCCCGAGGTGATGCCGAAGGCCAGCGCCAGCGGCAGCGCGACGACGCCGACCGTCACGCCCGCCACCGCATCGGCGCGCAGCGCGCGAAGCGAGATGGTGTAGTCGGAACGGCGCGGCAACAGGCCGCGCAGGCGCGCGCTCACCGGACGTCGGTGCGTAGGTCGGCCAAGAGACCCTCGGCCGCCGACAACGAGCGGATGAGCATCGCCTTGGCCACCGCGAGCAGCTTGGCGAGTTGGGGATCGGCGAGGGAGTAGTGCACGTGGGCGCCGTCTTTGCGGGTGATGACGAGCCCGGCGCGGCGCAGCACTCCAAGCTGCTGCGACAGGTGCGAAGGTTCGATCCCGACCAGCGGCTGGATCTCGCTTACCGACCGCTCGCCCTCGGCGAGCACCTCGAGCACTCGGATCCTGGCGGGGTGGGCGAGGGCGCGGAACAGCTCCGCCTTCTTCTCGGAGATGGTTCGGCTGATCTCGCGGGGGGTGGAGCGGGTCATGCCCGACACCTTAGGGCACAGTCATGTGATCACTTGCAAAGATTGTCAGGTCCTCAGCCCGGACGCCGGAAGGCCGGAGCGGCCAGAAGGCTGGCCGATGACGGTCGTCACCCGGGGTTACCGGGGTGGGTGGGTCGGTCAGGTCATGTGTTCGGCGGTCCAGACGACGCCGAGGTTGGGCTTTTCTTCCTCGCCGCCGTCCTCGTTGTGGATGTAGTGCACGTCGTCGGGGTTGAGGCGGTAGTAGTGACTGTGCAGCGCGTCGTCGCCGAGGAACGGGTAACGGGCCTTGAACAGCTCGCCGACCTTGGCCTCGTCGTCGCCGTCGAGTTCGTCGACGGCGCCGCTGATCTGGATGCCGCGAGCTTTGCTCCAGTCGGAGGGAACGTCGGCCACGCCGGCGGCCGCTCGGCCGTTGGCCTTGAGGTTGGCGGCCGACACCGAGTTGGGCGCAACGGAGAAGTAGAGCGTCAGGCCGTCGTTGGCGTAGAAGCACGGGGCGGCGTGGGGTTCACCCGAGGTCGACGCCGTAGCGAGCGTCAGCAGCTGGTGATCCTTCAGATAATCGGTCGCGCTCTGCGGCATCGTCTTCCCCTTGGTGTTCGAACTCGTGCGTGTGAACCGGGACGGTCAGGTGCGGCCCCGCCCCGAACAGGGCGGGACCTTACCGCGCCTTCGGCGGATCTGGCGCCCGATCGGATCGCTCAGGAGGTGGGGCCGGTGACGCCGAGTTCGGAGAGGGCGGCCTGGCGGCGCTGCTCCATCTCGTCCTCGGAACGCCCGAGCACGTCCCTGATGACGCTCACGAGGTGCTCGATGCTGAACGGCTTCGTGACGTAGTCGGCGGCGCCGAGTTGGTAGGCCCGGGCGAGGTCGGCCGGAGCCGCCTTCGCCGACACGACGATGATGGCGGGACGGACTTCGTCGTTCGCCAAGACTTCGAGAACGCCCCACCCGTCGAGGACCGGCATCATCACGTCGAGTAGCACCACGGCTGGCGCTTCGTTGCGGACCCGCTCGACGGCGGTCTCGCCGTCGGCGGCGAGGACGGTGTCGAAGCCCTCGCCTTCGAGGTTCACGCGCATCATCAGGAGGATGTCGGGCTCGTCGTCGACGATGAGCACCTTCGTCCTGCCGTGCGTCACGCCGGGTCACCCCTCTAGGAGCCGGGAGCGCATCCTGTCGCGCACTGGATTGTCGCGCATTGCGGGGGTTCGCACACGACCCACGACAGCGAGCGCGCCGGGCACCGCCTAACGCGGCTGGTGTGCTCCGCCTCAGATCGCTTCGACGGCCGTTCGGTTGCCGAGCCGGTCGGAGGTGCCGGCGGCATCGTGGGTGGACGGCGACGTGCCCGCCGTCGGCAGCGTGACCCGGACGGCCGCACCGCCGCCAGGGCGGACGTCGACCCACGAACGCCCCCCGACGCTCTCGGCGATCTGGCGGACGATGGGGAGTCCGAGGCCCATGCCGGGCTTGGTGCCCGTGGCGTCGAGGCGGTGGAAGCGCTGGAAGATGAGCTCGCGGGAGTCGGCGGGGACGCCGGGACCACGATCGAGCACGGAGCACACGACCATCGCCCCGCGAGTGGCGACCTCGAGACGGACGGGCGTCGCGCCGTACTTGAAGGCGTTGTCGAGAAGGTTGACGAGAATCTGTTGGAGCGGTCCGTCGGCGCACCGCACGAAGCAGGTGCTCGGAAGGTCCAGCTCGACGCGCCGGCCGCCGCGCTCGAAATCGGAGGCGACCAGGCGAGCGAGGGCGACGAGGTCGGTCGACACGTGGGGATCGGGTCGCTCCTCCTCGACGCGCCCGGCGATCAGGAGTTGGTCGACCATCTCGGCGAGGCGCCGGGCCTGGCGATCGATGGACTCGAGGAACTCGTCGCGCTCGGCGTCGCTCAGCGGCGCGCGGCGCATCACCGACGCGCTTCCGATGATCGACGTCAGCGGCGTCTTGAGTTCGTGGCTCACCGTCGACAGGAACTCGGACTTCATCTCGTCGAGCTTGGTCAGCTCGGCAACCCGCGTCCGCTCGTCGCTGAGGATGCGCGCGTTGGCGATGCTGACCGACACGTAATCGGCGAACACCGACAGGACCTGGATCTCGTACTCGCCGAAGACCCGACCTTCGGCGGCGCTCACCTCGAGCGCGCCGAGGACGTCGCCCCGATGCACGAGAGGAACGATCAAGCGGCTCGTCGAGTCCTCGTCCTCGGCGATCATGGCGCGGCCGTTGCGCACGGCCTCGGCGACGGGGCCGTGGCGGAGCGACACTTCCTCGCCGATGGCGCGTCCACCGCCTCGCACGCACGCGGCGCGCAGCGATGCCGTGCTCTCGCTGGCGCGGCGGCCGCTGTCGACGACGAGAACGCTGCCGACCGGCGCGTCCATCATCTCGAGCGCCCGATCGAGGAGGCGGGCAAAGACGTGGTCGATGTCGAGGTCGGCGTTGACGGCACGGGCGCCCTCGGCGAGCTGGACGAGTTGCTCGGCGCGCTCGGCGAACGCCCGCGTCAAGATGCGCTCGTCGAGGAGGACCTCCTGCAGCCGCCGCAGGTGCACTTCTTTCTCGCACACGTAGGCCACGAACACGAACGCAAGCAGGCCGAGGGCGATGCGCACGGTCGAGGACGGGGTGTCGGCGAGGAGGCCCGTCATCCGGCCGGGCGCGATCGAAGCGATGACCGCGATGGTGGTCACGACCGAGACCGCGAGCGCCCACAGCTCCATGCGGCGGTGGTTGACCGTCTGGAGCGAAACGTCGCGGCGGCGGAGACCCGCGGACCGCGCCTCGTTCTCGAGCAGTTCGTGCATCACGTCGTGCCAACCCGTCAATCGAGCCGTTCGTACCCGGTGGTACAAGCCGTTCGTACCCGGGGGTATCGGCCCCCCACGGACTGTGCTTGAGGGTCCCCCAAAGGTTTACGGAGGGTGCGAATCTCTCGGGGGTCAGCCCGTCGCTCGGGGGTCAGCCCGCTCGGCGCTGCTCGCGCTTTTGGTCGATGAAGTCGACAAGGAGGTAGTCGCCGAGGGTTTCGGGCGTGGTGAAGAACGCCCGGCCCCGGTTCATGCGGGTCATGCGCTCGACGAACTCCCGGAGGTGGTAACTCGGGTCGAGCATGAACGTGTTGATGCGGATGCCCTCGCGCGTGCACCGCACGACCTCCTTCAAGGTCTCTTCGATCGTGCGGGCGACCGGCGGGTAGGCGAAGAACACGTCTCCCCCGGGCTCGATATGGGCGGTCGGCTCGCCGTCCGTGATCATGATGATCTGCTTCGTGCCTGATTCTCGAGCCAACATGCGCCGCGCCAGCAGGAACCCGTGCTGCATGTTGGTGCCGTAGACGAAGTCCCACGACACCTCGGGCACGTCCTCCGGCTTCAGCTCGCGAGCCACCTCGGAGAAGCCCACGATGCCGAGGTAGTCGCGAGGGAAGCGGGTCGAGATGAGCGAGTGGAGCGCCATCGTCACTTTCTTGGCGGCGAGGAAGTTGTCGCGCATCGGCATCGACAGCGAGAGGTCGACCATGAGGACGGTGGCGGCGCGGGTGTGGAGTTCGGTGCGCTCGACCTCGAAGTCGTCGGGCGTCAATCGGACGGGCGTGCCAGGGCCGGAGCGGCGGAGGGCGTTGCGGACCGTCTCTTGGACGTCGAGACGGAACGGATCTCCCCACTCGTAGGGCTTGGTGTCGAAGTCGGATTCGGTGCCGACGCCCGACTGCACCGTTTCGTGCCGGCCGAAACGATCGCGGGCGAGCCGCTCGAAGAGGTCGCCAAGGGCGTTCTGGCCGATGCGCTTCATCCCCTTCGGTGTGAGCTGGAGCCGGCCTTCCTTCTGCTCGATGAGGCCCGCCTCTTCGAGCATCTTGGCCAACTCGGCGAGTCGCTCCAGGGAGCGCGCCGCGTCGTCGCCGAGCAGGTCGGCGGCGCGCTCGATGTCGACTTCGGCGAGCGCGCCCGGCTCGGATGCGGACTGGAGCAGGCGCTCGAGGCCGTCGATGTCGTCGAGCGTGTCGAGGAGCGACGCCGCCTGCGCGAAGCCGAGCGGGTCTTCGCCGGTGAAGTTTTGGCGTCGTTCCCATGGCAGGTCGGGGAACGCCGACTGGAGGTTGCGGGCGAGGGCGTCCACCTGCCAGCGCAGGTCGAGGTCGTCGAGGAGCGACTCCGCGAGTTCTTGGAGTTGGCGGCGCTGTTCAGGCGTCATCGAGTTGAGGAGCGACTGCATCTGGGCCATCGAGCGCGCCATCGCCTCGAGGAGTTCGTCGAGGGTGCGGGGGTTGTCGGGGAAGAAGTCGCCGTAGCGCTCCATGAACCCGTCGAAGTCGGGCTCGCCACCCTCCTCGCGCTGGCGGAGCATCTCGTTGAGCTCGGCCAGCATGTCCTTCATCCGCGCCATCTGCTCCGGGCTCATGTTGGCCATGGCGCCCTGCATCTGGTTGAACGTGCTGTTGAGCAGTTCCTGGCGCAGCTCGTCCATCAGCGCTTCGAAGCGTTCGCGGGCGGCGTCGTCCATGAAGTCGTAGCGCTGGAGTTCCTGGACGCGGCCCGCGAGGTCGGGCGGGAGTTGGTCGAGCTGCTCGCGGCGCTCGGTCGCGAGTTGGTCGACGATTTCCTGGCGGCGGCGGTCGCCCTCTTGCGCGGCGTCGCGCTCGCGGCGCTCGATGCCCTTGCGCTCCATCGCCACGACCTCGTCGAGGCGCTCGGCGATGTCGGCGTAGACGCCGCCGAGGTCGTGGCGGTCGAGTTCCTCGCGGCGGCGGTCGCGGAGCTTCTGGAGCAGCTCGCGCAGACCCTGGAGGCGCTCGCCTTGATCGCCCTCCATGCCTTGCTGCATGAGCCGGCGGAGGGCCGCGTGGAGATCGCCGTGGTAGAGCAGGTCGTCGGTGATCTCGCCGAGGAGGGCGTCGGCGTCGAAGTCGGGAATCGACTGCGTGCCGTCCCAGCGGCTGTAGCGGAAGCCCTTGGCCCCGCGCCGCCTCATGGCCCGCACTCCGTCACGAGTGCCGAGGCTACTGCGCTAGCGCCCGGCGGCCCGCAGGGGTCGTTCGCGCCGTCCGGCCTGGGGGCGGGTCCGGCTCGACGGTGTGAGCGCCCGCGGCGCGACGTCGTGCGCCGGCGGGTCACTGACGGGCGCGGCGAGGGCCTCGGGAGCGGGCGGCGCCTCGGCGAAGGGGGCCACGACCTGGGCCACGACCGGAGTCGCGTTCCACTCGCGCATCCGGCGCCGGAGCATCTTGACGAGCGAGACGGTGGCGACGATGAGCAGCACGCAGACGACCACGGCGATGATCGCCAGCACCACACCGAAGGCGCCCATGCTCTCGGCGAACGAGGTGTCCGCCCAGAGGAACCCGCCCGTGAAGATGCCCACGATCATCCAAATCACCATGAAGGCCAGCACCAGCGCCAGGATCGACATGAGCATCGTGAGGAGTCCGTAGACGACGAAGCCGACGAGAACCACGGGTCCCCAGCGCTTGGCCGCGGTGGCAAGGGCAGGGCCGACCGGCTCGCCGCGACGGCGCAGATCCATGATCCACGCTGTGAAGGCCACCACGATCACCACCGGAATCGCGTACCGCATGTCAGAACCCCTCTCGTGTGCGTGTCAACGCTGAGTACGACGAGTGCGCCCGTCCCACGCGACGAGACTTCGGCATGCGGCGCGGCGGAATTGACCGAATTGACGGCACGACCCGAGAACCCTGCCGCCGCCTGACCACTTGGGCGCGTGGCCACGTGGCTGGTGTGAGTGTCTGCCCGGCTGACGCCGGGCAGACACTCACACCAGCGTTGGGCGTCGCCGGGAAGCCTGGCGTCGTTTAGGACGCGAGGCCGCGGCCGCGGTAGGTGGCGCGGGCGCCGACAGCGTCCTTGTTGAGACGCTTCGAGAGGTGCAGGCCCTCGAGCACGAACTCGATGGCGGCGGCGATTCCGGCCGGCGACTCGCTCACGCCGAGGGCGTTCAGGGCGTCGCGCATTCCGGGCATGTCGGCAAGGCGTTCGGCGTACTTCTGCGACGGCAGGTCGTCGCCGACGTCGATCACAAGGCCCTCCTGGAAGCTCATCAGCAGGTCGCCGAAGCGATCGGCACCGACCCGAGCCCGAAACACCTCGAGCACCGAGGCTTGCACGAGCTTCTCCACGATCTGTTCGTCGCGGCCGTCGTCGAAACTCTCGATCTCGACCTTGCCGGCGGTCGACGCGGCCAGCGCCTCGAGGTCGCTCACGCGCGGCACGACGTCGGGCTCGCCGGTGCGCAACGATCGACGCGCCGCGTTGGCCACCAGCGTCTCCTGGTTGGTGATCGACAGGCGCACCGACACCCCGGAGCGCTGGTTGATGTGGGGCGACTGGCGGGCGAGCTGACTCAGGCGGGCGACGACCTCGGCCATGAAGTCGGGTACTTCCACCCGCAGGCCGTCGACGGCGAGGGGCCGGTGCTCTTGGGCCACCACCTCCATCTCGAGGTCCGCGTCGAGCGGGTAGTGCGTGCGGATCTGCGAGCCGAAGCGGTCCTTCAGCGGCGTGATGATGCGACCGCGGTTGGTGTAGTCCTCGGGGTTGGCCGACGCGACGAGCATGAGGTCGAGCGGGAGGCGGATCTTGTAGCCGCGGATCTGGACGTCGCGCTCCTCGAGCACGTTGAGGAGGCCCACCTGGATGCGCTCGGCGAGGTCGGGCAGCTCGTTGATGGCGAAGATGCCCCGGTTGGTGCGGGGGACGAGCCCGTAATGAATGGTGAGCTCGTCGGAGAGGTAGCGGCCCTCGGCGACCTTGATGGGGTCGACCTCACCGATGAGGTCGGCGATCGACGTGTCGGGGGTGGCGAGCTTCTCCCCGAAGCGCTGCGAGCGAGCGACCCATTCGATCGGCGTGTCGTCGCCCTGTGCGGCGACGAGTTCGCGGGCGTGACGCGACACCGGATGGTACGGGTCGTCGTTGATCTCGCTGCCCGCCACCACCGGCGACCATTCATCGAGCAGTTCGACAAGGCCGCGGATCATGCGGGTCTTCGCCTGGCCGCGCTCGCCGAGAAAGATGACGTCGTGGCCGGCGAGGAGCGCGTTCTCGAGTTGCGGAAGGACGGTGTCCTCGTAGCCGACGACGCCGTCGACAATGGGGAGTCCGTCGGCGATGCGCCGCACCGCATTCTGACGGATCTCCTCTTTCACCGGCCGGGACTGCCAACCGCTCGCCTTCAACTGGCCGAGGGTCCACTGGGGGTGCGCGTCGTCGCTCATCCCGGGTGAGGCTACCGGGTGAATCCGGTGCGTCGACACGCGAGCGCGGACCCCCCAGAACCGGGCATTACTGTCCGGCCGTGCGCTTCACCCGCCGGCTCGTCCTCGTCGCCCTCGTCATCCTCCTCGGCGTGGGAGGGGCGGTCGCGGTGGTCCTCATCCAGTACGGAGCCGAAGACCCGGCGAGCGGCGGAGCCGAACCCCGCCCCGGCGGCGGCGTGACCCTGATCGCCGGACGGGCCGACTCGCTCGTCCTCTCACCCGCCGTCCTCGACTCGTTGCCGATGCCGGTCACGATCGAGGCCGAGGCGCGCGGCACGGCGTCGGCGCGGATCGCCGGCGTGCTCGTCGACGGCAAGACGGAATCGGTGGCGTGGGGCGGCGGCACGCCGCTCGAGATCAAATCCCTCGGGGGCGGACCCGGCCTGCTCGCCCTCGGGCCCGCGTCGGTGGAGGGCGGTGCGTCGGGGCTGACCGTGCACCTCGACGCGGTGGTCGGGCGCCTGACCCCCGGCTCGTACCGGCTCACGGGCCCCGTGGCGATCGGCGCCGAGGGCCTCGGCCAGCCCGCCGAATCGGTGACGTTCGAAGCGACCGAGACCACCGAGATCGGGTTCTCGGGAACCAGCGTCCTGCGCCTGCCGCCCAACCCCATCTCGCTCGAAGGGCCCGGCCAGGTCCGCATCCTCGGCGACCTCGAACTCACCGGGTCGAGCGCCGACCGGCGGGCGTCGATCGTCGAGTCGTCGGTGGCGCCGTTTCGCTTCGATCTGGTGTGGACCAGCGATCACATCGAGATCGACGGCACGATCGAAGGCAAGATCAGCCTGGTGCCCACCAACGAGTCCGTGCCCACGCTCCCATCGGGCTGACCCGCCCGGGGTAGGAGGCACGGTTCCACCTTGGGGCGGTTGTTCCGATCCGCCCGGCCTGGGACACTCTGGACATGACCGAAGCTTCGGAACCCGTCACCCTCGACGCGCCAGCCCCAGCGGCCGATCCCGTCTCGGAGGCCGACCCCGAGGCGTCGCTCGCCCCGCCCGTCACCCTGCGCACCGTGGTGTTCGGGGGTGGGCCCCGCTTCCTTCGCGACGGGTTCGGCCCCGTCCTCGCCTTCTATGTGGGGTGGAAGGTCGCGGGACTGGCCGTCGGCATCGTGGCGTCGTCGGTCGTGGCGCTGCTCGCCTATCGGATGGCCCGCAAGCAAGAGCGCGACGGCGCGCTCGTGAAGTTGGCCATCGGCCTCGTGTTCGTGCAGGCGATCATCGGACTGGTTTCGGGGAGCACGCGGGTCTACCTGGCGCAACCCGTGTTGCTCAACGGCGCCCTGGGCATCGCCTTTTTGGCTTCGGCGTTCACGCGCCGTCCGATCATCGGGATCTTCGCCTGCGAGACCTACCCGTTCCCCGACGAGGTGCGCGAGTCCGAAACGTTCCGGAGCATTTTCGCCCGGGCCTCGATCGTGTGGGGCGTGTATCAGTTGCTGCGGAGCGCCATGCGCCTGTTGATCCTGTCGCAGTCGTCGGTGGACGCGTACGTCCTTGTCAACTTCCTGACCGGCGTGCCGCTC
>DATDOY010000089.1:0-2283 GCA_035293045.1 Acidimicrobiia bacterium
ACTCGCTGGCCCGAAAGGTGTTCTTCGATGTGGCGGGGATCAGTCCCGACGATCCCGCGTGGAAGGGCGCGCATCACTCGGTGGCCGACGAACTGCTGATCCCGAGCGTCATCTACGCGCCGGCGATGCTCGAGTTGCGTGAGCACGTGGAGGTAAAGGCGTTCGCTCACATCACGGGCGGGGGGATCCCCGGCAATCTGTCACGGGCGTTGCCCGACGGGTGCGACGCGGTGGTGCGACGGGGAGACTGGGAAGCGCCGCGTGTGTTCCGAGAGATTCAGGCGTTGGGGAACGTCCCCGACGAGGAGATGGAGCGCGTCTTCAACCTCGGGATCGGCATGGTGGCGGTGGTGCCGGCGGCCGAGGCTCATCACGCGATCGACCGGCTACGCCTCTCTGGCCGTCAAGCCCGCCGCATCGGCGAGGTCGTGCGCGGCCATGGCCGCGTCCACGTCGAATCGAGTTCTTAACCCTCGTTGACCGCCATACCGCCTGGCTGTTACTTGCAGTAACTCCCGCAATGCGCGAGTTACTGCAAGTAACAGCGTGGGGCTGCTGCCCGGGCGGGCTCAGGGCTGGCGGGCTCAGGCGAGGAAGTTGACGGCCTGCCAGGTGAGCCGTTCGCAGTAGGTGCACCGCAACAGGCGCGAGTACGACCGGCCGGGGATCCACAGCCAGAGCGGGAAGTGGCGCGCCGCGTACTCGACGTAGCTGACGCGCGACTTGGTGCCGCACTCTGAGCAGTGCATGACGACGGTGAAGGGCTTGCGCTCGGCCGCTTCGAACAAGGACTGTTTTCCCGCCTGCCCGGACGCCACGGTCGGCCGGATGGTGCGTTCACCCGCGTCGCCGGCCGAAGGATCGAACAGGGCGCGCTTTCCCTGGGGGTCGGGCATCAGGCGAGAGGATGCATGGGCGGCGGCGCGTCGGCGTGCAACTGCCGGGCGAGTTGGCGGTAGGCGTCAGCTCCTGGGGTGTTGGCCGCGTGCTCGAAGATCGACTGCCCCTGTCCGGGGGCCTCGGCGAAGCGCACCGACTTTCGCACCGGCGGGTCCATCACCGTGAGCCCGAACTTCTCGCTCACCGACGCCAGGATCTCGTTGGCGTGCTTGGTGCGGGCGTCGAACATGGTGGCGATGGCGCCGCGGACCTTGAGGTCGGGGTTGGTGAAGTTCCGGACGTCGTCGATGGTTTCGAGCAACTGCCCGACACCCCGGTGCCCGAGCGTCTCGCACTGGAGAGGAATGAGGACTTCCTGCGCCGCCGTCAGACCATTGATTGTCAGCACGCCGAGGCTGGGCGGGCAGTCGATGAGGACGGTGTCGTACTCGTCGGCCACCCCCCGCAGGGCGCGCTTGAGCGCGTGCTCCCGGCCGGTCCGTGTGAGGAGGTGCACCTCCGAGCCGGCGAGGTCGATGGTGGCGGGGAGGATCGAGATGTCCCCGACCTTCTCGATGACGTCGGCGGCCTCGCAGCGGCCGAGAAAGACGTCGTGGAGGGAGCGATCGAGGGCGTCGGGGTCGAGGCCGACCGAGTAGGTCAGGCACGCCTGGGCGTCGAGATCGACGAGGAGGATGCGCTCACCGAGCTCGGCGAGGGCTGCACCGAGCGAGTGGGTCGTCGTGGTTTTGGCCACCCCGCCCTTTTGGTTGGCGACCGCGATGATCCGAGGCACTCCGCCGAGCATATAGATCGGCCCCCTGGGCGGGAAGCCCGGGTTCACCGAGCGGTCAGGTCCGAGGGCGGTCGGTGGGGTCGGTCGGCGCGCCCTTTGCTCCCTACGCCTGCAGCAGCGCGCGTGCGGTCTCGGTGACCCGGTCCTCGGTGAGCAGCGCGGCGTTCTCCATGATCGACGCGAACGGGAACGACGGGATGTCGGCCGTACACAGGCGACGCACGGGAGCGTCGAGGTCGAAGAAGCACTCCTCGGCGATGGTGGCGCACACCTCGGCGGCGACCGAGACCGAGTGGTTGTCCTCGGTCACGACAAGGGCGCGTCCCGTCTTGCTCACCGACGTCAGCACCGTTGCGCGGTCCCACGGTTGGAGCGTGCGCAGGTCGATGACCTCGAGCGAACCGATGCCCTCGTCGGCGAGCGCGTCCGCGGCCGCCACGCAGTAGTGCAGGGGGAGCCCGTACGAGATGAGGGTGCCGTCGGTGCCCGCGCGTGCGATGCGGGCGACGCCGAGGGGGATCCGGTAGTCCTCCTGCGGCAGCGGGCCCTTGATGAGGCGATACATCTTCTTGTGCTCGAGGAAGAGCACCGGGTCGGGGTCGTCGATC
>DATDOY010000090.1:0-17466 GCA_035293045.1 Acidimicrobiia bacterium
GCTGCGCAAGCGGGGAGCGGCCGTGATCGCCTGCTCGCATCTCGGGAGACCCAAGGGTGCGCCCGACCCCGCGCTGTCGCTCGCGCCCGTGGCCGCGCGTCTCGGTGAGCTGTTGGGGACGACGGTGCCCGTGTGCCCCGAGGTCGTGGGCCCCCAGGCGAGCGCGATGGCCGCCGCCCTCGGCCCGGGCGAAGTGATGGTGCTCGAGAACCTCCGGTTCGAGTCCGGCGAGACCGCCAACGACCCCGCGCTCGTCGACGCGCTGTGTTCGCTCGCCGACTGCTACGTCGACGACGCCTTTGGCGCGGCGCACCGCGCGCATGCGTCGGTCGTAGGCCCTCCGACCCGACTCCCGTCGGCCGGGGGATCCCTGCTCTTGGCCGAGCTCGAAGTGCTCGACCGCCTGAGCACCGATCCAGAGCGGCCGTTCGTCGTGGTGCTCGGCGGCGCCAAGGTGAGCGACAAACTCGGCGTGCTGGAGGCGCTCGCGGAGCAGGCGGATCTCATGCTCATCGGTGGGGCGATGTGCTTCACGTTCCTGCTCGCGCAAGGCCACGCGGTGGGCGATTCGCTGGTTGAGCCCGACTTCGTCGGTCAGTGCCGCGAGCTGCTCGCCGACGGCATCGTGCGGATTCCGACCGACGTCGTGATCGCGCAGGAAATCGCCGTCGACGCCGCTACGAAGATGGTGCCGGCCGCCGCCATCCCTGACGGCTGGAAGGGTCTCGACATCGGTCCCGAGACCGCCGGCACCTACGCCGACGCCGTTCGTGACGCGCGCACGGTCTTTTGGAATGGTCCGATGGGGGTGTTCGAGTTGGCTCCGTTCGCCGCCGGCACGCGCGCCGTCTGCGACGCCGTCGCCGAGAGCCGTGCCTACAGCGTCGTGGGTGGGGGTGACTCGGCCGCGGCCGTGCGCATGTTTGGGGCCGAATCGGAGATCGACCACATCAGCACCGGCGGCGGGGCTTCGCTCGAGTTTCTCGAGCAGGGCGATCTGCCGGGCCTCCGCGCCTTGCGCACGGGATTGCGAAACGACGAGGGAGAGGACGCGAATCGATGACGCACGACCGTCGGCCGATCATGGCGGGCAACTGGAAGATGCATCACACGCATCTCGACGCCATCCAGGTCGTCCAGAAGCTGTCGTATCAACTCGACGAGAAGACGTATGGCGCGGTGGACGTGGTCGTCTGCCCGACGTTCACGGCCCTGAGGTCGGTGCAGACGACGCTGGACGCCGACCGGATTCCGATCCGTCTGGGTGCCCAGAACGTGCACTGGGAGGAGACCGGCGCCTTCACCGGCGAGATCAGTCCCCTGATGCTGCAGAAGCTCAACGTGTCGTACGTGATCGTCGGGCATTCGGAACGGCGCGAGCTGTTCGGCGAGACCGACGAGACGGTGAACAAGAAGGTGCACGCGGTGTTCGCCCACGGCATGACGCCGATCATGTGCGTCGGTGAGACGCTCGAAGAGCGCGAGGCGGGCGAGACCGAGTCGAAGGTGAGCGGGCAGGTCCGCGGAGGACTCGCGAAGGTCAAGGCCGAGCAGGCCGCCGAGTTGGTGATCGCGTACGAGCCCATCTGGGCGATTGGGACCGGGAAGACGGCGACCTCCGCCGACGCCAACGAGACCATCGGCCAGATCCGGGCCGTCGTGCGTGACCTCTACGGCGCGCCAACGGCCAACGCGGTTCGCATTCAGTACGGCGGGAGCGTGAAGCCGGGCAACATCGCCGAGCTGATGGCCCAAGAAGAGATCGACGGAGCCCTCGTCGGTGGGGCGAGCCTCGACCCCGACGACTTCACCCGCATCATCCGTTACCGCGACTGACAGCCCTTGTTCTTGGATGGGAATTGGCGCTGGGAGCGCCAATTCCCATCCAAGAACGGGACGGGCGTGACCCCGGGATGGAGAGGCGGTCGTGGTAGCCTTCGGCCCGTGTTCAACGCCGCCATCGTCGTGATCCACATGATCGCGACGTCTTTCCTGATCGTGTTCATCCTCCTCCACGCCGGGCGTGGGGGCGGGCTATCCGACATGTTCGGCGGCGGTATGGGCGGGTCCCTCGCCGGATCCACGGTGGTCGAGCGCAACCTCGACCGCATCACCGTCATCACGGCGATGGTCTTCGCGTTCACCACGATCATCCTCGGGCTGCGGCTTTCCTGACGAGCCGCGCGGGCTGACCGACGGTGCGCAGGACCTGGCTCATTGGCGCCCTTGGCGTCGTCCTGATCGCGGGGATCGTCGGGGCGTTCGTCGTCGTGTCCAACAACGACGACGGGTCCGGGCGCCCCGATCTCGGGCAGCCGCGCAAGGGAGGTGCGCTGCGGGTCGCGGTCGTGAACCTCCAGACCCTCGACCCCGCTCGTGCTCTCGAGCCGTCGGCGGTGATGGTCGCCGACCAGTTGTTCGACACCCTCGTCCGCTACGACGGCCAGTCTGGGGGGATCGAGGCCAGTGTGGCCGGCGCATGGGAGTCGTCCTTCGACCAGCGGCGGTTTACGTTCACCATCCAGGACGGTCTCCGCTTTCATGACGGGACGCCGCTGACCGCCGAAGACGTCAAGGCGAGCATCGACCGGATCGCTGCCCCCGGGTCCGAATCCCAACTCCGATTCCAGCTCGAGACGGTCGACGGCTACGCCGCCTTCCACGACGAACGGACCGCCAAGGATCTCAGCGGCGTGAAAGTTGTGGCGGCCAACAAGTTGTCGATCGAACTGACCCAGCCGTTCGCGCAGTTTCCGCTGGTGCTCGCCAACCCGGGCTTCGGCGTCGTGCCATCCGAGAAGGTCGGTGAAATCGCGTTCGGTGAGGCTCCGGTGGGGTCCGGGCCGCTCAAGTTTGCCGGGCGCAACGGCGACGTCATCTCTCTGATTCGGGTCGACGAATACCTTCCGCAACCGACCTTCCTCGACGGCGTCGATCTCCACCTCATGTCCGATCCCAACAATGCCTTCGATGCGCTCAAGAAGGGCGAGGTCGACCTCGCGCCCGTACCTCCCGACCGCGTCAATGAAGCCGCCGCCGAATACGGCGAGCCGGGATTCGGGCCCTTCGCCGGCGTTCTGTTCTACGGCATGAACTTCGAGGCGCCCGCCTTCCAGGACGTGCGCATGCGCCAGGCGGTCATCCATGCGGTGGATCGCGAGCGCATCGTCGAGGTGGTCTACGACGGCACCGTCGTTCTCGCCGACGGGTTTGTGCCCACGGGCGTTCCCGAAGTCGCCGACAACGCGTGCGGAGCACGGTGCGCGCACGACCCCGGCAAGGCGCGGGAACTCGTCCAGGCCGCCTTTCCCGGCGGCAACGTGCCCACGGTCCGCATCGACTTCGACGAAGACTCGCGACAGCGCGCCGTCGCCTCGGCGATCGAATCCGACTTGAAGGAGGTGGGGATTCCCACCGAGCTCCGCCCGCACACGCTCGACGACTACAGGGTGTTCCTGGTGAACGACCAACCCGAACTCTTCCGGCTGGGATGGACCGCCGACTACCT
The DNA here is from genome assembly GCA_035293045.1 of Acidimicrobiia bacterium. Classification (GTDB taxonomy): domain Bacteria; phylum Actinomycetota; class Acidimicrobiia; order IMCC26256; family JACPCJ01; genus DATDOY01. The sequence continues at coordinate 3,509 of DATDOY010000090.1, forward strand.
CAGCGCCGACGCCTTCCTGTTCCCGCTGTTCGTCACCGATCAAGAGAACAACCTGATGAACCTGAGCGCCCGCGACGTCGACCAGAAGCTCCGCACCGCCCGTGCGGAGCGCGATCCGGAGCGACGCGCTGAGCTGTATCGCCAGATCGAACAAGTCGTGCTCGACCTGGCGCCGGTGCTCCCGATCGCCCAGTTCACCAATCGATGGGCCGCGGCCGCCGACGTCGGCGGGTTCGCGATGACCCCGCTCGGCACGTTCGACGTGACCGACGTGTTCCTCGCGCGGTCCACGGCCTCGGGTTGAGCCCGCGTCGCGGCCCCGTGGCCGCGTTGGCGTTGACTTTCTTCATCGCGGCGGTGGCCGCTGCCGTGATCCTCCGCAATCAGGACGACGACGGGCGACAGGGCGATCGCCTTCCCCCGACCGAGGCTCGACCGGCGACCGCCGCCGAGGGCTCGCTCCGCATCGGCGTCCCCGAGCTGCCCGCGACCTACAACCCGTTCGACATCAGGGCGCGAAATCCATCCGCGGGTCAGATCCTCTCGATGGTGCTGCCGCAGCTGTTCGACGTGACGGCGGACGGGGAGATCGTCGGGCGCCTCGTCGAGGACGCCTCGGTGGTGGAACAAGGTCGCACGGTGCGCTTCACGCTTGCCGAGGGCGCCCGCTGGTCGGACGGGACCCCGATCACGGCGTCCGATCTTGCGTTCACCCTGGGCGTGATCACCTCGGCCGGATGGCCCGGCCCCGACGCCGGATACGACCTTCTGACGTCGGTCACCGGCCGGGGGCGAGACGTCACCTTCAGGTTCTCGCGGCGGTACCCAGCGTGGAAGCGGCTCTTCTCGGGCGAGGATTACGTGTTGCCGAGGCACCGGCTCGATGGACACGACCTCACGAGCGCGTGGGCCAAGGGCCCGGATATCGGAGCGGGGCCATATCTCCTCAAGGGTTCGACGCCAGGTCTCAACGTGATCCTCACCGCCAACGCCGAGTGGTGGGGGGGTGGCCCGGGCGTACGGGACCTCGAGGTGGTCACCGTTCCCGATGCCACGACGCTCCAGCACCTCTTCGAACAGGGGGAACTCGACGTGGCGTGGATGCCCGCCTTCACCGAGCGCATTCGCGAGATGGAAGCGATCGAGGGCGCGGAGGTCGACGTCGCCGCTCCCGGTGGGCGGATCGTCTCGCTCTACTTCCAAACCGAGAAGGTCCCCGTTGACGTACGCGTGGCGAGCCTCGACCTCGTCGACCGTGATCGCTTGACCAAGGTTCTCCTGGGAGGCGAAGCCGACCTCGCCACCAGTTGGGGTCGGCTCCGAGAAGGCGGCGGCTGGCCTCGCTGGTACATCAACGCGGACCTCGCCGGAGAGCTCGACGAGCGGGACATGGCGTTCGCCATCGCCGACGAAGACCCCATGGCGTCGCTGGTCGCTCGTGCCCTCCAGCACCGGGCCCGCTCTACCCCGCTCACGTTCGACGCCGTGCGGCTGCCGAACCACCTCCTGTTCGGGGAGTGGCTCCCGCAGGGCACGTTCGACCTCGTCGCGGCAACGGAGGTCCAGTGGCCGGACCCATGCTGGCGTTGCCGTTTCGACTCGGCGTTCGCCGGCGAGACGAACTGGTCTCGAGTGAACGACATCGACGATCTTGCGACGCAGGCCGACCTCGGGAACCACGAAGCGGCGGCCGATCTCGAGCTCGAGCTCCAGCGAGACGCCGTGATGCTCCCGCTCTGGCGCCCTTCCGCTGTCGTGGTTACCCGCAATGTGGCGGGCGTGGAGGCGAGCGCCTGGGCTCCCGGCCCCTTCTGGCGCGTCGAACGGTGGGAGACGACCTCCGACCGATCGGTACAATCCACCACTTCCTCTGGGTAGGGTCGAGTCGATCCGGTCGGCACACAGAGGCGACCACGTCGGAGTGGCGGAATAGGCAGACGCGCTAGCTTGAGGGGCTAGTGCCCGCAAGGGCGTGGGGGTTCAAGTCCCCCCTCCGACACCATTCGCAGTCAAGTCGGGACAACCGCTCTCCGACGACCACATGCGTCGCGACAGAGCAACCGGCCCGATCTCTCGTCAAACCAGGGCGGAGCTTTTCACCGCCCGACCTGCGCTCTCAATGTCGCGCGGATCAAGTCCGAGTCTTACCGGCATGACCACGCGAATCGGCGCACTCATCATCGGTCTCTTCATTGCTGCCACTCCGTCGACAGCCTGGGCGCAAAGCGTCAACAGCACCATCACCGGTGGCAGCCTGAGCGTCGCAGGAACGAGTTTCACGTTCGCGAACACCGAGCTGACCGGTGTCACACAGACGATTTCTGCCAACGCCGGCTCGGCGTGGTCTGCCACTGACCCCCGCGGAACGGGCGCCGCCTGGTCCGTCACGGTTTCCGCCACGACTCCGACGTCCGCTGGCGGCGATACCGAGACCACCCCGCGCACCATCGCGGTCGGCAATCTCGCGTTCACCACCAACACGCAGACGGCAGGCTCGGGGAGCGATGCCACGACCAACCTCACCGGTCAGACGTCGCTTGCCATGTCGACCTCAGCTCAGTCCGTGTTGTCCTGCTCGGGGGCGTGCAAGGGCAAGTACACGTTCACGCCGACCGTCGCCTTCACCGTCCCGGCCAATGCCTACCGATCCAACTACGCCACCGGCACCAGCGGAGCGCTGAACCCCTACACGTCTACCATCACCATCACCATCGTCTAGACGTCCGAGCCGGGGAGGGGCCGTTGTTCCACCGGCCAAGCAGACGGCGACGCGGCCGGCTGATGCTGACCGTCGTGATCGGAGTCCTCGCGCTGGCCGATTTGGTCGGGCGGAGGCCGGCGGAGGCGGTCCTGACCGTGGTCGCGACCGACATCACCTGGCCTGAGGTCACGCTCAACGGGGACCCCCAGGTGTCCGTGACGGCGGCGCCGTTGCCGTGGACGATCACCGACACCCGGTTGACCGACGCCCCATGGACGGTGTCGATATCGGCCACGACGCCGACGTCTGCGGCCGGATCGGTGGAGACCGCGCCGCGCACGCTTTCGGTGTCGAACTTGTCGGTCACCGTCGGCCCAGTCACGGCCGACGTCGGCGCAGACCCGATCACGAATATCACCACGACCTCGGGTCTCACGCTGTCGACGGCACCCCAGACGCTCGCGTCGTCCATCGGTGACAACACGGGGATTTATTTCTTCACGCCTACCTTCACGTTCAACCTTCCCGCCAACAGCTATCGGTCGAACTACTCGGGAGCGGTCGGCTCGTCGTCACTCAACGACTACAGCTCGACAATCACGGTGACCATCGCATGAGCCGGGTCGCAGGCGCCAGGCGCCGTCGGCTCGTCGCCGCTTCGATAGCACTCGTAATCGGTGCGTCGGGGGTCGCCCCGGCCCGCGGCGACTCCAAGACCGGAAAGCAGAAGATCAACGGCGGATCGCTCGAGGTTACGTCGACGGCCATCGCGCTCCCTCAGCACACCTTGACCGGCGAGCCCGTCGCGATCGTCGGGGCGGCCGAAAGTGAATGGGTCGCCAAGGACGCGCGGGGAACCGGGGGGGCCTGGTCGGTGACCTTGAGCGCCTCTGGTCCCTTCATTTCGGAGGCTGGCTCGGTAGAGACGACAGCCCGCACCATTCCGATCGGCTCGGCTCAGTTCGAGCCGGGGACGGCCGCCGCGGGTTCGAGTTCCGACGTTCCGACCAACCTCACCCTCACGGCCTTGACGTTGTCGACGTCCGCGCAGACCTTCCTCTCGTGCTCTCAGGAGTGCAAGGGCAAGTACTCATTCACCCCGAACCTCTCCCTCACGGTCCCCGCGAACGCCTACCGATCGAACTATTCGGCCGCCGTCGGCGCGTCGCCGATCAATCCTTACAACGTGACACTTATCCTCACGATCTCGTGACCCGGCCCTCTCCGAGGAGCACCATGGCCTCGACGACCCTTCGCACGCCATCGCCTATCGGGGGCTGTGCCGCATGACGAGGAGAAGCTCCCTGGTCGTCCTGTTGGGAGTTCTCGCTGCGGTGTTGATGGCGATGGGACCGTCGGATGCCGCACAGTCGGGGACCATCGGCATCCGTCCCGAGGGCGTTGACGACTGGCTGGAAGTGGAGATTCTCCCTGGGGAGGCGGCGGAGGTGACGGCGGTGGTCACGAATAAGGCCGCGGAACCCGCGCCGGTTCTTATCTACGCGGTCGACGCCACGACCACACCCCAAGGTGACTTCGCACTCGCTGGCATCGATGACCCGCGGGAGGGCGTCGGTGCGTGGCTCGAAATGCCGGTGGAGGAACGCGTCCTGGCACCGCGGTCCACGCAGAAGATCACCGCCAAAATTCAAGTTCCGTTGACGGCATCCCCGGGCGACTACGCGGGTGGCATTGTGGTCGAACGGCTTCCTGAGGCGACCCCCAAGCCCGACGACAGCGCGGGTGATGTGGCGGTGCAGGTCAACGTCGTCGAGCGCGTCGGCCTTCGTACCTTTGTGCGCGTCGGCGGGACGGCGACGTCTGGGCTGGAGGCCGGAGTCCTGCACCGAGAGTCCTCCGATGGCCGCTCCGTCTTTTCGTTGCAGATCAAGAACACCGGAAATCTGCGAACCGCACCCGCCGTGGTCATGACGCTGACCGGGTTCCGAGTGCCGCGAACCGAACTCGACCTCACGGGTCCCAAGGAACTCCTGCCCGGCGCGGCGGCCACGTACTCGGCGTCCTGGACAGGGTCCCCGTCCTTGGCTCGCGTGGTGGCACGTGCGCAGGTCAGCGCTGAGGGTGTGGAGCCGTTCGAGGTTTCGACCTCCTACTGGATCGTCCCCGTGTGGGGGACGGTGTTGTCGGTGTTCGTCGCCCTCGTGCTGGTGGTTGTGGGTCGCCGCGCCTGGCGTTGGATCGCGTCCGCCCGGGCTGCACTCAACAGGGTGTAGAAGTCGAGCGGGCCGCGCAGAACGCGTGCTGCTCGCGGCCAGAATTCGCCGGTACTACGACGTGTCCACCATCGCCGCGCAAAGAGGGGCCTCGGACGGCGAAGCCAACCGGCGTCGGCGGATTGGGACCGCGCTTGTTCCGGAGGCAAGGCTGTGTCATGCAGCGACGCGCCTGGACCCGCGCCAGCGTGCTCGCGGTTGCGTTCGGCGCCGTCGCGGGCGCGGGCGTGCGTTGGGGTGTCCTCACGACGATGGCACCGGCGACCGGGTTCCCGTGGCGGGTCTTCTGGATCAACGTTCTTGGGTCCGGCGCGCTCGGCGTGGTCCTGGCCGAAGAGTGGCGACACCCAGGGCACCGGCTGATCCTCCACGACGCAGCCGGCATCGGTTTCTGCGGCGGGCTCACGACCTTCTCGACCTACGGGGTTGAGATCGCCGACCTCCTCCGCGATGAACGCGTCGTGCTCGCCGTCGGGTACGGAGTCGGCTCCGTGGGGGCGTCGCTCCTCGCCGCGGTCGTCGGCGCCGCGAGCCTCCGGCGGGTCCGCGCGTTGAGCTTGCCGCTCGAGGAAGAGCCATGATCACCGCGATCAGCTTTGGGGTGGCCGCGGCGCTGGGGGGCTTGGCCCGGGCGGAGTCCGGGCGGCGTTGGAACCGGCACAGGGGTTTTCCGACGGGAACCCTGATGGTCAACGTCGCGGGATCCTTCCTCCTCGGCGTGCTGCACGACGCCGGGCCGGCCGTGGCGACCGTGGCCGGGGTCGGGGGGTTGGGCGCGTTCACGACCTTCTCGAGCTTTGCCCGCGACGCCAGCGCCCTTGTCGAACTTCGCCGGTTTCTCATGGCGTCGGGGTACGTGGTCGCGTCGTGCGGGCTGGGCGTGCTCGCCGCAGCCCTCGGGATCGCGCTCAGCTGAGCTCGTCCGGCGTTGCGCCGCCGAAGCCGCCCCGGCTGTCGTTGCGTCCGACGCCGGGGCGGGGGATCATGATGCGCATGGATCAGCTCGCGGGGACCCTCTTCCACCGGTGGTATGTGACGCTCTTCGGCGTCTCCTTCTTCGTGTTCGCCGTCCGTCATCTCGGGTGGCGCCGCACCCTCATCTATTCCGGTGTGGCCTTCGGGATCGGAGCCCTCGCCGAGAACGGGTCCGCCACCGTTGGATTCCCATACACCCGCTACGAGTTCAACCCGGCGCTCCGGGGCGACGAACTGTGGATCGGCGACGTGCCGGTCTTCGTCCCGCTGAGCTACACGTTCATGGGGTACTTCGCGTTCGCCGCCGGCCGATTGCTGGCATCGGGCCCATGGCGGACGCGCGCCCTCCGGTCGTGGCACGAGTTCGCGCTGGCGTGGATGCTGGCCGTCTGGGCGCTGTGGGTGGTCGACCCCATGAGCCGGCTCGGCGACGAGTTCTACCTCGGATCGGTGTTCCGCTACGAAGGTCCGGGCTTCTGGTTCGGTCTGCCGCTCGGCAGCCAGCTCGGGTTCGCGCTCACGTCGGGCGCGCTGCTGGTGCTCCTGTTCGCGCTCACCCGTGACGAGCCCGACGTCGCCGTATCCGGATTGACGCGCCATCCGCATCTCTCGGCGCTCGTGACCTGGCACGTGCAGGTCTTTCACATCGCCGTGATCGGTTTCGTGGTCGGCGCAGACGCCATCGCCGGCTCCGCATTCCTGATGTGGATCCCTGCCGCCTTGGTGACCGCGGTCCACTGGTCGCACCTTCGGGCGGCCCGCGCCGCCGCGTCAGATGTGGGCGACGAGGGGGAGCGCGGTGAGGCCGTTCATGAGCACGGACGCCAGGCGCTCGGGGTGGCCGGCGGGCGTTAGCCGCGAGAAGCGGGCGAACAGCTCCTCGAACAGCACGCGGGCTTCGAGTCGGGCGAGAGCGGCGCCGAGGCAGAAGTGTTCGCCGAACCCGAAGCCCACGTGAGGATTGGGATCGCGAGCGATGTCGAAGCTCGCGGCCAACTCGCCGAAGACGGCTTCGTCGCGGTTCGCCGAGGCGTACAGCATCAGGACGAAGTCTCCGGATGCGATGCCCACGCCCCCGACCTCGACGTCACGGGTCGCCGTGCGGGCGAAACACATCACGGGGGTCACCCACCGGAGCATCTCCTCGACAGAGCGAGGGATGGCGGTTGGGTCGGAGGCGAGCACCGCGAGCTGATCGGGATGCTCCATCAGGATGCGGGTCCCGCCTGCGATGAGATTGCGCGTCGTCTCGTTGCCCGCCACCAACAGCGACATACAGAAGCCCAGAAGCTCGGCGCGCGACAGCAGCTCGCCGTCGACCTCCGCGTTCACGAGGAGGGAGATGATGTCGTCGCGGGGGTCCGCCTTGCGGGCACTCGTGACGTCGTCGAAGTAGGCGTACAGCTCGGCCGCCTTGACCAGGGCGGCGTCGGAGGGATCGGTGGCGGCGGCGATCATGGCGTCGGACCACTCGCGGAAACGGTCGCGGTCCTCGCCGGGAATCCCGAGCATGTTGGCGATCACGAGCATCGGTAGGGGAGCGGCGACCGCCTCGACGAACTCGGTGGCGGCGCCGGGCTCGAGCCGGGCGACGAGTGAGGCGGCGATCTCCCGGATGACAGGCTCGAGCGCCGCGACGCGCTTGGGCGTGAAGGCTGAACTCACCAGCTTGCGGTGGCGAGCGTGCTCTGGGGGATCCATGAAGAGGATGGAGTCGGTCACCGCCACGGCTCGGCCGCCGTCCGTCGGGAGAACCCCGCGGCTCGAGCAAAACGTGGCTGGGTCGCGCGAGATCGCCATGACGTCCGCATGGGCGGCGATGGTCCACATCCGTGCGGCGGGGTTCCAGCGCACCGGAGCGTCACGGCGCAGGGCTCCGTAGATGGCGTGGGGGTCGCTCAGGTAGAAGGTGGGATCCAGCGGATTGAAGTCGAGTGGGTCGGTCACTGTTCGATGATCGCAGTCACTTGGTGAGCGGGTCCCTTCTCGACGATCACGTCCGCAGTGTCGCGCGACGGCCTGATGTGCTGTTCGAGATTCGGTGCATTGACGGACTCCCAGACTCCCGAAGCCAGGCCGGCGATGGCGTCGTCGTCGAGGTCGGCCATCGAGGCGTAGAACGAGCCGGGATCGCTTCGGCCCCCGTCGCGGAGGGCGAGGAAGCGGCGGGTGAACCACTCCTTCACCGCGGCGTCGTCGGCGTCGACGTAGATGGCGACGTCGAGGTGCCGTCTCGCCGGGTCTTGGAGGACGTTCACGCCCTCGACGATCACCGTGTCGGCGGCGATCTGCACGGATGCGTCGGGGACGACGTCATAGGTCGCGTGGGAATACACGGGCACGTCGATGGCGCCGCGTCGGGCGCCGATCAGGCTCTGCTCGAGGCGCACGACGTTGAAGGTCTCAGGAAACCCCTTGCGGAACGTCAAGCCGCGCTCGTCGAGATCGGCGTTGGGATAGAGGAACGCATCGGTGCACAGGATGTCCACCTCACGACCGAGTGCAGTGAGGCGCCCGGCCAGCGCGGCGGCGATCGTTGATTTGCCGACGCAGACCGCGCCGCTGATGCCCACGAGCGCGCGCGTGGGGAGGCGGGCGTCGAGCAAGCGCGCCAGGTCGTCGATCCGCGGATCGAGGCTCACGGCGTCCGATCCGTCATGAGGTGTCGACCCGGCACCACGGGGAGGTCGAGCACCGACAGCAGACCGGGCGGCGCATCGCACACGAAGGGGATGGCGTTGAGCACCCGCATGGCGGTCCCGAGGACCCCCGCCGTGTTGTGGTCGCCGTCCTCGCCGAGCATTTGGAAGTCGAGCGTGTAGTTGGGCGATCCCTCGATCACGACGCGATATCCGCCCTGGCCGGTCGGCTGCGGCCATTCAGGGGCCACGTCGTCGTGGAGACGGGTTATGTGCTCGAGGATGATGCGCGGGACGCCGCCGATCACGCCGCGAACTTCGAAGCGCAAGCCGGCGGTCGTTCCCTTCTCGATCGTGCCGGTCGAGATCTCGAACGTCTCGTCGGCGGCGCGCCGCTCGTGCCACTCCTCGATTCCGTCCAGGGACACGTCGAGGGCATCGGCGATCGAGCGGATCACGCCGCCCCAGGCGAAGGTCAGCGAGCCGGGCCAGAGGAGGAGCGGCTCGTGGTCGAGGGGACGGCCGAACCCCATGGTGTCGAACAGCACCTCGGCCTGGTCGTAGGTGGCGTAGTTCAGGACCTCCATCATGCGGACGGAATCGATGCGCTGGCAGAACCCGGAGAGCACGATCGGGAGGAGATCGTTGGCGAACCCCGGGTCGATGCCCGACACGAAGCACGAGGTGCCACCCGAATCGCACGCGGCGGTGAGCTGCTCGACCCACGGGGCGGGAGCCGAGGGTGGATAGACGAGCGGGACGACGGACGTCCCCACGAGGTTGGCGCCCGAGGCGAGGATCCGGGCCATGTCGTCGACCGCCTCTTGGGGACGGAGGTCGCCGGTGGCCATATAGGAGACGCAATCAGGACGAAGGCCGAGGATCTCCCCGGGGTCGCTCGTGGCGATGACGCCAACGGGTCCGAGCCCGCAGATCTCGCCGGCGTCCCTTCCGACCTTGTCGGCCCCGTGGACCCACAGACCCACGAGCTCGAGGTCGGGATGGAGGATGATCGACCGCAGGGCGTGCATCCCCACGTGCCCGGTGGCCCACTGCGCGACTCGGTATCCCACGGGTGTCCTTTCATGGGGCTGTTCTTAGGGCCGCCAAATGGGCCCAGACGCGTGAATGCGCGCCCCGAAGGGCGCGCATTCACCGTACTGAGCAGGCTGCTGACTTAGCGCTTCCGCGTCGTCTTGCGCGCGGTCGACTTGCGGGTCGTCTTGCGTGCCGCAGGCCGACGGGCAGTGCTCTTGCGTGCTGGACGACGGGTGCCAGCGGTCTTGCGCGCCGCAGGCTTGCGGGCGGTCGACTTGCGGGCCGTGCTCTTCTTCCGCGCTGCAGGCTTGCGCGCTGCCGTCTTACGGGCGGCGGGCTTGCGTGCAGTGGTCTTCCTCTTGGCCGTCTTGCGCGCCGCAGGCTTGCGGGCGGTCGACTTGCGCTTTGCAGGCTTACGCGCTGCCGTCTTACGGGCGGCGGGCTTGCGTGCAGTGGTCTTCCTCTTGGCGGTTGTCTTGCGCGCCGCAGGCTTGCGGGCGGTCGACTTGCGCTTTGCAGGCTTACGCGCTGCCGTCTTACGGGCGGCGGGCTTGCGTGCCGGCATGTTCCTTACCTCCTGTGGCGACCCCGACGTACGCGGCGAGTTGCCAGTGCATCGGTGCCGTCTGGTTGGCGGTGTCACGTGCATCGCCCACTTTGCAGAAGAGCAAACCGCGCCCCACTGCGAAGTGGTAATGCACATTCTTGTAGATGTGGAACAGTTTTGCGCGGAATCTCGCGCAATGCGCGGACATCTCGCGAAAAACTTTCGTCGCGCAACCACTTGCGCGCAGTGCGTATGACGCGGAGACGACGTCATCCGAGTGCGCGACAACCACGCGCGCGACGCGCGCGGCGGTCTGAGTGCCAACCCACCCGGCGCGCGCGCCCAAAGACATGCGTGCCCGCCCATACCATGTGCGCACGCATGTTTCGCCCTCGACGCCTGATCGCGACCCTCACGAGTGTTCCATTGCTGATCGCCTGCAGCGCGGACCGCGATCACCGCGCGTCATCGGTGGCGCGCGACCCGACGTCGAGTGCACCGTCCTCGAGCGTCTCAGCACCCGCCATGGAGCCCGTCGTCATTCCGCTTCGGATCGAACGCCGGACCTCCGATCCGGAGACGGCGGAGTTCGCGCTCATCGTGGAAACGACCCTGGGCGATCCCCGCGGTTGGGCACGGGCGGGGTTCCGATTCGAGCGTCGCGACGATGCGCCGTATGTCGTGGTCCTCGCCGAGGGCCCCGAGGTCGATGCCCTGTGCCTCCCCTACGACACGTTCGGAAAGTTCTCGTGTCAGAACGGGCCCGTGGTGGCGCTCAATGCCGAGCGGTGGCGCTCGGCGCACCCCAAATGGACGGGCGACGTGGCCGCCTACCGGCAGATGCTCGTGAACCATGAGGTCGGGCACCTCATCGGAATGCATCACCCCGACCGCTCGTGTCCGGCACCTCGCGAGCCCGCAGCGGTGATGGCGCAGCAGTCCACGGAACTCGACGGGTGCCTTCCCAATCCGTGGCCCCTCGATGCCGAGATCGAACGGGCGGCGCGTCACGACCTCAAGATCGCGCCCGAGTACGGCGAGTAGCGTTCGCCAGATGCGCCCCGGCGACCTCGTCGAGATCGAGGAGATCAAGCGCCTGAAATATCGCTACCTGCGCTGCCTCGACCAGAAGCTGTTCGACGACATCGTTGATTGCTTCACCGAAGATGCCACGGCGTCATACGGCGGCGGCGCGTACGCCTTCGAGGGAAGGGATGCGATCGTCGCCTTCCTCCGCGACTCCATGGGCTCGGAGGGGTTCCTTTCGAGTCACCGCTGTTCGCATCCCGAGATCGACCTGATCGGCGACACCGCGGCGATGGGCACGTGGGCGCTCGACGACGCCGTGATCCATCTCGACTTCAACGTCGTGATCCGCGGGGCCGCGTTCTACGAGGACGAGTATCTGAAGACGGATGGCGTATGGCGGATCCGCCGCACCGGCTACCGGCGCACGTTCGAGGAGATCGAGCCCCGGTCGGACGACACGCGATTGACCGCATCCTGGTGGTCGACGAATGGGCGCTCCACGCTCATGGACTGACCGCGGCCTTGCGCGCGTCGTATGCGGCGACCAGGTCCCCGAATTTCGCGGGGTTGTAGATGTCCTCCTCGTAGCTCCACAGGTTGTCGCCGGCGTACTTGAGGAGCGTGAAGTTGTACGCGCCGAGGACTTCCCCGTCGGGCAGGGCGCGCATGTTGTTCCACACGCACATGACGACCCAGCCGCGGTCGACGTCGACGATGTGCCATTCAGCCGGGAAGTCGTCCATCTCGTTGCCGGGGTAGCTCCCCATCGTCTTGGTGATCCATTCCCTGATTTGCTCGCGTCCGTGCATCTCGCCGAAGAGGTGCTCGATGTAGGTCGCGTCCTCCGTGAAGAGGTCGGCCCACGGGTTCCAGTCGCCGGTGCGGCCGGCCTCGGCGGCGACCGCTTGGTAGTGGGCAAAGGCGCGCTCGATCTCGTCGCGACTCCAGCGTCCTGTGGATTCGGTCATGGATGCTCCCGTCTCGTGCAGGGACGCGCATGCTAGAAGGGTCGCGTGGTCAACTCCTCTGATCCGGCGGTGCCGGAGCGCCTCGACGACGTCGCGGCGGCGCTTGCCGAGGGCATGCCCCGCACGCGGCAGGCCCTCGACGATCTCGTTCGCATCCCGTCGATCAGCGCCGCCCACCACGACCCCGAACCGGTTCGCCGATCGGCGGAGGCCACGGCGGCCATCCTGCGCGACGCCGGGCTCGCCGGCGTCCGCCTGCTCGAGGTCGAGGGTGCGCATCCCTACGTCTATGGCGACTGGATGGACGCGGGCGACGGCGCACCCACGGTCCTCCTGTATGCCCACCACGACGTGCAACCTGTGGCGACCGCCGACCGGTGGCGGGTACCGCCGTTCGAGCCCACCGAAATCGACGGCCGGCTGTTCGGGCGCGGCAGCGCCGACGACAAGGCCGGGGTGATGGTCCACGTCGCGGCGGTGAGGGCATGGCTCGACGCCCGGGGTGGCCTTCCTGTCAACGTCAAGGTGATCGTCGAGGGCGAGGAGGAGATCGGGTCGCCGCATCTCGCCTCCTTTTTTGCCGAGTACGCCGACACCTTGCGCGCCGACGTGATCGTTCTGACCGACGTCCTCAACTGGAAAGTGGGCTGGCCCGGCCTCACCTACAGCCTGCGGGGCGTCGCCATGCTCGACGTCAGGGTGCGGGCGCTCGAGCAACCGATCCACTCCGGGATGTGGGGCGGCCCCGTGCCCGACGCGCTCACCGGTCTGATGCGGCTCGTCGGCACCCTCCACGACGAGCGCGGCGTCCCCGCCGTGGATGGGTTCTTCGACGGAGTCCGCCCGCTCACGGCCGAAGAGCGCTCGGCGCTCGCCGAACTCGGCGGCGACGCCGACGAGCTCCGACGTGACGCGGGCATGTTGCCCGGGGTGGGGTGGATCGGCGATCCGTCACGTTCCATCCTCGAGCGGATGTGGATGCTCCCCACCATCACCCCGATCGGTGTCGCCGCCCCCTCGATCGAGGAATCGGCACCCACGCTGGTGGCCGAGGCGAGTGCCCGGATCTCGGTGCGCTTAGCGCCCGGCCAGGACCCCGAGCGCATCGTCGCGCACGTCACCGACCATCTGGTTCGCCACGCGCCCTGGGGCATGCAGGTGACGGTCGACCCGGGCGTTGCGGTGGCGGCGTGGATCACCGATCCCCGCGGGCCAGCCTTCGACGCGGCGCGGGCCGCGATGGGCGCCGCGTTCGGGAAGGCGCCGGCGCTCATCGGGTGCGGCGGCACGATCCCGTTCGTGCAGCCGTTCAGCGACGCCTTCGGCGGCGCGCCGTGTCTGTTGACCGGCATCGAGGACCCGTCGACGAACGCGCACGGCGAGGACGAGTCCTTGCATCTCGGCGACTTCGAGAAGGCGTGCCTGTCGGAAGCGTTCCTCTTCGCAGAGCTAGCGAGCCGCCTCGAAGCCACGAACCACCGATCTGAGACGTGACGTGCGCCGAGGTGGAGGCCTCGGCGTTCTCGAGCAAGTTCTCCACCTCGTCACGCACGCCGACTTGCTCGAGAACGTTAAGGGTTCGGGGTCCACGTCCCGCCGACCACCGCATAATCGAGCCAGGTGTCGGTCGTCGTGGTGATCGCGGCGTTGTCCCTCGCGGTAAGAGGTACGCCGAGCGCAAAGCCGGGTCCGAACTCCGCGCTGCACGCGGCGTCGCCGAGACTCCAAGGCCCGGTCGTCGCGGTGACGGCCCACGATCCCGCGCCGTTTCTGCACAAGTAGGGCGCCGACCCGTTCGGGTCGGCCGAGCGGAAGCGGCCGTCCGAA
>DATDOY010000091.1:0-11283 GCA_035293045.1 Acidimicrobiia bacterium
TGGTGACGCCGAAGCCCGTGCAGGACCCCCACCCCGCGCCGTGGATGGCCGCGACGTCCTCCGGATCGTCCGAGCTCGCGGGCAGCCTCGGCATGGGCCTGTTGAGCTTCGCCATCCTCCAGCCGGTCTCGAGCATGGCCAAGACCATCGCCGCCTACCGCGGCGCCGCGGCGAAGGCCGAACCGATCACGAGGGTCCGTAACGACCGCGTCGCCGCCTACACCCTTGCGCACTGCGCGCCGTCCGCGGCGAAGGCCGACGAGAACAACGTGTGGGAGTCCGTGTGGTGGTGGTACCACAACCTCGCCCAGTTCACGCTCGAGTGGGAGTTCTCGCACCTGCCCAAAGACCAGCAGGACGCCTACTTCCCCTTCCTCAAGCAACACGCGGACGGCGACTTCGACCCGCGCGCCTTCAACGACATGGACATGATCATCGTCGGCGACCCCGACACGTGCATGGACAAGGTCCTCAAGTACGAAGCCATCGGCGTCGACCAGCTCATCTGCTACCAGACCTTCGGTCACCTCTCGCACGAGGCCGTGATGGAGTCGATCGCGCTGCTCGGCAAGGAGATCATCCCCGAGCTCGAAAAGCGCGGGCACCGCGTCGAGATCCACGGGCTCGACCCCGTCGCCAAGCCCGGCGCGAGGTTCGACGAGTTGACCGCCGGGGCCCAGAACTCCGTCGACGCCCACGAAGCGCGCAAGGCCGCCAAGGCCGCGTCGACGAGCTGAGGCGGAGTACCGATGGTCAGCACCGACGACTCCCCCGTCCCCGCGTACCCCGACCTCCTGCGTCTCGACGGCCGCGGCTTCGTCGTCGTCGGCGCCGGACAAGGGATCGGCCGGCAGACCACGCACGCCCTCGCCGCGTGCGGAGCGACGGTGTTCTGCATCGACGCCGTCGAGGATCTCGCCAAAGAGATCGCCGACGAGGTCGGCGGCATCCCCCACGTCATCGACGCCACCAAGCGCGATCAGGTCGACGAGAGCGTCGCCGAAGCGCGGCGGCAACTCGGTCGCATCGACGGCCTCGTGGACATCATCGGCATGGCTCGCTACGAGCCGTTCCTCGACACGAGCGACGACACGTGGGACTGGACCTTCGACATCGTGCTGCGCCACGCCTTCTACTTCGGGCAAGCCGCGGGGAGGGTCATGGCCGAGCAAGGGGCGGGCTCGCTCGTCTATATCGCGTCGGTCAGCGGCATCTCGTCGGCGCCGCTGCACTCGCCGTATGGCGCGGCGAAGGCCGGGCTCATGTCGTTGGTGCGTTCGATGGCCGTCGAACTCGGACCGCAAGGGGTGCGCGTGAATGCCGTCGCCCCCGGCGTCGTGTGGACGCCCCGGATCAGTCAGTTCCTCGGCGAGGAAGGCCGGGCCATGCAGTCGGACAACTCCCCGCTGCGACGCGTTGCCGAGCCCAAGGACATCGCCTCCGCCGCTCTCTTCCTCTCGAGCGATCTCGCCGGCTACATCACGGGCCACACGATCGTGGTGGACGGCGGCGTCGGCGCCAAGTTCCCGTACCCGATGGGCCTGTAGCCCCATGTTCTTGGATGGGTGCCAGGCACGAAAAGCGTGCAATTCCCAGCCAAGAACATGAACTCGCGGCCCGAGCAACCGGAGCCGTTTCTGCGGGGCGCGGCGTTCCGGCCGGCCTCAGGCGTCCCGTACCCCCGTGCCCGTGACGACGCCCGCCTACCCCGCGACACGTGGTCCCAAGCGTGCATCCCAGCCGGCGTTCGCCTCGAGTTTGTCGGCGACGCCGAGGCGGTCTCCATCCAGTACCAGACCGAAACCGACGACCCCGGATTCCGCGGCCCGGGCGGCGGGCTCTCGTTCCAACTGTGGCGCGACGGCCGGTTAATCGCCGAGGAGAAGGCCGTGGTCGGACAAGGGGTGGCGACACTCCACCTCGGTGGCGCCGCCGCCGAGCGGCCCGCCGTCGTCTATCTCCCCGAGATCATGCGACCGATCGTTCTCTCGATTCAGGGCCAGGGCGGATCCATCGAGGCGGCGCAGCCCCAGCCCCGCTGGATCGCATATGGCGACTCCATTCTCGAGGGGTGGACGGCCTCTGCTCCCGCGCTCGGCTGGGCCTCGATCGCGCACCGGCGGCACCAACTCGATCTCGTCAACATGGGATACGCCGGATCCGCTCGTGGGGAGCTTGCCTCCGCGGAGCACGTGGCGTCGCGCGAGGCAGACGTCTATTCCATCAGCCACGGGACGAACTGCTGGAGCGTCGTCCCCCACTCCACCGACATGGTGCGCGCCAATCTCTCCGCGTTCCTCGACCTGCTTCGCGCGGCCCGGCCCGAGGCGCCGGTGGTCGTGGCGAGCCCGGTGCTCCGCCCCGACGCCGAGTCGACGCCGAATCCGCTCGGCGCCACCCTGGCCGACCTTCGCAGGACGATGGAGGACACCGTGGGCGAACGGATCGCCCGAGGGGACGATCGGCTCTCCCTCGTGATGGGCGAGGAACTCATCGACGCGTCCATGCTCGCCGACGGCATCCATCCGAACGACGAGGGCCACATGACGATCGCCGCCGTCCTCGGCGACGCCCTCATGGCGGCGCTGTAAGGCATCGATGGCCCGGCCGTCCCCCGCCGTCGATCGTGTCGTCGCCGTCCTCAACTTCCTCGCCGCCCACCCCGACGAGGGGTTCACGCTCTCCGAACTCGCCCGCCACCTCGACCTCAACAAGGCGACCGCCCACTCGCTCCTAAACGCGCTGAGCGACGCGGGCTACGTGATCCGCCATCCCTCGCGCCTCACGTACACGCTCGGACCGGCGCTCGTCGTCCTCGGCAACGCCGCCGCGGCCGGGTCGCCGGCTCTCGACTTCGCCCGCGACGAGATGCGCACCCTCGCCGAGACCTTCGAGCTGGAGTGCCTCGCCACCGCGGAGGTCGGTGACGACATGGTCATCCTCGCCCGCAGCGGCGTGCCAGGACGCCTGCGGACACTCGACGATCTCGTGCAGATCGGCCGCCGCCTCCCCCTCGTGCCTCCCCTCGGCACCGTGTTTCGTGCGTGGGCGGGCGACGACGAGATCGAGCGCTGGCTGGCGCTGCTCGAACGGACCGCAGGTGACGACGAGATCGAGCGCTACCGCCAGGGTCTGCACGCGGCACGGCGGCGCGGCTACGTCGTCGGGCTCGAGGCCGACCCTCGTGCGACGCTCGGGCGCGCCCTCGCTCAGCTCGCTGACGATGACCGGGGTGCTCGCGTCCGCGACGTCGTCGAGTCGCTCGTCGACGACTTGGGGCACGACGAGTACATCCTCGTGGACCTGCAGTCAACGTCGAACTACTTCGTCAACCACGTGGTCGCCCCCGTGTTCGACTCGAACGGAGGGGTCGCTCTGGCCATCTCGCTCGCCGGATTCCGAGGGCGCATGTCCGGCGCTGACATCGAGCGCCACGGCCGGGCCTTGCGCGACGCCTGCGACCGCGTGACACGCGCCATCCACGGTCGCGCCCCCGAACAGGCAGCCTGAGTCGATGTCGCTACAACTCGTCGCGTGTGTATCTCACGACGGCTTCGATCTCGGCGTCCGACAACAGGCTTCCGAACGACGGCATGCCTCCGCCACCCGCCTTCACGAAGGCGATCTGGTTCGCGACGTCCGGAAAGGCGCGCGCCACCCTCCCGTCGAAGAGGGCCGGGGCGGTGAGGCCCTCGCCAGCCGCACCGTGGCACCTCGCGCAATGGGACGCGAACACCGCCGCCCCATCGACGCGCTCGTCTCCACCCTCGGCCCCGGCGCCGTCGGACACAGTGGTGGTACCCACGGGTGCGGGTACGGCCTCCTCCGGCTCGTTGGCAAACAGCAGCACGAGGAAGACGCCGACGGCGAGGAGGGCAACCACCTCCACCCCGTTCACAATCCGCGTGAACATCAGATGCTCGGGAAGCCGGCGTCGCGGAAGAACCAGAGCGCGCTCGTGTACCACAGCCCCACGAGCACGGTGAACACCGTCCCGCCCGCCAAGGGGAGCACCCATTCCGGCAAGGACCGCGACCGGACGGCCATGATCTTCATGGCGAACACGCCATAGAAGAAGCATCCGAGGAGCGAATGCACGAAGCGACGCGTTTGATCCGCATCGGACTCGAATCCCAGCGACCACAGGCAGTGGTACGCGACGGGAAGCGTGAGCGCGAATGCGAGGGTGCCCGAGAGGCGATGGGCGTCACCCAACCATTCCGGGACGTTCGCAGGAACGTTGATCTTGCCGACGATGCGCGCCGCGCTCAGGAGTTGGAACCCCGCCAAGACGACAGCGGCGGTCGTGAACCACGCCTTGAGGTTGATCGTCGAGGTGAAGAACAGCGTGAAGATCGCCCGGCCGGTGGGATCGTGAGCGTTGCCGTACACGCCGAGGAAGACCGACACCCCGGCCCCGACGAGCAGCGCCACCACGAGCGGGACAAGCGCCCGGTTCGCGTCGGTCGCACCCCTAGCCATCGAGGGAGACCCTAATGGCGAACCAGGATCCGTTCCGCTGCGACTCCAAGGTGGCCGTCGTCACGGGCGCCGCCTCGGGAATCGGACGGGCCGCCGCCGTCCACCTCGCCTCGGCCGGAGCGCAGGTCGTCGTCGCCGACATCGACCAGACCAGCCTTGGGCTGACCGCCGCCCTCATCGGCGGGGCGACCGCCGTCACCACCGACGTCGCCGATCGCGACGCCATGGACCGCCTCGTGGCGGCGGCGCTCGACGCGCACGGTCGTCTCGATGCCATGGTCAACGTGGCCGGCATCATCCGGACGGGCGACCTCGCCGACCTCGCCGAGGACGAGCTCGACACCATCCTCCGCGTCAACCTGAAGGGCGTGTTGTTCGGCACCCAAGCCGCCATCCTCGCCATGCGCCCCGCGGGCGGCGGGCCCGGGGGTGGAGGCGGGAGCATCGTGAACGTGACGTCGGCGGCGATCGACATGCCCGCGGCCGGCTACGGCGCGTACGCCATCTCCAAAGCGGGCGTGGCGATGCTCACCCGCACCGCCGCCGTCGAAGAAGGCAGGCACGGGATCCGGGTGAACGCCGTAGCACCGGGGTTCGTGGAGACGGCGATGACGGGCCGGTGGTTCACCGGTGAGGACGGCCGGGTCGACCGTGAAGCGCGCGAGGCCTTCCTCGGAGCGGTCGCCAAACAGTCGCCGATGGGAATCACCGGAGAACCCGAAGACATCGCCGCCGCGATCGTCTATCTCGTCTCCGACGCGTCCCGCTTCATGACGGGGCAGATCCTGCGTCCGAACGGCGGGACGGTGATGCCGTGGTAATCGTCATCCACCGCGACATCCTGCGTCTCGCCGAGCCCGAAGACTGCCGCGCCTTCAAGGTGGTGGTGGAGGCGGGCACCGAGACCCAGGTGATGCAGGCGCTCGCACAGGTCGGCCGCATGGCCGATCGGGACACCGCCTGGATCCGCACCGACGCCGTTCGATCGATGGCCGATGGCCGGGTTGACGCCGACTGGGAGAACGAGTTCGCAGCGATGCTGGCCTACGCGGCCACCAAGGGGTGGCTCGACGACGACGGCACGGAGATCCAGGCGCACATCGAGTGGACGACCTGAAGCCGTTCGAGGTCGCCCACCTCGGACCCATCGAGCTGCGCAACCGGCTCATCAAGTCGGCGACCTTCGAGGGCACGGCAACCCGCGGGGAGGTGACCGACGACCTGATCGCGTTCCACCGGCGGGTGGCCGCGGGCGGGGCCGCCATGACGACTCTGGCCTACTGCGCGGTCGCTGCAGACGGGCGCACGTATCGCAACCAGATCTGGATGCGCGATGAGGTGGTGCCCGGACTCGCGCGCCTCACCGAGGCCGTCCACGGTGAGGGCGCCGCCGCCGCCATCCAGCTCGGCCACGCCGGGTTCTTCGCCACGCCGCGCGCCACGGGGACACGGCCCATGGCGCCGTCGCGGATCTTCGCCCCCAACGGTCTGACCTTCGCGCGCGCCATGAGTGAAGACGACCTCGACCGCGTGGTGGGCGACTACGAGGCGGCCGCGCGGCTCGCCGTCGCGGCTGGGTTCGACGCCATCGAGGTACACCTCGGGCACGGATACCTGCTGAGCCAGTTCCTCAGCCCATGGTCGAACCGCCGCCGCGATGCATGGGGTGGTGACGTGGAGGGTCGGTCGCGCTTACCCCGCGCCGCGCTCGCCGCCGTTCGCGCGGCGGCAGGTCCGTCGGTGGCGGTGACGGCAAAGCTCAACATGCTCGATGGGTTCCGCGGTGGCCTGTCCATCGACGACGGCGTGGAGGTTGCGCGCCTCCTCGAACGCGACGGCACCGTCGACGCCATCGAGCTGACCGGTGGATTCACGAGCCGCAACCCCATGTTCCTCATGCGGGGAGAGACGCCGATCGGCGAGCTGATCCGACAAGAGCGCTCGCGGATCCGCCGGCTCGGTCTCCAGATCGCGGGCCGACGCATGATGCGTGCGGTTCCGTTCGAAGAGGCGTTCTTCCTTCCGCACGCCCTGCAGGTGCGGGCAGCCGTATCGCTGCCCCTCATCCTGTTGGGCGGCATCACCCGGCTCGACACCATTACCCACGCCCTCGCCGAGGGCTTCGAGTTCGTCGCCATGGCGCGGGCGCTGCTGCGGGAACCCGACCTCCCAGCCCGGATGCACCAGGGAGTCACGGACGCAGCCGCCTGTATTCCCTGCAACCGTTGCGTCGTGGAGATGGAACGCGGCGGGACCCGCTGCGTCTTCGTGCCCAGAGAGAACGAGGAACCGTCATGACCCAGGCCGCCGCGCTGCGCGCGCTGCACGTTCCCGGACACCCGATCGTGCTCCCCAACACGTGGGATGTCGTCAGCGCGAAGGAAGTCGAAAAGGCCGGATTCGCCGCGGTCGCCACCGGGAGCGGCGCCGTGTCCGCGACCCTCGGCTACCGCGACGGCCACGGCACGCCCGCCGAGGAAATGCTCGCCGTCGCCGCCCGGATCACCCAGGCGGTCAGCGTGCCGGTCACCGTCGACATGGAAGGTGGGTATGACCTCACGCCTGCGGACCTCGCACGTCGCCTCATCGACGCCGGTGCCAGCGGGTTGAACTTCGAGGACGGCGATCACACGCGGGGCGAAGGCGTCCTCGACGCGGGCGTCCAGTCCGAGCGAATCGCCGCTCTTCGTGGCGCAGCCCGGAGCGACCTCGTCATCAATGCCCGCATCGACCTGTGGGTCCGAGACGTTGGCGACCCCGCCGAGCGCCTCGCCCACGGCATCGAGCGGGCTCGCGCCTACTCGGCCGCCGGGGCGGACTCCGTGTTCCCGATCATGCTCTCGGACGTCGACGCCATCCGCACGTTCGTGACGGAGGCGAGTGCGCCCGTGAACATCTTCTGGAATCCCCATGGCCCGACCATTGGCGAACTCGCCGACCTCGGCGTGTCCCGGATCTCGTTCGGCTCGGCGGTCCATCGCGCCGCGACCCACCACGTGCGCGCCGTGCTCGAGGGACTCCGGGCCGGCGACGACACCCTGCTCCGCGGACCAGCGGGCTAACCCCACCGCGCTCGGCTGCGAGGGTGTGCCTATGGCACACACCGACAAGCCTGAGGCGCGTCGACCAGGGCGCCGGGATCCATCGCGCCTGCCTCGATCCGTCGAGGGCCACGGCATGGCATATGCCATGCGGCAGATGTTCCGAACGGTCCAAACGCGCAGACTGCGGGAGTCGTCCGAATGCGAACAGGAGCCGCCGTGGAAACGACCGCCATCCGCCAGGCCGAACGATCCGAGTTCACCCGAGCCGCCCAGGCGCTGGCTCGTGCGTTCTACGACGACCCGGTTGTGCAGCATGTCTGGCCGCACGAGGCCAAGCGACTCCGGCGCTCGGAACTGTCGTTCGCCGCCCAGATGCGGGCGCTGAGGAGCCGGCGCGAGATTCATGTCGACGAGGATTTCGGAACGGTGGCGGTATGGGCACGGCCCGACCAGTGGGAGATCCCCACCACGGCGCTGGTGCGGGTCCTTCCCACATGGCTCCGGACCCGCGTGGGGGTGGGTTCGCTCCTCGCCTATCTCCGGACCGACGCCCTCCATCCTGACGAGCCGCACTGGTATCTGGAGTTCCTCGGTACCGTCCCGCAGCGCCAAGGCCAAGGTCTCGGCGGCCGGGTGCTCGAGCCGGTTCTGAAGCAAGCCGATGAAATGGGCGTGCCGGTGTGGACGTGGTCGTCCAACCGGCGCAACCTCGCCTTCTACCACCGACAGGGCTTCACCGTCCTCGACGAGATCCCGTTCGTGCCTGGTGGGCCGCCGATCTTCCCCATCCGCCGTGAACCACGGGCGTAGGCAGCAAGGCATGTCGACCCGTCACCTGGCACAATCGCACTCCCCCCACCTTCCGGCGGCGGGGATCGCCTCGAGCACGAGGCCAGCAAAGGAGACGGCGCCGGTGAACCGCACCCACGCGCCTCCCCTTCCAACCGGGACGGTCACGTTCGTCCTGGCCGACCTGGAGGGGTCAGTGCGTCTCTGGGAGTCGCTGCCCGAAGCCATGGCGACGGCCACTGCGCGTCTCGACGACGCAACGTCGGAGCTCATCCGCGCTCACCGCGGCGTTCGTCCCGTCGAACAAGGCGAGGGCGACAGCTTCGTAGCTGCATTTCCCATGGCGCGTGACGCTGTCGAGTTCGCGATCGAGCTCCTGCGAACTCTTCACGCGTCGGAATGGGCGACGGCGCTCCCCTTGCGGATGCGGATCGGGATCCACACGGGCGCCGCCCAACTCCGCGGCGACGACAACTACATGGGGCCGAGCGTGAATCGCTGCGCGCGCTTACGCGCCCTCGCCCACGGCGGACAGGTGCTCGTCTCCGAAGCGACCGGCGCATTGGTCGCCGACGATCTCGTCGAGGACGTCTCGCTCCTCGACCTCGGGATGCACGCGCTGCGGGGCTTCGACCGCCCCGAACATGTCTTCCAACTCGTCCACGCCGATCTTCCCCAACGATTCCCACCGCTTCGAGACGAGCGCGGGATCGCTCGGCTCCCGACCACGTTGACGACGTTTGTCGCCCGCGAACGGGAAATGGTGGAGGTGGGCAACCTGCTTGCGGCCGGACGCCTGGTCACGCTGACCGGATCCGGCGGTGCAGGCAAGACCCGCTTGGCGCTCGAGTCGGCGCATCAGCAGGCCACGGCATTCGCCGATGGCGTTGCCTGGGTCGACGCTGCGCCCCTCGGCGACGGTGCATTGTTGACCTCGAGTGTCGCGGCGGCACTCGGCATACGGGAGGTCCCGGCCGAACCATTGATCGACACCGTGGTCCGAGAGGTCGCGGATCGGAACATCCTGCTGGTCGTCGACAACTGCGAGCACGTCATCGACGACGCCGCCCGCCTACTGGAGCGCCTGCTGGGCGAATGCCCGCACGTCCGGATCCTCACCACGAGCCGCGAGCCGGTCGGGATCGCGGGCGAAGCGTCGATACGAGTGCCGTCGTTGGATGAGGCCGCCGCCACGCAACTCTTTTTCGATCGCGCCCGCGCCGCCGACTCCGGGTTCGAGATGAAAGGAGATGCCATCGATGCGGTGGCGGACGTATGTCGACGCTTGGACGGCATCCCCCTCGCCATCGAGTTGGCCGCTTCACGGGTCCGCAGCCAGACGCCCCGCGAAATCGCCGACGGCCTGGCCGACCGTTTCCGCCTCCTCACCGGCGGATCCCGAACGGCCCTGCCGCGGCAGCGGACGCTGGAAGCGTCGGTCGACTGGAGCTACCGCCTCTTGTCTGACCAGGAGCGGACGCTCCTCAACCGGCTGTCCGTCTTCGCCGGCGGCTTCACCTTCGAAGCAGCGCGGCGGGTCTGCGCCGACGCCAGCCTTCCGGAGTCGTCGCTCCTCGATCTGCTCTGCGGGCTCGTCGACAAGTCCTTGGCCCAGATGGAGCCTGACGCGCCAAACGCCGTCGCTCGGTACCGGATGTTGGAGACCATCCGACATTTCGCCCGGGAACGACTCGCCGATGGCACCGATGCCGAGGCCGTGCGCGACCGCCACGTCCAATACTTCCTAAGGCTGGTCGAGGACGCGGGGCCTCGGATCGAACGGACCCACGAACTCGAGGCGCTGACCCTCCTCGATATCGATATTGACAACATCCGAGCGGCCCTCGACTGGTCGGAACAACGCGGTGAATCGGATCTGCTCCTTCGGTTCGGCGGCGCGCTGTGGGTCTACTACGAGCTGCGCTGCCGATTCGATGAAGGCACCGGGTGGCTCCGAACGGCCCTCGACGCTTCACCAGATCTCACGGAAATTCGCGCTCGCGCCCTCTATGGGTTGGGTGAGCTTTCGCTCTTCACCCTGGACGCAGCGACCAGCGCCGCCTGCGGCGACGAGTTGATGGCGCTCGGCGAACACTTGGCCGACCGGGTGATCTCCGCTCGGGGCGTCACGTTGCTGGGCTGGGCCGCCTCGTTGGACGCGTATCGCGACACGGCCTGGGCCGTCGGAGCGCTCGGCGCCATGTTCGCGGACCTCGATGACCGCGATAACCCATGGCTCTACGCGGACGCTTACATGGCCCTCACGATGTGCTGGATCAACGAGGGCGACCTGCGGGCCGCCGCGTCCGCAGCCGACGAGGCGGTAACCGGGGCGCGGCGGTCGGGAATGCTCGCTCCTCTGCAGCGCGCCCTCTATTTCCGGGGTTGGGTTCACGAATTCTCAGGCGAAATCGACGCGGGCATGCCGCTCCTCACGCGTTCGTTGGAAGTCGCCGACGAACTCGACGAAGCGTGGTTTCGATCCGTCACACTCGTCGCCTCGTCGCTCGCCAAATTCTGTCGAAGCGACACAGAGGGAGCCGAGCAGGACGCCACGACAGGGCTGGCCCTCGGCGCTCGCTATGGCAACCCCGTCGGCGTCGCCCTGGGGACACTGTCGCTGGCGAGGTACCTCGCGCACCGCGGCGAGGACGCCGCCGCGCTCGCGTGCCTCGAGCGCGAGCAGGAGGAAATCGAAGAGCTGTCGTTCTTCTGGTTCGTGGATACGTGGTTCCAAGGGGCCCACGGTCTCATCGAAGCCCGGAGAGGCGAATATGACGTCGCCCGTCGGCGGCTTGACGGGGCTCTGCGCGCCGTGCAGACAAAGCCCCTTGCGTGCGCCGTCATCGGCGTCTCCCGCGGCTGGGTCGATCGAATGGCGGGAGACGACGCCGCCGCGGAGAGCACCTTCACCGAGGCGCTCGAGGCGGCGGCGAGGTCGGGCGGTCGCGGTGAGGTCGTCACGGCG
>DATDOY010000092.1:0-2613 GCA_035293045.1 Acidimicrobiia bacterium
ACGAGCCGCTCCGAGACCAGGATCGCGTCCTCGAAGTTGTAGCCGCCCCACGGCATGAAGGCGACGAGCACGTTGCGCCCGAGGGCCAGCTCGCCCTGGTCGGTGCCGGGCCCGTCGGCGATGACATCGCCGGCGTGGACCCGGTCGCCCTTCTTCACGATCGGCCGCTGGTTGATGCAGGTGTTCTGGTTCGAGCGGCGGTACTTCGTCAGGTTGTAGATGTCCAGCGGCAGGTCCTGGACGGGGTCGGCCTTCTTGGAGCGCGTCTCGGCGCGCACCACGACGCGATTGGCTGAGACGTACTCGACCACGCCGGGCCGTCGGGCCAGCACGACTGCGCCGGAGTCACGCGCGACGATGTGCTCCATGCCCGTGCCGACGTACGGCGCCTCCGGTTGCAGCAGGGGCACCGCCTGGCGCTGCATGTTCGAGCCCATGAGGGCGCGGTTGGCGTCGTCGTTCTCGAGAAACGGCACCATGGCGGCCGCCACCGACACGAGCTGCTTCGGCGACACGTCCATGTAGTTCAATTCCTCGGGGGAGACCATCTTGTACTCGCCGCTCTTCCTGGCCGACACGCGGTCGCGCACGAAGCGGCTGCGGGCGTCCAGCTCGGCGTTGGCCTGCGCGATGACGAACGGCTCCTCCTCGAGCGCGGACAGGAACACGATCTCGTCCGACACCGCGCCGCCCTGCACCCTCCGGTACGGCGTCTCGATGAAGCCGAACTCGTTGATCCTGGCATACGTCGACAGCGACGAGATGAGGCCGATGTTCGGCCCTTCAGGCGTCTCGATGGGGCAGATCCGCCCGTAGTGAGTCGGGTGGACGTCGCGCACCTCGAAGCCGGCGCGCTCGCGCGACAGACCACGGGGACCTAAGGCCGAGAGGCGGCGCTTGTGGGTCAGCTCGGCCAGCGGGTTCGTCTGGTCCATGAACTGGCTGAGTTGCGAGGAGCCGAAGAACTCCTTGACCACCGCCGAGACGGGCTTGGCGTTGATCAGGTCGTGGGGCATCAAGTTCGTGATGTCGGAGATCGACATCCGTTCCTTGACGGCCCGCTCCATGCGCGTGAGCCCGACCCGGAACTGGTTCTCCAGCAGCTCGCCCACCGACCGGACGCGGCGGTTGCCGAGGTGGTCGATGTCGTCCGTGGACTTGGTGCCGAGCCGAACCTGGAGAAGATGGCGGATGACGTACACGACGTCCTCGCCCCGCAGAGTCTTGGCGTTGAGATTGGCGTTGATGCCGAGCTTCTTGTTGATCATGAAGCGGCCCACCCGCGCCAAGTCATAACGGCGCGGATCCATGAACATCCCGCGGAAAAGCGCGCGGGCCGACTCCACCGTGGGCGGGTCGCCCGGGCGGAGGCGCCGGTAGATCTCAACGAGCGCCTCGTCCGGGTTCTTGAAGTGGTCGCGGGCCAGTGTCTCGTAGATCGACGCGTCCGCCTTCCCAAGCACCATCGTCAACAGTTTGAGCGCCGAGATCTTACGCGCCATGAGCTGCGCCAGAAGCGTCTGCGTGATCTCCTGGTTGGTCTCGACCAGCACCTCGCCGGTGTCGGCATCGACGACGCGGTCGCCCGTGCGGCGGCCCACCAGCGAGTCGGCCTTGACCGGGATCTTCGTGACTCCCGCCTCCAGGAGCTTCTCGATCAGCTTGGGATTGAGCGCCTTGCCATTGGCAACCATCGGCTCGCGGTGCCGCGGCGGCTTGACGTCATCAGCGACCTTGACGCCGTTGTGGGCCTCGGGGTGCAGTTTGACCCAGGCGGTGCGGTCCTCGAAGCTCAAGACCTCCTCGAGCTCGTAGAACTGCCCGAGTATTTCGGCGTCCGAGAGAACCACACCCTTCTCGAGGAACGTGAACGCGCGCAGGAAAGCCGTCGCCAGCATCTTGCGGCGGCGATCCACGCGGACGAAGAGGATGTCGTTGGCGTCGAACTCGAACTCGACCCACGACCCGCGATAGGGGATGACGCGCGCCGAATAGAGCAGCTTGCCCGAGGCGACGGTCTTGCCCTTGTCGTCGTCGAAGAAGACGCCGGCCGAGCGCTGGAGCTGCGACACCACGACGCGCTCGGTGCCGTTGATGATGAAGGTGCCCTTGTCGGTCATCAGCGGCAGTTCGCCCAGGTAGACTTCCTGGCCGCGCTGCTCGCGGATGGTGCGGGTCTTTGCCTCCTTGTCGTGGTCGTAGACCACGAGCCGCAGCGTCACCTTGAGCGGGATGGCGAAGGTCATCCCGCGATCGTGGCACTCCTCGACCGTGTACTTCGGATCGCCGAAGTGGAAGCTATCGAACTCGAGCAGGGCGTTGTCGTTGTAGTCGGCGATGGGGAACACGGACTTGAACACCGCCTGCAGCCCCGTCTCCTCGCGACGATCGGGTGCCACGTCCTTCTGCAGAAACTGCTCGTACGACCGCCTCTGGATCTCGATGAGATTCGGGATCTCAACGATAGACGGAATCTTGCCGAAGTCCTTGCGGACCCGGCGCCCGCACTGGATCGTGCCTGCCATACACCCTCCGCGCCCCGACGGCATCTAACCGCCGGGTGCTCAACCCCGCCGGACGGGCCGGGGCCACACGTTGGTCGAGGGGGGCGCG
>DATDOY010000093.1:0-2530 GCA_035293045.1 Acidimicrobiia bacterium
CCCGCCCGCACGGCAGCGCGGGCGACGTCGAACGTGGTTGTCATGTCGCGGCGGGCCGCGTCGACAGTCTCGGCGGTGAGTCGCTCGGGCGTGGGCGGGCGCTCGTCGCGCGCCATCGCCCGGAGTGCGGTGCGCGCTGCGTCGAACGCCACGTTGCCGCCGCCCACCACCACGACGCGTTCACCGAGGTCGAGCCGGAACCCGCGATTGACGTTCAGGAGGAACTCGACGGCCCGCAGCACGCCGTCGAGGTCATGGCCTGGGATGTCGAGGCTCCGTCCGACACCGGTGCCGGCGGCGACAAAGACGGCGGCATGCTCGGCGAGGAGGTCATCGAAACTGATCTCGTCACCGATGCGGCAGCCGGTTCGGGCCTCGACCCCGAGATCGAGGATGGCGGCGACCTCGCGGGCGACGAGGCTGCGGGCCAGCCGGTACTCAGGGATGCCGAGGACCATCATCCCACCGAGTCGCTCTTGCGCCTCGTAGATGGTCACCGGGTGGCCGGCGAGGCGCAGGTCGTGGGCGGCGGCGAGCCCGGCCGGGCCGCCGCCGACGATCCCGACCGACGGTGCGGTGGCGGCGGGGACGGGCCCGTGGGCGTCGTGCCACGCGGCCGTGCCCCCGAAGCTCTCGACCCCGAAGCGTTCGGTCACGAACCTCTTCAACGCGCGGATCGACACCGGTGCGTCGATACGGCCGCGCCGGCATGCGGACTCACACGGGGCCGCGCACACGCGCCCGCAGATCGACGGGAACGGGTTCGACCGGCGGGCGATGGCGTACGCGTCTCGCGTGCGGCCCTCCGCGATGGCGGTCACGTACGCGCCTGCGTCCGTGTGGACGGGGCAAGCGGCGCGACACGGCTCATTGTCCCAGAGCCAGCGGGCGTCGGGGACGACCGCCCTGGGGGCGGCGCCCAACGGCGAGGGCTCCGGCCCCTCGATCACACGAGATGCCTCGCCTGCAGGCGGCGCAACAGCCACGCCACCAGGCCGAGCGACATCGCGAACCACGCCGTGGCCAATCCGGCGCGCCAATCCCGGTCGAGGCTGGTCACCCGGGTGACGATGAGGTTCGAGCCGATCACAAGCAGCGCGAAGGCGACGACGAGTGTCACCGCCGCCTCGAGGGCTGCCCGCGGCCAGCTGATGCTGGTCCCCGACCCGTCCTCTTCCATCAGTTAGCTCGCGCTGACCGTGATGGTGCCATCCATGCCCTTTTCACGATGCCCCTCGATCTCGCACACGAGCAGGAACGACCCCGCCTTGGTCGGGATCACGTACAGGTCGAGCTGCTTGCCGGCGAACACCTCCGCCTCGCGGACGGTAGGGCCCTTGTATTCGCCGACGGAATCCTCGGCCTTGCGGAACGCGATGGTCGTGAAGAAGTCCTCCGCCACCACCTCGTGCTTCTCGTCGCCGGCGTTGACGAGTTCGAGCTTGTAGGGCGTGCCCACCGTGAGGGCGATGTCCTTCGGCTTGAAGTACATCTCGCCGAGCTCGATCCGCACCGTCGTCATCGCGTCCCAGTTTGCCGCGTCGACCCGCGCCGGACCGTCCTGGACCCAAGCACCGTCGGCGAGCTCGCCGAGCACCGGAGCCGGTGACGTCGGCGGCTCACCGGTGACGGTGATGGTGCCCTCCATGCCCTTCTCGCGGTGGCCCTCGATCTCGCAGAACATTTCGTAGGTGCCCGGCATGACCGCGACAAAAAGCACCTCGGTGGTCTTGCCGGCGAACACCTCGATCTCGCGGAAGAACGGCACCTTCACCTCGGAGTCTGCGTCCTCGGCCTTGCGGAACGCGGTGCCGCGCGCGAAGTCCTCCGCAGCGAACTCGTGCTTCTCCTCACCCGCGTTGACCATCTCGAGCTTGTAGGCCTTCCCTGCCTCGAAGGTGAGGCCGGACGGCTTGAAGTACATCTCGCCGAGCTCCACCGTCACCGTCGTGGCCGCGTCCCAGTCGGCGGCGTCGACGAACTCAGTGGCGTTCTTCACATACTGCGACTCGCCCAGCTCGCGCGCCGCGGGCGACGTCGCCTCAGTCGCTTCGGTGGTCGTGACGTCGCCCGCGCCGCTGACGTCCGTGTCGTCGTCAGACGAGCAAGCGGCGAGAGCCGATCCGAGCAGGATGACGGCGACTGCCGCCAAGATCGAGCGCCTGGGTGCCATTGACGTCTCCCATCTCTGATTTGTTTCACCCTATCCTGACGTGTATCCGACTCAACGCCACACCCGAGTTACGCAGTTGAGGCGTGTGTCTAGGTGTGCACGGCGGTGAAGGTGCAGGTCACAGCGTTGCGGGGTGTGTTTCCGGCGCCGGTGGCCTAGATACACGCCTGTTGGAAGTATCCCTGTATGTAGGCGTGTAGTGGCGTATTATCTAGACCGAAGTTCCCCCTGACAGCCGCGACGCGGAGGGCACTGGGGTGGTGTGAGCAGGGTGTTCGCGGGTCCGGAAGCAGGCTTGTGTAGTCATGTAGTGCATTTCGTGAGCATGGCTGTTGTGCTTGTAGTGCTTGTCTATGT
>DATDOY010000094.1:0-5393 GCA_035293045.1 Acidimicrobiia bacterium
TCGAACGCGCCCCGCCACTCCGGCGTCCGATCGTCGAACTGGGAAAGCGCCAGCCGTCGATCGACCACGTCACCGATGCCGGAGCGGATCGAGGGAACGGCCGCCAGCATGGCTCCCACGGCAACCGCCCCGGCGCATGCCGCACGCCAGTCGGGCGCGGGGAGTGACGCCAGGAGTGCTGCGGCGAGCGCGACCCCGATCACGACGGGTTGGTTGGCCCCCGACGACGCCGTCGCCACCGCCACCACCCCAGCGACCGCGCCGAGAGCCAGCGGCCACCACGACGAACGCAGCGAACGCCAGATCAGTGGGAGTGCGACGAGGAGGGCTACCGCGGCGCCGCGGCTCATCGATGCGGCCAGGCCGGCCGCGATCACGGCAACGGCGCTGCCCGTCCAGCGGGGCGAGCCGGCACGGCCCCGCTCGGCGATCGCGAGGGGAAGCAGCATCGCCAACAACAGTCCTGCCGCGTTGGCGTACGTCAGCGTGCCCGAAAGCCGCCACAGCCCTTGAGCACGAGACGCCAGCGCGTCACTCCGAAGGGCCAAACCCACGAGACCGGCGGCGGCGAACCCGGCCGCCCCGACAACGAGCGACGACCGCAGCTGCGCGTGTTGGTCGGGCGCGAGGTTGGCCGCCAAGACGGCGGCGGCGGCGAACCCGAC
This sequence comes from Acidimicrobiia bacterium, assembly GCA_035293045.1. Taxonomy (GTDB): domain Bacteria; phylum Actinomycetota; class Acidimicrobiia; order IMCC26256; family JACPCJ01; genus DATDOY01. The sequence continues at coordinate 666 of DATDOY010000094.1, forward strand.
GAAACCCCCGAGAAGCGGCGTCGCGTCCGCAAGGTCGCCCCACCCGGCGGCCGCGACGAACCACCAGACGGAAAGGGCCGCGACCGCCACCACCATCGGCCGCCACCGGGCCTCGACGCGGCACCGCCCCACGAGGGCGAGGACAGCGAGCGCGAGTGGGAACACCACGGCGTCGCCGGTGGCAAAGGCGCCATCGCGGAGAACGGAGGCACCCACGACACCCGCGGCCACCGCGAGGATGTCATCGCGCACCCGGCCCGGGGCTCGGTCGCCAGCCACTCCCGTCACGGAAGAGAACGATACGGGCGTCTGCCCGTCACTGTCGCGCCTGCGCCGGGTCTCGACGAGACAAGCACGCGCCGCGCACGTGCTGGCAGGATGGGTGGCATGACGACCGACAACGAACAGATCATCAGGGACTTCGTCGACGCGTGGAGCAGGCGAGACGCGGACGAACTTCTCGGCTTCCTCGCCGAGGACGCCGTGTACCACAACATGCCGATGCAGCCGGTGCAGGGGCACGACGCCATCCGCGCCGTCTTCGACTTCTTCCTTCCCGGTTCGACCGCCATCACGTGGGACCTACTCCACATGGCGTCGTCCGGCGATGTCGTGTTCACCGAACGCGTGGATCGCTTTTCGATGGGCGACCGCGAGGTCGCGCTCCCGGTCGCCGGGGTGTTCGAAGTGGCCGACGGGAAGATCACCGCGTGGCGCGACTACTTCGACATGGCCGCCTGGACCTCCCAGGCGGGATAGTCGAGGGTCACCCGGCGGCCAGGTCCTCGACCGTGATCGCCCAGCGCTCGTGGTCGCGCCACCCGCCGCCGATCTTCAGATACCGCGGCGAGAACCCCTCGCGCCGGAAGCCGCAGCGGCGCACCAAGGCGAGCGACCGTTCGTTCCCGGGCTGGACGTTGGCCTCGATCCGATGCAGGCCCATCGCCTCGAACGCGTACCGAACGACGAGGCCGAGTGCCTCGGTCATGCGACCTCGGCCTTCGTACCCGGCAAAGAGGTAGTAGCCGACGTAGGCCGAGTGGAAGTTGCCGCGCACAATGTTGCTCAGGTTGACGACACCGGTGAGTCCGCCATCGGGGTCCCTCACGAAAAAGGACGACTGGTCGCGGCGCCGCGTGCGGCGGAGATAGGCGTCGAACTCCAACGCCGTCGTGGGTGGGTAGACCCACGGCGCCAGGACCGACGCGCTCGCCTTCGCGCGCCGGAGAAACTCGCTCGCGTCGGAAGCGCGGGGGCGAGTCAGGACGACGAGACCGCCGGACCGGAGGCTGTGTGACGACGAACCCATCCCGCCCATCGTGGCACCCGCGCCGCGGTGTGCCCGTCGATCGGCGTCAGGTGACGGGGACGGGCGCCGGCTCGCCGGGCCGGTCGGCCGCCACCGCCTCGACCACCGCGAGGGCGAACACCGCGACCGCCACGCCGAAGATGGCGCCGCCGGGACCGTAGAGGTCGTAGCCGAGCAGAAGCGCGATCAACGTGATGGCGGGTCCCGCGTACATGGAGTGGCTGCTGAGATAGCGCGTGGCGGCCACCGACGCGACCTGCAGCGCGCCGGCCATCAGGGCGAGAAGCAGCGTCGACGCGCCAGCCTCGAACGCCCCACTCATCAACAGCGCGGGCACGAACCCGGTGACGACTCCGACGAAGGGGACGATGGACGCCAGCCCGGCGACGCCGGCGAGCGCGGCGGACGCGGGAAGGCCGATCAGTCGGAAGGCGCCGTACGACACGAGGCCCACGAGCACGGCTTGGGCGATCGCGCCACCCAGGTAGCGGCGGGCGCGGGCAAGCGACGACTCGACGATCTTGCGGGTGCGGTCGCGGCGCTCCGGATCCGCGACTTGATTGACGCCGCCGTCGACGATGCGCGGACCGTAGATGAGCAGGAAGATCGTCAGGATGCCCGCGACGAAGTAGCTCGCCGCGCGGAAGGCCGCCTCTCGGGCTCGCTCCTGCGTGCCCTCGCGGATGGTGTCGACGGCGTTCTGGACGCGTTCGGCCAGGCGAAGGTCGCGCGCCACCTCTCCCACACTGGTGGATCGCTCGAGGTCGCGGGCGGCCTGCGGCGCGACCTCCTGAAGCTTCTCGAACGCAGCGTCGAGCTCGTCGTAGACGAGGTAGATCATGCCGCCCACCACCGCCACGAGGGCGAAGAGCGTCACCACGATGGCCAGGCCTCGGCGCATCCGCTGGCCCAGCCAATCGACCGGTCCCGTGAGCAGCTCAGCGAGGACGGCGGCGGCGACGGCCGTGGCGATCACCGCTCGCGCCGAATTGAGGACGGCGATCGCCGCGAGGACGCCGAAGGCCACGAGGATCGCGAGGAGGACCGTCCTCGCGCTGAGCGACACGCGCATCGTGGGCGGTCCCCGGCCGGTGTCGACCACGCTTTTACAGTAGGTCCGATGCCTGAGTCATCAGGGGGACCGTCGACCCCCGCCCCGCGGACGATTCTCGACTTCAGCCCGCGCTCGATCTTCGTCGCCGGCGTCGCCGTCGTCGGCGTCGTGCTCGCTCTCGGGGTCGTCCGGGCCGCGCCGGCGACGCTCACGCAGATCGCCATCGGCGCCATCATCGCCCTCGCCCTCGACCCTCTCGTCGTGGCGGTCCGCAACGGACTGCGATGGCGACGGGCCAACGCCGTCACGCTCGTGATGGGCGTGGTCGCCGGGCTGTTCGCGTCGCTGCTTGCCCTCATGGGCCCGCCCGCCATCCGCCAAGCGCGCGAGTTTGCCGACGAACTTCCGCAGACGGTTCGCGAGATGTACGACTTTCCCGTCGTGGGTGATCGGCTGCGCGAGGCCGACGCCGCCGATCGCGTGCGCGAATGGGCCGCGGATCTTCCGGCCCGCATCGACGAGGGCCAGATCACGCGCATCGTCGAGGGGCTCGTGGGCGGCGTCGCCTCGACGCTGACGGTGCTGCTCGTCGCCGTGGCCATCCTCATCGACGGCGACGCGCTGACGCGGAGATTCCGCCGCCTGCTCCCGCCCGAGCGACGCGACGCGGCCGATCGAGCCGGACGCATCTTCTATGCGGTGATCGGCCGCTACTTCGCCGGGTCGCTCCTCGTCGCGGGGATCGCCGGGATGTTCGTGCTCGCGCTCGGGCTCGCACTTGGCGTGCCGCTGGCGCCGCTCGCGGCGATCTGGGTGTTCATCACCGACCTGATCCCCCAGATCGGAGGCTTTCTCGGGGGCGCCGTCTTTGTCACCCTTGCGGTGACCCAGAGCCTCACGATCGGCCTGATCGCCGCCGTGCTGTTCATCGTCTACCTGCAGATCGAGAACCACGTGCTCCAGCCCGCCATCGTCGGCGAACGGGTCGATCTGTCGCCGCCGACCACGATGCTGGCCGCACTCACCGGGGGTGCCGCGGCGGGCGTGCCGGGTGCGCTGATCGCCACCCCGCTGGTCGGCACGGTCAAGGCGCTCTACATGGAGTACCGGAGCCGGGTCGGCCCGCCGGAACCCGACGTGGCGACCCCCGCCGAGCCGCGCCCCGACTGAGCAGGACATGAGCGAGGGCGCCGGACCGCGGCTCGCCACGCCTCGGTTGCTCCTTCGCCGCTGGCGCGACGCCGACGTCGATCCGTTCGCGGCGATGAACGCCGACCCGGTTGTCATGGAGCACTTCCCCGCCACGCTCGACCGTGACCAGACGGCGGCGCTCGTCGAGAGCTTCGAGCAGCGGTTCGAGGAGCACGGCTACGGCCTGTGGGCCGTGGAGGTTGTCGATCCGCCGGAACTCCGCTCCCCCTTCGTCGGATTCGTGGGGCTCAACTTCACCGATTGGCCGGCGCACTTCACGCCCGCCGTCGAGATCGGTTGGCGTTTGGCCGCCGACCAATGGGGACGTGGATATGCCACCGAAGGCGCGCGGGAAGCGATCCGCTTCGGGTTCGAGGACCTCGGCCTCGACGAGATCGTTTCGTTCACCGTTCCCGCCAATCTGCGCTCGCGGGCGGTGATGGAGCGGCTGGGCATGGTCCGGAACCCGGACGACGACTTCGACCATCCCCGCGTCGACCCGACGAGCCCGTTCCATCGCCACGTGCTCTACCGCCTCGCCCGCGCCGACTGGCGGTAGCCGGCCGCCACGAGGGCTATCTCCGGAGCTACTCGGAGTCCGTTGCCACGAGCACTGCAATCGCTGCGGTGCCGAATGCCACCGCTGGCAGGGCCTTGCGCGGGGGGTCCCCCGCGCCGAGGTGGTATTGCGCGGCGGCCGTGTAATAGGCCACGAGGCCAGCCGACACGAGCACGCCCAGCCGGGGCACCCTCCGCCCGAGAAGCAGGCCGGCGGATCCGGCGACCTTGATGACGGGGAGAAGGGGTCTGAGCGGGTCGGGCACACCGAGGTGGTCGAGGTGGGCTGCGGCCTTCGCCTTGGGGACGAGCGCGTTCCCGATCGCGTCTACGACCTGCGCGGCCGCCAGAACCAGCACGATCCGCCGCTTGCGCCGAGACATGAGCCGACCATACCCACCGCAGCGGCCCGACGGTGTGGCCTCGGACCGGCATGCCCGGCTTCGAAATGCCTCCAAAATTCCTCACCGGATCGCTTGACAAGGCGAACTGGTGTTCGTATATTCAAGGGGTCGACTTCCCCGGTCCCCATCGTTGAGCAAGCGGTTGAGCAAGTGGGTCGGTCATGTCGTTGGCGGTGCTCGAAGAACATGTGAGCGGGCTCGAGAAGGTCCTC
>DATDOY010000095.1:0-5857 GCA_035293045.1 Acidimicrobiia bacterium
GGCACGCGCGCAGCCGGCGGCATCTCCGTGAAGGTCGCCTATTACACGGAGGCGTCGGTCGTCGCCCGGGTGCCCGCGACGGTGTTCGTGCCGCGACCCCGGGTGGAGTCGGTGCTGGTGCGGTTAGATCGACGTGCCGCGCCGCCGGTCGATGTGCCCTCACCCGCGCGGTTGTTCGAGGTCGTTCGGGCCGGATTCGGCCAGCGGCGCAAGACCCTGCGGCGCGCGTTGGCCGCGCACATCGCCGACCCGGAGCGGGCGCTCGCCGAGGCGGGGATCGATCCGCGATCTCGCGCTGAGCAGCTCACGTTGGACGAGTGGGCGAGCCTGGCGAGGGTGGTGGGGTGATGACGGGAAGCCCCGTCTACGCCGGAGCCAAGCTCACCCTCTCGTTTCGCGTGTTGGGTCGACGCGGCGACGGCTATCACGATGTCGAAGGAGTCATGGCGGCGCTCACCGCACCGGCCGACAAGGTCGAGGTTGTGGTGAGCGGAGCACCGTTCCTCGAGGTGACGGGCGTCGTCGACGACGTCCCGACCGACGACACCAACCTCGCCGTGCGCGCCGTCGACGCGTTCTATGCCGAACTCGGGATGGATCGACCGCCCCTCGGCGTCCGGCTCGAGAAGTCCATCCCGACCGGGGCCGGGCTCGGCGGCGGCTCCGCGGATGCCGCGGCGGTGCTGGCGTGCCTGAACGATCTCTCGCTCGACCGCCGCCTCACTGGTGATGCGCTCGCCCGGGTCGCCGCCGGTCTTGGGTCGGACGTGCCGGTGTGTCTCCGGGGCGGCCTGAATCGGGTTTCAGGACGCGGGGAGGTGGTGGAGCCGTTGGCGTTTGTGGGCGGCTGGTGGGCGGTGGTGGCCGTGCCGGAGATTTCGCTGGCGACGGCGGACGTCTATGCGGCCTGGGATGCGCTCGACGCGCCGGCGTCGTCGCGGGTGGTCGCTGCGCCCCCTGTCCTCGGGGAGGTCGCGGCGACGCTGGTGAATGATCTCGAGCCCGCCGCGCTCGTGGTCGCTCCAGAGCTCGAGGAGTTCCGCGCCGCGTTCGAACGCGTCGCGGGACTGCCACCGGTTCTCGCCGGGAGCGGCTCCGCGTACTTCGTGGTGACCGACGACGGTGCACGCGCCGAAGCCATCGCTCGGGCGGCGGCCGACTTCGCACGGTTGTCGATCGCGGCCGCTCCGTCCGAAGCGGGTTGCTGGTCCTCTACGGCCTCCGGCGCCCCAGATTGATCGCCAGCGCGGTGCCACCGGCCGCGGCGACGGCGAGCGAGAGAATCCGGTCGTCGCCGGGCGCGGGGATGGCGGGTTCGGACTCAGGGGCGAGGGTCGTCTCCGACGGATCGATCTCGTCGGGGACCGACGAGATCACCCGCTCGGATCCGTCGCAGGTGGACGTCTCGAGGATGCCGTCAGCGTTGGCGCGGCCACGGATTCTCCAGCGCTCGCCGGCGCGCGGTGCGATCCCGATCGACGACCTCTGGATCAGGGTGCCGTCGAGGGTGATGCCGGTCTGCACGCGGACTTCGTCCGGCCCGTCGCCCGTGGTCCATCGCTCCACGCGAAACGTGGCCGGCGAGATGAGCTCGCCGCTCGAGGGGTCGGCGATGCCGTCGAGCGCCTCGCCGACGAAGGCCACGGTGCCTGCGGCCGCCTTGGTGGTCGGGGTCTCACACACGCCCGCGAGCGCCGCCGCCGGGCCGACGAGGACGGCGAGCGCGGCGGCGGGGGTTGCGACCAGGGCGATCGTGATTACGCGGATCGGCGGCACCGGAATGGAAAGGTAGTGTCGAGTGTGGCTCTGCGGGGCCTGCCCTTCGGGGTCGACCCGGTTCGGCCCAGCCCTGTCGGGGGTGGTGTAACGGGCAACACGCGAGGTTTTGGTCCTCGAATTCCGGGTTCGATCCCTGGCCCCCGAGCCCGAAATGGCGGAATGGCCAAGACCGAATGGCCAAGACCGAATGGAAGAGAAAGGCGAGAGATGAGCGGGTACCGGCCCTTTGCTGCGGTGGTCTTGGCGGCGGGCGAGGGCACGCGCATGCACTCCGAGACGCCGAAGTTGCTGCACCCGTTGTGCGGCCGTCCGATGCTGTTCCACGTGATCGATGCCCTGTCGGAGTTGCCGCTCGAGCGGATCGTGGTGGTCGTCGGCTACGAGGCCGAGCGGGTGACCAAGGCGCTGCAGGAACAGCTCTCGGCCGAGATCCCCATCGAGTTCGTGGAGCAGCGCGAGCAGCGGGGAACCGGCGACGCCGTGTCGGCCGCGCTCACGTTGTTCGATGATGACGACGACGTCGAGGACGACCTGATGGTGCTCCCGGGCGACCACGTGTTGCTGTTGCCCGAAACGCTCGCCGCCCTCGCTACATCTCACCGCGAGGCGAACGTCGCCGCGACGGTGCTCACGGCCCGGGTCGACGACCCGACGGGTTACGGCCGGGTGGTGCGGGGCAAGGACGACCGCGTGGCGGGGATCGTGGAACACGTCGACGCCGACGCGGCCACGCGGGAGATCGACGAGATCAACACGTCGGTGTACTGCTTCCGGCGCAACCTCCTGGCTCCCGCGCTGCGCCGCCTGTCGCCGGAGAACGCGCAGGGGGAGTACTACCTCACCGACGCCATCGGTGTGCTCGCAGAGGCGGGCCACCACGTCATCGCCGTCGAGGCCAATGACACCGCGGAGGCGCTCGGGGTCAACGACCGGGCGCAACTCGCCGCGGCGGAGGCCGAGCTGCGGACGCGCATCAACCGGCGCTGGATGAAGGCCGGGGTGACGATGGTCGACCCCGACCGCACATATGTCGACGCGTCCGTCGACCTCGCGCCCGAGGTCCGCATCCTTCCGGGGACGGTCCTCGAGGGCCGCACGAGCGTCGGACCGGGCTCGGTCGTGGGGCCCGACACGCGTCTCGTCGACACGTACGTGGGTGAGAACGCAACGGTGACGTTCACGGTCGCCACCGAGGCCGAGATCGGCGACGGCGCGACGGTCGGGCCGTGGGCCCACCTGCGGCCCGGGACCCGGTTGGGTCCGGATGTCAAGGTGGGGGCGTTCGTCGAAACGAAGAACGCCGAAGTCGGCGAGGGGGCGAAGCTTCCGCACCTCTCGTATGTCGGCGACGCCGAAGTGGGCGAGGGCGCCAACATCGGAGCGGGAACCATCGTCGCGAACTACGAGGGCGCGACGAAGCGCAAGAACCAGACGACGATCGGAAAGGGCGCCAACACCGGGAGCAACTCGGTGCTCGTGGCGCCGGTCGAGTTGGGCGAGGGGTCGTATGTGGCGGCGGGCGCAGTCGTGACGCGGGACGTTCCGGCCGGCGCGAAGGCTCAGGGCGTCCCCGCCGAGATCGTCGAGGGGTGGGTCGACGCCAAGAAGCGCGAAGCTGAGGACGCCCCGGCTGACGAACGGGCCGGGAAAGAGGCCGAGGAACAGGCCGAGGGACAGGCCGAGGGACCGCGCGAGCAGGGAGACGATCAGTCGTGACCATGGAGCTCGTCACCAAGAAACGACTGATGCTGTTCAGCGGGCGGTCGAACCTTCCGCTGGCCGAGGAGGTGGCGCAGCATCTCGGCGTGCCGCTCGGCGACGTCGAGCTGTCGACGTTCGCCAACGGCGAGATCTACTGCCGGTACGAGGAGAGCATCCGGGGCGCCGACGTCTTCATCTTCCAGACGCACAGCGAGCCGATCAACGAGAACATCTTCGAGCAGTTGGTGATGATCGACGCAGCGAAGCGCGCGTCGGCCAAGCGGATCACCGCGGTGTGTCCGTTCTATGGGTACGCCCGCCAGGACCGCAAGGCCGAGGGGCGCGAGCCGATCACGGCGCGGCTGGTGGCCGACATGTACAGCGTTGCGGGCATCGACCGCCTCGTGACCGTCGATCTGCACACGGGCCAGATCCAGGGGTTCTTCGACATGCCGGTTGACCACCTGCGCGCGCTGCCGGTCCTCACCGATTACCTCACGTCGGTGATCGACGGAGCGGTCACGGTGGTGGCGCCCGACGCGGGTGGCGGCAAGCTCGCTCGCCATTTCGCCAACGAGTTGGACGCCGACATCGCCTTCATCGACAAGCGGCGGCCGGCGGGCACGCACAACGTGGCCGAAGCGATCGAGGTGATCGGGACGGTCGAGGGCCGCACGTGCGTCCTCGTCGACGACATGATCGACACGGCCGCCACGATGGCGAGCGCGGCCGAACTGTTGAAGGAGCGGGGGGCGGTGGAGGTGTATATCGCCGCCACCCACGGCCTGTTGTCGGATCCCGCCGTGGATCGTCTGAAGAACGCCCCGGTGCGTGAGGTGGTCGTGACCAACACGGTTCCCGTGCCTGAGACCAAGCGGTTCGACAACCTGCGGGTGCTGTCGGTGGCCTCGGTGGTGGCCGACGCCCTCGATGCCGTGTTCGAGGACACGTCGGTCAGCGAGATTTTTCGGGGCTACAACCAGTAGCCTTCAGGCATGCGTGAAGTGACCTTGGTAGCCGAACCGCGCCCCGAGAAGGGCAGCGCGCCCGCGCGCCGCCTCCGCCGGTCCGGAAAAGTCCCCGCCGTCGTGTACGGCCTCGAATCCGAGCCCGTCCAGGTGAGCGTCTCCCAGCAGGAGATGATGCACGTGATCCACCGGGTCGGGGTGAACGCCCTGATCAACCTGGAGGTTGACGGCAGCGGCGGCCTGCTCACGATGGCACGAGAGGTGCAGCGCCACCCGATCAAGGGCGACCTGATGCACATCGACTTCGTGCGGATCCGCGCCGACGTGGCGGTGCAGGCCGACGTGGCCGTGCATGTGCTGGGCGAGCCGATCGGGGCCAAGGAGGGCGGCGTGCTCGAGCACGTGCTCTTCACCGTCTCCGTGAGCGCCAAGCCGCGCGAGATCCCCGAGAACTTCGAGATCGACGTCAGCGATCTCGGCGTCGGCGACGCCAAGCGGGTGTCCGACCTGGACGTGCCCGAGGGCGTCGAGATTCTGAACGACCCCGAAGCCGTCGTCGTGAACTGCCTGGTTCCCCGCATCAGCGAGGAGGCCGTCACGCTTTCGGCCGAGGAGCTGGCGCAGCTCGAGGGCCTCTCCGACGAGGAACTCTCCGCGCTGCGTCAGTTGGCGGCGGCGAAGGCCGGCGACGAGGGCGAAGGCGAAGGCGACTCCGAGGGTGGCGACTCCGAGGGTGGCGACGGCGGCGACTCCGAGGGTGGCGACGGCGGCGACGCGAGCGGAGAGACCGCGGGAGACGAGTAGCCCATGCTGCGGCGGCAGCGCCGCGGCACTCCGGCCGATGTGCTGGTCGTCGGTCTCGGAAACCCGGGGAAGGAATACGAGCGCACGCGCCACAACGTGGGCGCCGACACCGTGTTGCTCTTGGCGCGTCGACACGGCGCGCACCTGCGCCCGCTGAAGTTTCAGGCCACGTCGGATGAGGTGTCGATCGACGGCCACCGCGTGGCGTTCGGGATCCCGCTCACCTACATGAACGAGTCGGGCCTCGCGTTGCGCCGGCTGGTCGACCGGTACGACGTCGAGCCCGAGCAGTTGGTCGTGGTGCATGACGAACTCGACCTCGAGCCGACCGTCGTCCGCGTGAAGGTCGGGGGTGGCCTGGCCGGGCACAACGGGTTGCGGTCGATCCAGCAGCATTTGAAGACGCAAGACTTTCTGCGGGTGCGGATCGGGATCGGCAAGCCGCCCAATCCGCGTCAGGGCGCCAACCACGTGCTCGACAGATTCTCGAAGCGCGAGCGCGACGAGATGGACGTCGCCATCGAGGTGGCAGCCGACGCCGTCGAGACCATCGTGCGCGAGGGCGCGGAGGCGGCGATGACGAAGTTCAACGCGCGAGCGTGAGG
>DATDOY010000096.1:0-23153 GCA_035293045.1 Acidimicrobiia bacterium
GTGTGAGTGTCTGCCCGGGGCGATTTCAATCGGTCATCGCAACAACTCGGCGAGACGCTCGGCTGGTGTCTGAAAGTTCAGCGTCTCACGTGGACGACCATTGAGCGACACGGCGATGGCGTCGAGGTCGTCCTGGGTGAAGCCGCGGAGTGAGATTCCCTTGGGCATGTATTGGCGGAGCAGCCCGTTCGTGTTCTCGTTCGACCCTCTCTGCCAGGGGCTGTGAGGGTCACAGAAGTAGACCTGGATCCCCGTGAGCTGGGTGAACTCCATGTGCTTGGCCATCTCGGTCCCCTGGTCCCAGGTGAGAGAGCGCCACAGGTGGTGGGGAAGGGTCTCCACTCGCTCGAGAAGGGCGTCGCGCACGGTCTCGGCCTTGTGGTTCTTGATCTTGGCCAAGAGCACGTAGCGGGTGGACCGCTCCACGAGGGTGGCGACGGCGCTCTTGTTGTCCTTGCCCATGATGAGGTCGCCTTCCCAGTGACCGGGGATCGCCCGGTCGGCCACCTCGGCCGGACGCTCGGAGATCATCACCATCTTGGAGATCCGGGCCCCCTGGACGGCCCGGCCCTGGGGGCGTCGCGTGGCCCGGCCCGTGCGCAGGCACCGGGTCAGCTCCCGGCGCAGCTCGCCGCGGCCTTGGATGTAAAGGGTCTTGTAGATGGTCTCGTGCGACACCCACATCTCCGGATCGTCGGGATAGTCGGCCCGCAGCCGGCGGGCGATCTGCCAAGGCGACCACAGCGTGTTCAGATCGGCAACTACCCGGTCCCGGAGCCGGGGGCAGGCGAGCTTGCGCTCTTTGGGGCGGCGGGCCAGGCGACAGGCCCGGCGGTGAGCAACGAAGGGCCGGTAGCGATCTCGCCCGCCGTTGTTCGCCACCTCCCGCGACACCGTCGAGGTCGAGCGGCCCAGCCCCACCGCGATCTCGGTCAGCGACCGGCCAAGCCCGAGGCCGACGTAGATCTCGACCCGCTCGTCGAGCGAGAGTCGGAAACGCGAAGGGTGCCAGAGCTCGGGCCGGATCACCCCGCCGTGGGGCCGCAGCACATTGGCGATCGTGCCGTCAGAGATGTCGATGCGGCCCTTGATCTGTTCGTACGTGAGGCCCTCTGCAGCGAACCTGAGTACCTGTCGCCGCACTTGGTCGTCGAGCTTTACCCACCGTCGTCGTCCCACCACAACCTCCTGTCGAGTCGCTCAAGCCTGAGCGACTCGACAGTCCGTTGCAGTGATCCCTTGAAATCGCCCGGCTCACGCCGGGCAGACACTCACACCATGAGGGGGGCCATGGGGTGGACCATGGTGGGGTCGGGGGCGATCAGTCGGAGGCGCGTTCGGTGATGGTGACGGAGTCCATCGTGTCGCCGACCTGGATCGACTGCGCGACCTCGATGCCCTCGATCACGTAGCCGAACAGGTTGTACAGGGACTCGAGCTTGCGGCGGCAGTCCTCGATGCAGATGAAGAACTGTGACCCGTTGGTGTCGGGACCGGCGTTGGCCATGGCCACGGCGCCGAGCGTGTACTCGCCCTTCACCGGCTCGTCCGCGAACTTGTAGCCCGGGCCGCCCGTCCCCGTTCCCGTCGGATCGCCGCCCTGGATCACGAACCCGGGGACGACCCGGTGAAAGGTGAGCGAGTCGTAGTAGCCGTCACGCGCCAGCGACACGAAGTTGTTGACCGTGTTGGGCGCGAGCCCCGGGTCGAGCTCCATGAGGATGTCGCCCCGCGACGTCTGGAGGAGCACCTGATAGATGGTGTTGGTGTCGATCTGCATCGCGGGCGGCTTGCTCACGGGTTCTCCTGTTCGTCGGGCACTTCATCTTCGTCGGGCACTTCGTCGGTCGGGCGGGCCTCGATTTCCCGGAGGGCCACGCGGGCATCCTCCGCGTACGGACCTTCCGGATCAAGTTCAAGGCATCGGGTGAAGGCGGCACGCGCTCCGGCGGAGTCGCCCCTTCCCTGGAGCAGCACGATGCCACGCACGAACCACGTCTCGGCGTATTCGGGGTCGGCCGCCGACGCCTCGTCGAGGCGCGCGAGGGCCTGGTCGATCAACCCGGCCTGGAACACGATGAGCGCCCCACGGGCCCGCGGTGCCGCCGCACCCGGGTCGATCCGCGCGGCGCGGTCGTAGGCCTCGAGGGCGTCGGCCCCCTCGCCCTCCGAGATCAGCCGGTCGGCCTGGGCCATCACCTCGTCGTACTCCGAACCGAGTTGGTCGTTCCCGGTCACCGACTCCCCCGGCAGCCGCTCCCCGAGCGAACGGGTCAACAGGACGGCAGCCACCACGGCGAACGCCACGATGACGCCCCCCACGGCGAGCGCGCGGCCCACCGATCGCGGGCGCCCGCCCGCGTTGTCCTCCACCACCCCGTCGGCCCCCTCGCCGTCGGACCGCAGCGCCGCCGCCGCCCGCGCCGTGTAGTCGTCGCGAAGCCGGCGGTAGTCGTCGTCGGCGAGGCCGCCTTCGGCACGCTCGCGCTCGAGGTCGTCGAGCGAGCGCAGCAGAAACTCGCGCTCGTCCTCGATCGTCATGACTCGTCACCCTCGGTACGGGCGCGGTCGGCGAGGGCTCGGTCCACCAGCGCTCGGTCGGCGTCGCTCGGTTCGAGCACAGGCGCGGAGCGCCAGCGCCGGAAGGCCAGCGCCAAGGCGGCCCCCGCTCCGACGATCACCGCGATCGGCACCGCCCACAACAATGCGCCGAGTCCCGACGACTGCGGCCGGAGCAACATCCACTCGCCATACCGATCGACGTAGGCCTGCTTGATCTCCCCGTCGCTCTCCCCAACGGCGACCCGGCGCGCGACGTCGTCACGAATGGCGCGGGCCGTCGACGCCGGGCTGTCGGCCACCGAAAGCCCCTGGCACGTCGGGCATCTGAGTTGCTCGCTGATGCGCTCCACGCGCGCCTCGGGCGAGTCGTCACGCGACTCCGACCCGGCCGCCACCACCAAGGCAACGACGGCGACTCCAGCGACGAGCAGCAGCGGAACGAGACGGCGCATCGGGTCCACTCAGGACCGCCGGGCGATCGCGAGCATGCCCTCGAGGTCGTCGATCGTGGCGCGCCCGCGGTGCAGGGCAACGACTCTCCCGTCGGCGGAGATGGCGAAGGTCTCGGGCTGGCCGGTCGTCCCGAAGTCGACCGATGCACGCGCCCCGGGGTCCAGCACGATCGTCCACTCGAGGTCGTGGCTCTGGACGAGCTTTCGCACCGCCCCCTCGGTGTCGTCGCGCACGATCCCGATCATCTGGAAGTCGCCGTCGTTGCGGTGGGCGGCGAAAAACGCCTTGAGCGCCGGCTCCTCTTCCTTGCACGGGATGCACCACGAGTTGAAGAAGTTGACGATGGCGACCCCGTCGAGGCCGGCGAGCGCAACGACCCCAGCGTCCTCGCCCGAGACGGCGGGCAGCAGCGGCAGCTCGAGCGCAGGGACCGGATCGCCGAGGAGCGCCGTTCCCTGGTAATCGGGTGACCCGTCGGAGAGCTGGAGCGCCAGCACCACCGAGAACCCGAGGAAGACCGCGAGCACCGCCCCCGCCGAGATCAGCACCACCCGCTTGTTCATCGCAGCGCGCCTTCCAGAACCGGCTCGGGCTCCGGCCCCGCATCCCCGACCGACGGCACCCGCGGCTCGTCCTCTCGGCGCCGCCGGGAGGGCCACGCCGCCACCACGGTGCCGAGGCCCAGGAGCCCGCCGCCCATCCACAGCCACAGGATCATCGGGTTCACGCCGACGCCGATGGTGACGTCCTCGGTCTCCGCGTCGCTCGCCACCGGCGCATTGACGAGCGTGAGGTAGAGGTCTTCGGTCAGCCCGGTGCGGACCGACGGCGTCCCGATGGCCTGGGTGGCATTCGGGAAGATCTGCACCGCCGGCGCATACACGCCGAGGTGGCGCCCCGACTTCTCGACGGCGACCCGCGCCGCCACCGTGCGCTTCTGTCCGGTAACGCTCACCTCGCGCCCGAGGTAGGTGATCGTGTAGTCGCGCACCGAGGCCGACTCCCCCTTCGCCAACGTGAACTCGCGCTTGACCGCATACCCCTGCGAGGCCGCCAAAGCCACCGCCACCATGACCACGCCGAGATGCACGACGAGGCCCCCGTAGAGGCGACGGTTCCCGCCGACGACACGCACTAGTGAGCGGAGGGGTCCGCAGCCGTCGGCCCGCATGCGGGCGTGCACCGCGATCCACACCTGGCGCACGATGCCGGCGACGGCGAAGGCCGCGAGCCCGAAGGCGAGCATCTGCGCGACGCCCCGGGCGCCGAGCAACGCGAGGGCGAGCATGGTCGCCGCGGCGAACCACCCCGGCCCCGCGAGGCGAGCCCGCAACACCCCCGTGCTCGCCGCCCGCCACGGCAGCGCCGGCGCCACCGCCATGAGGAACAACAGCGTGATGCCGATGGGGAGCGTCATCCGATCGAAGTAGGGCTCGCCCACCGAAAGCTGCGTGCCGTTCAACGCCTCGGCGACGAGCGGGAACACCGTGCCGAGCAGCACCACGAAGGCGAACCCGGCAAACAACAGGTTGTTGGCGAGGAAGGCGCCCTCACGCGAGATGGGCGAGTCGATGCGTCCGGGGGCGCGCAGGCGATCGCCGCGCCAACCGATGAGACCGACGCCCGTCACCACGACCACGCCGAGGAAGCCGAGGAGCATCGGGCCGATGGCCGACTGCGTGAAGGAGTGCACCGAGTTCACGACGCCCGATCGGGTGAGGAACGTGCCGAGGATGGTGAGAGAGAAGGTGGCGATGAGCAGCGACAGGTTCCACACGCGCAGCATCCCGCGCCGCTCCTGGACCATGACCGAGTGGAGATACGCGGTGGCGGTCAGCCAGGGCAGGAACGACGCGTTCTCGACGGGGTCCCACGCCCAGTACCCACCCCACCCGAGCACCTCGTAACTCCACCACCCGCCCAGCATGATGCCGAGCGTGAGAAAGCCCCACGCCACGAGCGTCGCCCGCCGCGTGGCCACGAGCCATCCCTCGCCGAGTCGGCCGGTGACGAGCGCGGCGACGGCGAACATGAAGGGGACGGTGAACCCCACGTACCCGAGGTAGAGCATCGGCGGGTGGAACGCCATGAGGGGGTGGTTCTGGAGCAGGGGGTTGGGCCCCGAGCCGTCGGTCGGCGTGAACCCCTCGATCACCCGAAACGGGTTGGCGGGGCCGATCATCATCCCGAAGAAGAAGGCCGCCACGACGAGGCCGGTCAGGGTGGCCCACGCGACCAGCGGGTCGTCGGCGCGGTCGCGGAACTTGCGGATCACGAACGCCAAGTAGCCCGCCAGCACGAGGCCCCACAGCAGGATCGAGCCTTCCAGCGCCCCCCACAGCGCGCTGATCGTGAAGAGCACCGGCGTCGCCCTGGCGTGGTTCTCCGCGACGTAGCGCAGCGAGAAGTCGTGCGAGATGAGCGCCCACTCCATCGCCCCGACGGCGACCACCGCGGCGCCGAGCAGCACCCACACGAAACGCCGGCCCGCGACCAGCAAGCGCCGGTCGTTGCGCAGCAGGCCGCGGGCGAGGATCACCACGCCGAGCAGCGAGGCGTTGAGCCCGACGGCGACGGCGAGCGTTCCGAGCGCCGCTCTCATCCGGAGTTGGGCGCGGTCGTCGTGACGTCCGGCGGGCGGTACTCGTTGCCGTGACGGATGAGGAGGCGGTCGGACGCGAATCGATCGCCCTTCCACGACCCCTCGCACACCACGGGCGCGCCGTCCTTGAACAGCGCGGGCTGGTTCCCGGCGTGGACGACATGCACGGTGGCCCCGCCGTCGGTGACGTCGAAGGTCATGCCGTCCGCGGTCTTTTCGATCGAGCCCTCCACCACCTGGCCGGCGAGGCGGAAGCGGCGGTCGCCGTCGTCTGCCTTCGACGCGAGCGCCTCCGACGGCGTGCGGAAGTACTGGATGTTCGACCGCAGCGGCCCGACCACCAGCCACCCGACGGCGCCGGCGATGGCGAGGAGCGCCACGGCGTAGGTGATGCGCAGCCGGGTTCCGCGCGCGGACGTCGCGGACGGAGCCGTCGGGGAACTCACGCCGATTCGGGGGGTGACGCCGCGGCGGCCGCCCGCTGCGACCGGCGCAGGCGCGTGAGGACGACGGCGGCGTAGGTGGCCAGGACCCCACCGGTGATGCCCCAGGCGGCGAAGACGTACCCCGCGTTGTCCATCAGACCCGCTCCGTCGTGCCGACGAGAGCCTCGGCGCGGCGCTCGGCGATGGCGACGTCGAGTGTGCGCGCCTCGCGTCCCTCCTCGGCGGCCGCGAGTCGGTAGCGGATCACGAGCAAGAAGGTATAGGTGGCGAGAAACGCCACGAACCCCCACAGCAGCGCCACGAGTTGGTCGCCGCCGATCTGGGGATCGAGGCGGCCGTCGGGCAACAGCGTGCTCTCCTGGTGGAGGCTCCGCCACCACTCCACCGAGTAATGCACGATGGGGACGTCGGCGAAGGCGACGAGCGCGGCCACCGCGCTCCGCCGGGCTCGCAGCGTCGGGTCGGGGATGACGCGCCGCAGCGCGAGGTATCCGAGGAACAAGAAGAACAGGACGGCGGTGGTGATGAGCCGGGCGTCCCACGTCCAGTAGACGCCCCACACCGGCCGGCCCCACAGCATCCCGAGCACGAGCGTGAGCCCGGTGAACACCACGCCCAGTTCGGCCGACGACGCCGCGAGGCGATCCCACTTGAGGGCGCGCGTGCGGGGCCACAGATAGAGGACCGACCCGACGGCGGTGACGGCGAAGGCGAGGTAGGCGAGGGTGGCGGCGGGAACGTGCACGTACATGATGCGCTGCGCGTCACCCTGGACGGCGTCGGGAGGCACGACCGACAGGCCGAGGATCGCGAGCACCACCAGCGAACCCGCGGCGACGACACCCGACACGGGCGCGAGCCACGCCCGCGGCGTGCCGGGGCGGACTGGGTTGCCGGTTGTCACTGCGTTCACGATTCCTCCAGCAGGGGCCCGAAGGCGAGCACCCCGAGGGCCGTGTAGAGCACCGCGAATGCGCCCATCACCTGGAGCCACGGCCAGGCGTCGGACGGGGTCCCGCCGAGCGCCGCTTCCCACGCCCTCGTGGCCCCCAGCATGACCGGCGCCACCACCGGAAGAAGAAGCAGAGGAAGGAGGGTCTCTCGCACCTTCAGCCCGGCGGCGAGGGCGCCGTAGACGCTACCGGCCGCGGAGATCCCCGCGGTCGCGAGGCCGGCGGCGAGCGCCAGCAACCACACTTCCCTCGCTTCCACGTCGTAGAACAGGAACAGGCCGACGGCGAGCACGGTCTCGAGGACCAGCAGCTGCGCGGCAACGGCGCCGGCCTTGCCCAAGAAGATCGCCGCGGGGTCGAGCGCAGAGAGGCGCAGCGAGTCGCGGGCGCCGTTCTCCGCTTCGATCCCGAACGCGCGCGACACCGCGAGCAGTCCGGCGAGGAGCACCGCCACCCAGAACAGGCCGGGCGCCACCCGGGGCAGCAGCCCCCGGTCGGGGTCGAGGGCGAAGGCGAAGAGCAACAGCACCATGCCCGCGAACGGCAGCACTTGGTTGGTGGTGACGCGCGAGCGCGCCTCGATGCGCAGGTCCTTGCCCGCCACGAGCAGCACCGAACCGGCGAACCGTCTCATCGAGACCTCACAGCAGCGCTCGCTCGCGTGATGGGGTGGAGGCCTCGGGAGCGCTCCCGGCGGCGTGGCCCCCGGCCATCGCCACCTCACGACCGGCGAGCGGGCGGGCGCGTTCCAACTCGTGACTCGCGAGGACGACGGCCGATCCCCGCCCGGACGCCTCACCGATGATCTCCTCGAGCACCGTTCGCCCCTGCGCGTCGAGGCCGGCGTGCGGCTCGTCGAGCAGGAGCAGTTCGGCGTGCCGAACGATCACGACGCCGAGCGCGAGCCGGCGGCGCTGGCCGGCCGAGAGGAGCCGGTGGGGAACGCCCGCCTGGCGGGTCAAGCCGACCCGCTCGAGCGCCGCCGCGGCCGCCGACGCATCCCGCCCGATGGCGCGCGCTTGGAACCCCAGGTTCTCGACGACACTCAAGTCGTCGTAACAGAAGGTCTCGTGTCCGAGCAGGGCGACGCGGGGACGCAGCGCCCGGCGATCGGTGGCGAGGTCGTGCCCGAGGACGGTGCCCTCTCCCCCGGTCAAGGGTGCGAGGCCGGCGAGCAGCCGAAGGAGCGTCGACTTCCCCGCGCCGTTGGGGCCGGTGAGCAGCAGCACCTCGCCCTCCTCGACGTCGAGGTCGACCCCGGCGAGGGCCGGAAAGCGCCCAAGCACGGTGACGGCGGCACGGAGGCGGACGGCAGGCGGTTGCAGGACTCCCACTCTCTGAGCGTGCGATGGACCGCAAGTCGGTCCTCGGCGAGGCGTCGGTGGAGAGAGTGTAAGGACGCACCGGGATCGCCGGGAAACCCGGCCGCTCCGAGCCCATGTGAAGGACCCCGGCTCGGAGCGCTGCGCCGCAATGCGGTTCCGTCGTTGTACGGCTGGTGCCGCAGCGCCGGACGCCGTCCGTCGCCGTTCCCATCGCGAACTTTGTTTCTCTGCCGGCACATGGCGTGAGAAAGGAAACAAAGTTGGGAGGGGGCGGGGAGTCAGCGGCCGCCGAAGTGGGGTGGGCGCTTTTCGTTGAAGGCCGCCACGCCTTCGCGGAGGTCGTCGGACGCCACCGCCTCGGCGATCAGGTCGCCCACTTCGGCGAGCCCCGCGGGGTCGAGCGCACCGCGGTCCGCGATCAGGGAGAGCGTGCGCTTGTGTGCGCGCTGCGACAGGGGGGCAAGGGCGGCGATCTCTTCCGCCCAGCTCAGGCCGTCGGCGAGGGCGTCGTCGACGACCCGGTGCACGAGACCGACGCGAAGTGCGTCAGCGGCGTCATAGCGAGTTGCGGTGAGGAGCATCTCGGCGGCGACGGCGTGGCCGACGAGCCGCACGATGCGTTCCGTGCTCGCCGCGCTGATCACGATGCCGAGGCGCGCCGCCGGAATGCCGAACACGGCGTCGGCCGCGGCCACCCGCAGGTCGCACGCCGTGGCGAGCTGAGTGCCGGCCCCGAGCGCCGGGCCGTTGACGGCGGCGATCACCGGCACGGGATGCGCGACGACGGCGTCGAGCAGCCGCTGGAGCACGTCGTGAAAGGGATCGGCTCGCTCGTCGGTTGCCGGGTCGGGCGCGTGCCCGTCCTCGAAGCGGGTCCCGAGGTCGGCGCCGGCACAAAAGGCGCTCCCCTCCCCCGTGATGACGAGGGCGCGAACATCGGCGGCCTCGACCACCGCGCGCAGGGCGTCGCAGTGCTCGGCGTCGAGGGCGTTGCGACGCTCGGGCCGATTGATGGTGGCGAGGCCCACCTCGCCCCGCACGTCCCACTCGATGCTCACGGCGACTCAGGCCGCGCTACGCATCGTCGATGATGGCGATGAGATCACCCTCTTGCACCTGGTGGTCGGGGGCCACGTGCAGCTCGCGTACGGTGCCCGATACTGGCGCCTCCACCGGGATCTCCATCTTCATCGACTCGAGAATCACGATCTCGTCGCCCTCGGCGACCATTTGACCGACCTCGACCGCGACCTGCCAGACGTTCGCGGTGATCTCGGCGCGCACCTCATGCTCTGCCATGGCGGGGGACACTAGACCGGCGTCGCCGCGAGCGGCGTGCCAAAGTTGGCCGTGGCGACGGTGCTGGTGACCGGGGGGACGGGGTGCCTAGGGCGTGCGCTGGTGCCGAAGCTGCTCGCCGCCGGTCATGTCGTGCGCGTCCTGTCTCGCTCCGACGCCGCCGAGGTGGGTGCAGCCACCCTCGTGACCGGCGACCTGACCTCGGGCGACGGCATCGGCGCCGCGCTCGACGGGGCCGAGGTGGTCGTGCACGCGGCATCGAGCCCCTTCCGCCGCACCAACGAGACCGACGTCGCGGGGACGGCGCGGCTCCTCGAGGCCGCCGCCGACGCCGGAGTGGGGCACCTGCTCTACACGTCGATCGTCGGCGTCGATCGGCACCCGTTCCGCTACTACCGGGCCAAATGGGCAGCCGAGCAGATCGTCGAGGCTGGCGCGGTGCCGTGGACCATCGCTCGCGCCACGCAGTTCCACGACCTCCTCGACCAGGGACTTGCGCGGGTGACGAGACTCCCCGTGGTGCCCGTCGCCGCAGGGTTCGTGTTCCAGCCCGTCGACACGGCGGAGTACGCGGACGTGGTCATCGCGCTCGTCGCCGACGGACCGGCCGGCCGCGCCCCCGACACCGGGGGCCCCGAGGTCAGGGCGTTCCGCGATCTCGTGCGGACGTGGCTGCGCGCCCACGGACGCCGCCGGCCCACGCTGCCCCTCCCGCTGATCGGGAAGAGCGCGCGGGCCATGAAGGACGGCGTCCACACCTGTCCGGAACGCGCCGTCGGCACCGTCACGTGGGAGGAGTACCTGGCGCGCTCCGGGTGATCAGACCCGTCAGGCTCGCGACAGCGCGGTCTTGGCGAGATCCTTGGCGATGTCGGCCGCCGAGGACGGCCCGGTCACCGACACGGTGTAGATCTGGCCGTTCGCGCTCACCAAGAGGATGTAGGCGATGCCGGCGTCGAAGGCGTACGCCTCGTCGCCGACTCCCGACACGTCCTCGATCTCCGGCGCGCCCTCCGCCTCACCGAGGAACCCGGACTGGAGCTCGGCGTAGTTGCGCAGGTCTCCGGCGGAGACGTCGGACGTGACCGTGAGAGTGACGACCACGAACTCGCCGTTCCCTTGGGTCGGGTCGGACGCGTAGGAGCATGAGGTTTGGTCGCCGCCCGGTTGCGCGTTCACGTCGGCGTCGACGGCGTCCTCCACGTCGTCTTCGGTGAGCAGCTTGCAGGCGTTCGCACCGCCCCCGCTCGCCGCCGCATCGTCATCTCCCGAGTCGCCCGAGCCTGAGCCGCCCGAGTCGTCGCCCACGTCGACCGATGGCGCGTCGCCGGCCTCTCCGCCGAACAGACCGCCGCCATCGTCACCGCCGCTGCATGCGCCCGTCACGAGGGCGAGCGACGCGAGCGCCGCGAGCATGAGCCATCGGGGTCGTTGGTGCAATCGGGTCATCGGGGTTCTCCGCTCTCTGGGTGCTCCGGATCGATCCTCGGCTGGAACGGGGAACCTAGCCCTCGGTCGGCCGTCAGACCGGGAGCACGCCGTGCTTTCGCCACGGCCGATCGACTTGCTTGTCGCGAGAGACCTGCAAGCCGCGCCAGATGGCGGCGCGGGTCTCGGCGGGGTCGATCACGTCGTCGATGCGAGCGTGGCCGGCGGCGATGTACGGGTCGATGGTCGCCCGAATCTCCTCGGCCATCTCGAGGCGGCGGGCCGTGCGCGCCTCCTCGTCCTCGATGGCCTCGAGTTCCTTGCGGAAGATGATGTTGACGGCGCCGTCGGGGCCCATCACCGAGATCTCCGCGGTCGGCCACGCCACGATGTAGTCGGCCTCATAGGCGAGGCCGTTCATGACGAAGTAGCCGGCGCCGTAGCTCTTGCGGAGCACCACGCTGATCTTCGGCACCGTCGCCTCCGACACTGCGAACAACATCTTGGCCCCGTGGCGGATGATCCCCTGCCGTTCGACCGCCGACCCGACGATGAACCCGGGCACGTCGTGGAGGAACACCAGCGGGATGCTGAAGGCGTCGCACAGCCACACGAACCGCGCGCACTTGTCGGCGGCGTCGACGTCGAGCGCTCCGCCGAGAACTTTGGGCTGGTTGGCAACGATGCCGATGGGGTGACCGCCGATCCGGGCGAACGTCGTGATGACGTTCTTCGCCCACTCCGGCTTCATCGGGAACACCGACCCCTCGTCGGCCACCGCGTCGATGACCCGATACATGTCGTACGCCCGACGAGGCGCCGTGGGGACGATCTCGTAGAGCTGCTCGGCGCGGCGATCCACGGGGTCGTCGCACTCGATGACCGGCGGCGACCCGTCGTTGTTCGACGGGAAGTAGGAGAGATAGCGCCGGACGATCTCGAGGCACTCCTTGTCGTCGGCCACCTCGAGGTCGGCCACACCCGAGATCTTGGTGTGGACCTGCGAGCCGCCCATCTCCTCTTCGGTGACGTCCTCGCCGACGGCGGCCTTGACGAGGTGCCGGCCCCCGAGGGCCATCGACGAGACGCCCTTCACCATGGGGACGAAGTCGGCGAGGGCCGGGATGTAGGCCGTCCCCGCCGCGCAGTGGCCGAGCATCGCCGCGACCATCGGCACGACGCCGCTCATGGCGACCTGCTCCCGGAACAGCGCCCCCGCGCCGGCGAAGGTGGAGCCTGACGACTGCTGGATGCGCGCGCCCGCCGAGTCGAGCAGCCAGACCATCGGGATGCGCTGGCGGAGCGATAGCTCCCGCATGCGGGCGACCTTGAACTCGCCGACGGCGCCCATGGAGCCCGCCATGACGGTGAAGTCGTACGCAGCGATGGCGACACGGCGGCCGTCGATCTCGCCGATGCCCGTGACGCAGCCGTCGGCGGCGAGGTGGCGGTCGCCGAAGCCCGGATCCATGTGGTCGGCGAGCAGTCCGTATTCGATCCACGTGCCGGCGTCGAGCAGCAGGTCGAGGCGCTCCCGGACCGTGAGCTTGCCGAGGTCGTGCTGGCGCTCGACGCGCTCAGGGCCGCCCATGCCGAGCGCGTGCTCGCGCCGTTGCGCCAGGTCGCCGACGAGCGGCCCCCAGTCGTGCAGATCTCCACCGCCAGTCGCGCTCATGGCCGCGGAGGCTATCTCGGGCGTGCGCGGCACCCTCCTTCGTGCCTGCGTGTCTGCCCTCTTTCATGTGTGAGTGTCTGCCCGCCCAGAGGGCGGGCAGACACTCACACATGCATTGGGGGCCAGGCGTGACGGGGCAACGTCGGCACACTCAGGTGCGGTACCCGTCGCGCACCCGGGTGCGGAGCACCTTGCCCGCCGGGCTCCTCGGCAGCTCGCCGACGAAGTCCACCGAGCGCGGGCACTTGAAGTGAGCCAGGCGATCGCGACAGAACGCCATGAGGTCTTCCGCGAGGCCGTCGGACGGGTCGTGTCCCGCCTTCAGCTCAACGACAGCCTTGACCTCCTCACCCCACTCGTCGTGGGGCACGCCAACCACCGCGGCGTCGGCCACCGCATCGTGCATCAGCAACACCGCGTCGACCTCGGCCGGGTAGATGTTGACGCCACCCGAGATGATCACCTCGGCCGTCCGCCCGGTGAGGAAGAGGTACCCGTCGGCGTCGAGGTAGCCCTGGTCGCCGAGGGTGAACCACCGACCTGACCCGTCGTAGGTCGTCGCGGTCTTGTCGGGGTCCTTGAAGTATTCGAACGACCCGGCGTCCGGTCGTTCGAAGAACACGGTGCCCACCTCGTCGGGGCCGCACGCGCGACCGTCCGCGTCGCGGATCTCGACGGCCTGCGCGACGGGCTTCCCGACGCTCCCCGGCTTCTCGAGCCACTCCGCCGCGGAGATCGACACCGAACCGCCCTCAGTGGCCGCGTAGTACTCGTGCACGATCGGGCCCAGCCAGTCGATCATCGCCTGCTTGACATGGACGGGACAGGGCGCCGCCCCGTGGACGACGTAGCGCAACGACGACACGTCGTACCGCTCCCTCACGTCGGCCGGCAGGGCGAGGAGACGGTGGAACATCGTCGGCACCATGTGGACGTGGGACACCTTGTGCGCGTCGATGAGCCGGAGGGTGTCCTCGGCGTCGAACCGCTCGGCCAACACCACCGCGCACCCCGCCGAAATCGGGGGCTGAAGATTGATGGCCAAAGGCGCGGCGTGATACAGCGGACCGGTGACGAGCGCAACGTGTTCGCCTCCGCGCATCCGGGCCAGCGCGGCGAGGCCTTCGGCCGTCCCCGGGATGAGTTCCCGCACCACGCCTTTGGGTCGCCCCGTCGTCCCCGACGTGTAGAACATGCGCGTTCCGAGCGTCGGGTCGGGCAGGGGTTCGCTCGGCTGCTCGTCGAGCGCTCGGTCGTAGGACTCGAAGCCGTCGATGGCGCCGCCGACCGCGAGACGGTGCGCCGGCTCCGCCGTCGCCGCCACGTTCGCCGCGACCTCGGCGAAGCGTGCGTCGGCGATGAACACCGAGGCCTCGCAATCCTCGAGGATGTACCGGATCTCGTCGGGACCGAGGTGCCAGTTGATCGGCGTGAGGCACAACCCGGCCTGCTCGCAGGCGTAGATCACCTCGACGAACTCCGCCCGGTTCGCGCACAGCAAGGCCACGCCGGGGGGTCGCGCCGCTGCGGGCTCCGCGCGAGCCACGAGCGCTCGCGACGCCTGGTTCACCCGATCGGCGAGCGCGCGGTATGTGCACGCGCCCCCGTCCCCGACGAGCGCGGGGCGGTCGGGCGCCTCGACGGCGATGCGATGCACGACCGCGCCGGAATACTCGGGACCGTCCACCGCCGGACAGTACCCGGGCGCACCAGCCCGTACGATGCGCCCATGAGCGCCAAGGGTCAGCCGAAGAAGTCCTCGAACAACTCGCGCGCCGTCTTCGCCGCCGTCGCCGTCGGTGTGGTCGCCCTCGGCGTGATCGCGATCATCGCCGCGGGGGGCGGGTCCGACGACGCGGACGACGCCACCACCGTCGAGAGCCCCGCACCACCGAGCGGCGTCGAGGTGCTCGAGGTCCAGGGGGGTCACGTCGACGGCGCCGTCGAGTACCCCCACACCCCGCCCGCCGGTGGTCCGCACACCCGCGGCGCCTGGCAGAACTGCGGGTTCTATTCGGAGCCGGTCCAGAACGAGATCGCCGTGCACTCGCTCGAACACGGTGCGGTGTGGGTCACCTACGCGCCGGACCTTCCCGCCGGCGCCGTCGCAACCCTCCGTGACCTCGTCGAGAACGACGACCGCGGGATGGTCCTCGTCAGCCCGTTCCCGGGCCTCCCTTCACCCGTGGTGGCGACAGCCTGGGGCCGCCAGCTCCCCTTGGATTCGCCCGATGATCCCCGCCTCGTGCAGTTCGTCGACGCCTTCGTGCGAGGGGCCCAGGCCCCCGAGCCCCAGGGCCCGTGCGAGGGCGGCGTCGGGCAACCTGACGCGTAGGGGCCCGTTGAACGGCCCCACACCCCGGGGATCTCCGAGCGCTTGGGTACATCGGTGTGAGTGCCTGCCCGGCAATAGCCGGGCAGGCACTCACACCAGATCTCTGCCGTGCGCGGTCGCCGTGCGCCGTGCCACAAACGGGCCGCCGTGCGCCGTGCGCCGAACGGGCCGCCGTAGGAGCCTCAGCGGCCCTTCCATTGGGGTTTGCGCTTCTCGAGAAAGGCGGCGATGCCCTCGGCGGTGTCCTCCGTGTAGGTCGTGACCGACAGCATGGGCTGGAGATAGGCGAGGGCGTCGTCGGCCGACATGTCGAGCACGCGATAGAACGCGTCGCGCCCCCAGCGCGTGATCACGGGGGGCTTGTCGACGAGCGTCGCGCACAACTCGTCCACGACGGCGTCGAGTTCGGCGACGGCGACGACGCGCGTCACGAACCCGATTCGATCGGCTTCGGCCGCATCGACCCGCCGACCGGTCAACATCAAATCGAGCGCCTTCTTCGGCGGCATGGAACGCAGGAGCGGCACCGTGATCATGTACGGCCAGAGGCCGCGGTCGATCTCGGGGGTGCCGAACTGCGCGTCGTCGGCGGCGATGACGAAATCGCACGCCAGGGCGAGGCCGAAGCCGCCGGCAAGCGCGTAGCCCCGCACCTTCGCCACCGTCGGCTTGCCCAACCCCCACATGTCACGAAACAGGTCAGCGAGCATCCCGCGAGAATCGTGGACCTCCGCCGCGCTCGGGTTCTCGCCGATGCCCCCGAGGTCGGCGCCGGCGCAAAAGGCCCGCTCCCCCGCGCCGCTCAGCACGACAACCCGTACCGCATCGTCGGCACGCGCCGCCACCATCGACGCCCGCAGCCCGTGCATCACCGCGTAGGACATCGAGTTGTGGCGGTCGGGGCGGTTGATCGTCACGCGGGCCACCCCGCCCTCCACCGAATACTGGACCTCGTCTGGAATGTTCACCGTCGGGTCTGCCACGGGTCCGTATCTATCAGAACCCCCGCCGGTACGGTGAGGCCTGTGGAGGTGATCGCCATCGCCGTCGCCGCCGGGCTCGTCGCCGGCAGCCTCACGGGCGGGTCGACGGGCCGCCTCTTCGACACTCGGTTCCGCCTCGCCCCGCTCGTCGTGCTTGCGCTCGCCGCCCGGTTCGGGCTCGCTCTCTCCAATCCCGACGACGGGTGGCCCGACTCGCTCGCGCTGGGCATCCAGCTGGGCTCGATCCTGCTCGCGGCGGGTTTCTGCGTCGCCAACATCCACGTCCGGGCGATGCCGGTCGTGCTGATGGGTATCGCGCTCAACGCCTTCGTCGTCGCCATCAACGGCGGGATGCCGCTCAAACTCGACGACGCCGCGTCCGACTCCGAGCGCGCCGCGCTCGACCGGTCGGCGATCCATGTTGCGGAGGGCGACGCCGTGCTCCCGGTGCTCGGCCAGACCATCCCCGTCCCCGAGCCCGTCGACCGCCACGTGAGCTTCGGCGATCTCATCCTTGGCGTCGGCCTCGCCGATCTCGTGTTCCGCGCCATGCGGTCGGCGTCGCCCGCAGTGCGGACCACGGCGGCGACCGCGGTTCGCGGCGTGACGTCAGCCCCGGGCGCCGACGGCAGATCGGCGAGCGACTACCCGCGCGAGCGCCGCGAGGACGCGGTGGTCTCCGCGACCTGAGGCCGAACGCCCCCTCGCTGAGGTCGCTGGTGACCCCGCGAGCGCCCCGAAGGCGGATCTCGCCCGCGCCGGATCCCCGCCCGCGAACGTCTCGTAGGCGGCCGCGACCCGGAGGATGTCGGCGGCGAGTTGATCGTCGGCCGCCACCGGCTCCCCCGCCATCCCGGCGACGAGCCCAGCCGGACCCGACATCCGCGTCTCATCGCGCAGGACCCCGAACGTGGCGGTCGCCACCTCCTCGGGTGTCGGCATGACCTGAACCTGGCCGTCGTCGAGGGTCACGGAGCCGAGGGCATGGAGGAGCGCCGCCCGCTCGAGATCGACGGCGCCGCCGCGGGGAACCTCGAGGAGGTCGGCCATGTCAAGGGCGAGATCGGCAACGCGGCGAGAGTGACCCGGCCGAACGCGTCCCCCCATCTCGGGCACGACCGAGAGGACCTGCACGGTCTGGTCATAGGTACGCCGAATGGCGTGGAGGCGTCCGAAGGCCCATCGGGCCGACAGCGCGGGGACGGCGAAGACGGGGATCGCCCACAGACCCATCGCGCCGCGTCCGTCCACGCCATGGAGACCGAGCGCCATGAGGATCCCGCTCGCGCCGATCGCCAGCACCGCCGTGTACCCACCGGCCCGACCGAAGGACGACTCGTCATGCAATCGCCGGATGATCACTTCGACGACGAGCAGCGCGGCACCGGCAGCGACGAGGGCCGCGAGCGCCGTCGCCGGGCGATGAACCCCCGTCACGCCGACGACCCCGCGATACGCGCCCCACGCGGCGAGCGCACTGACCACGCGCATCACGACGCCCGTTGCGGCACGCCGTAGCGACCGCGGCGTTTGGACCGCGGCGGCGAGCAGCACGATCGATCCCACGACGAGCACGACCCCCGCGGCGCCGGTGACCACCGCGAGGGGCAGCATCAATCCGTGCGAGAGCGGGATCGCGTCACCCTCGTCGAGCTGCACCGTCAACAGCTCGCCGACGAGCATCCACGCCCCGATAACCGCTGTCTCCCCCCATCCGCCGCCGACGCGCACGGCGACGGCCACGGCGAGCAGCCATGCCGCCGCCACGACGATGGCGACGTCGAGGCGCAGCTCCGGAGCGCCCGGGTCGCTAACCCTGCGCGGAGGTGAAACCGAAAGGTTCACGACGACGTCCTGCCGGCGGGATCAATCTCGCGCCCGGACGATCGCGCCCGCTCGAACTCGGGGGCAAGATCACCGAGCCCGGCGGAGCCGGGACCGCGCACGGGCGGGTCGGCGTCGAAGACGACCACCTCCGCCTCGTGGCCCAGGCCGTGACGCTCACCCCGACGCTCGATTGCGCGGATGAGCGCGTCGACGCAGGCGGGGTGGAACTGGCTCCCGGCGTGGCGGCGCAGTTCGGCGAAGGCCACATGCTGCGGAAGCGCGCGCCGGTACGGACGGGTGGACGTCATGGCGTCGAAGGCGTCCGCGACGACGATGGCGTACGGCTCGATCGGATCATGTCCGCCGCGCGCGTCGTAGCGGGCATAACGCGGCGATGCCGACGTGGCGATTGGTCGGAGAAAGTCGACGCGCCGCAACAGCTCCACCGAGACCGCCTCGTGCAGGCGCACGCGCTCGTATTCCTCGGGGGTGAGGCGGGCCGGCTTGCGGAGCAGCGCGTTCGGAACGACGAGTTTCCCGACGTCATGCATGAGCGCGGCGTACCGCAACCGCTCCTGACGCAGCTCCGACAGCCCCAGCTCCTCGCCGATGAGGCGCGAGAACCGCGCCACGCGCTCGACGTGCCCCGCGGTGTACGGGTCCTTGCGCTCGAGGGTTCGCACGAGCGTCCGCAGGGTTTCCTCGTGCGCTTCGCGCAGCGCCAGGTATGACCGGAAGGTATGACGCGCCACGAGCACGGGTGCCACGGCGAAGGGGATGACGAGCGGACCGGTCGTGAGATACACCCAGCCGAGTCCGGTTCCGATGACGGCGAACGGGATGTACTGCACGTGGAACGGCGACAGCGACGCGAGGAACTCGCGGGCCGGCCGTCGCTGGTCGAGCACGAGCATGGGCACGAGGAGGCCGACGTTGACGGCGACGAACGTCACCGCAGTCGGAATCGTGGCGACCAGGAAGAGCGGCACCGACGAGCCGGCGGCGGGATCGAACAGCGAGAACACGGACGCCGAGGCGACCCCGGCCAAGACGAGCATGGCGCTGTTGAAGATGAGGCGGGCGAACCGGCGGTCGCGAATGTCGGGGAGGTACAAGCCCCCAAACCCGGCCAAGAGTCCGCCGGCGAGATACGCACCGTCGGCTCCAAGGGCATAGACGCCCGCGATCACCGGCACCATCAGCGCCGATGCGGTCGCCCCACTTGGAAGTCGGACACAGATCAACTCGGCCCCCAACGCCACAAGCGCAAGGGCAACGAACGCCTCCACATCGGGGATTCCACGGCGCGCCACAAGTGCAGTGACCACCAGACCGGCCACGCTGATCACCGCCAAATAGGCGCGCTGAGCCGCCGGCATACGACGCGCCAGGCCGTCGCGGCCGTCGGTTCCTTGTGGTGTTGTCGCTCCCGGCATGCTCGGCCTGCCCCTCCCCGAGGAGACCGGTGCACTGGGCATGAAAGGCGGTGTGATCGACGCTTGACGCGGGTCCTTCGCCAAGGCGAAGGCGGCAGGGCCTCGTGGGCACCAAACGGGTGAATCCACCCGTCAACCGAGGGCGAACCGTGTCCGCCCTACTCCCACTGGTAGCCGAGGCCACCGGTGGCGAGGGAAGCCACGATCACCGTCGCCGTAGCGACAAGCCGTACAAAGGCCTTTCTCATTACCCCTCCTTGGCGGTTCATGTGCTCGGGAAGCTCCCGACAATGATCCGCTTCGCTTAGGGGTCCGCTTCGCTGAGGACGGGGTCCGGATTCCCGAACGCCACGTCCAAGTGCGAGGCCCTGCCGGCTCCGCCTTGATGAGGGCGCGCCGCGTCAAGTTGTCAAAGACTCAAATGCCGCCGTTGCCTCCCAGCGCACCTCCCAATTGGTGCGTGGGCAGGCCCCACAAGGTCCGGATGAGGACCCACTCCGCCCGCATCCATTCCATAAACCGTCGATGCGGTGAATGCGGAGTGTTGCGGTTCCGGCGGCGTTGATCAAGTGGGCATTTGCCGTTTGATCGGAAATCGGGCCAAAGAAATTTTCGAATGTCACGGACGGTCCACGGTCGGCGGAGGGTCTGAACGCGCGCGGTGACGAACGCGGGCCGAGCGCTCGGTCCCCGGGACTTCGAGCCGCCACCCCTATGCTCGGCAGCGCATGGACGGTCCCGCACTTTCCGACGTCGAAGCTGAACTCGGGCGGCTTCCGGACGTCACCGGCGTCCGCATCGTGGGCGACGGCGGCACTCCGACCGAGGTTCACGTGCTCGCGCGCCCGGGCAAGCCGGCGAAGCAGATCGTGCGAGACGTGCAGTCGGTGGCGCTCGCTCGCTTCGGGCTCAACCTCGACCGGCGCATCGTGTCGGTCGTGCAACTCGAGAGCGCCGTGATCGACGCCGGGGCCGGCGCCGATCCGATGGCGGCGGCGCCCCGACCCGTCATCTCGGGCATCACCGCCGAAGCGTCGGGACTCCGCACGCTGGTGCGGGTCACCCTGGCCGTGCACGACGCCGAGGCCGTCGGCTTCGCCGAGGGCTCGATCGCCTCGATGGCGCGCCACCGACTCGTCGCGTCCGCCACCCTCGACGCCCTGCGCCAACTGCTGCCCGCGGCGGAGTGCCTCGACGTCGACAGCGCGCAGATCGTGCGCATCGGAGTGAACGACGTCGCCGTGGTCACCGTGGTCGCCGTCGTCCCGCCCGACGAGCAGGTGATCTCGGGTTCGGCCATCGTGCGGCTGCACCAGGAGCAGGAAGCGGTGGCGCGGGCGCTGCTCGACGCCACCAACCGTCGACTTCCGCGCCTCGGCTGACCCTGGGAGACTGCTGAGGGTCAGAAGTGGAACAGCAGAGCTTGTTGAATGATCTCGTGACGAGTCCGCGCACAGCCGTGTTCGCGTCGTTCCGTCTCGGTGGAACCGACGGCGTCTCGGTGGAAGCCGCCAAGTGGGAGTCGGCGCTGACCAAGCTCGGCTTCTCGTGTCGAAGGGTCGCGGGTGAGATCCTCGACGCCGGCCGTTCCGACGACGTCGTGATCCCTGAGCTTCGGATGCGCGCGGCGGCCGAACCGTCGCCGGCGCTCGTCGAAGCGGCGTTCGAGGGCGCCGACCTCGTCGTGATCGAGAATCTGCTGTCGCTCCCCCTCAACCTCCCCGGCGCCCGCATCGTGTCGAAGGTGCTCGCCGACCATCCTCGCGTCGTGTTGCACCACCACGACCTTCCCTGGCAACGCGTCGAGTTCGCGCACGTCGACGAGCTGCCGCCGCTCCTCGACGGCGCGCTGCATGTGGTGATCAACGAGCTTTCGCGTCGCGAGCTTCTCGACCGGGGTATCGAAGCCCACGTCGTGCGCAACCACTTCGACCTCGCACCGGAGCCCGGCGATCGCGCGGCCACCCGCCGACGCCTCGGGCTCGGCGAGAGCGACATCCTCGCCCTGCATCCGGTGCGGGCGATCGAGCGCAAGAACCTCCCGGGCGCCCTCGCTTTGTGCGCGGCGCTCGACGCGCGCCTGCCCCGCAACATCGTGCACTACTGGCTCCCGGGTCCGGCCGAGGACGGTTACGAGGCGACGCTCGAATCCCTGCTCGACGACGCCGAACGCGACACGCGCGTCGAACTGGTTCGGTCCCCCGCACAACCCATCCGCGACGCGTACGCGGCGTGCGACCTCGTCGTGTTCCCGTCGACGTGGGAGGGCTTCGGCAACCCGGTCATCGAGTCGGTCGCCTTCGGCCGGCCGCTCGCCGCGGGCGACTACCCCGCGCTGCGCGAACTGACACACCTCGGGTTTTCGTTCTTGTCGTCCGACGACCCCGCCGCCGTGGCCGCCGTCCTCTCTGGCGTGCGCGATATCGGGCCGTCTCTCGAGCGCAACCTCGAGCTCGCCCGCGCGCACCTGGCCATCGAGCTGCTTCCCGGGCGCATCGAGGCGCTGATGGCGGGGGCCGGGTGGTCGTTCGAGTGACCGACGGACCCGACTCCGGAGCGCCCGTCTTCGTCCTCGTGCACAGCCCGCTGGTGGGGCCACTGACGTGGTCGGCGGTCGCCGACGCGCTCTCGCGCCGAGGCCACACGGTGGTCGTTCCGGTCCTCACGACGCCCGACGACGCGGCGGGATCGGTCCTCCACCACCACGCCGAGCAGATCCGCGTCGCCGTCGAGGCGCGCACCCGCACCGCACCCGTGGTGCTCGTGGGGCATTCGGGCGCGGGGCCCCTTCTCCCCGCCGCGGGCGACAACCTCACCAACGAGGTCGCTGCGTACGTCTTCGTCGACGCCGGGCTTCCCAAGGATCAGGCCACGCGCCTCGACGACGCGCCGCCCGCCTTCGCCGACAAGATCCGGGGGCTGGCCGAGGACGGCCGGGTCCCGCCGTGGGCCGAGTGGTGGGGCGACGACGTCCTCGCCGCGTTGCTCCCCGACGAGGCGGTCCGCGACGCCTTCGCCGCCGAGCTGGCGCCGATCCCCTTGCGGCTGTTCGAGGAGCGCGTTCGGGTGCCGGCGGCGTTCCCCGACGCCCCGTGCGGATACCTGTTGTTGTCGGCGGGATACGAGGACGCCGCCTCCTCGGCCGCCCGCCTCGGCTGGGATGTGCTCGCCCTCGACGCCGGCCACCTGCACATGCTGGTGGAGCCGCACACCGTGGCGGCCGCGCTCGAAGAGCTCGCGGGCCGGCTGGTGGGGGGCGGACCGCCCCAACCCGACCCCATCTCCGCCCAGCGTGAGCGCATCGGAGTGTGGATCGACGCCGGCCGGAGGGTCGGCTTCGGCGCCCTCGCCCTCGCGCTCGTCGTCTTCGTCGTCGCCCTCTACTGGGATCTTCCCGGGTGGATGATCCAGACCATTGTCGGCTGTCTTGTTCTTGCCACGCTCAGCCTGCTGCCCTCGATGATCGCCGGCTACGGCGTCGCCGCGGCCGAGCGCGAAGACGCAGAGCGGCGGCGCGTCCGCCGACCCGGCGGACCCCCGGTCCCCCCATAGGACGGAGGCCGTCCTATGGGCCTTTCTTGACCCGCGGGTCTAGAGTCGTGCCCGAATCGCGGCCTGCGCCGCCGCATCGATCACGACGGGGGGGCGACCCTCCCCAAGCACGACCGTCCAAGACGACCATCCGAGACGATAGGAGCAGACATGCCGAAGGCCTCCGTACTTTCCGCGATGGGTCAGCCGATGGAGCTGCTCGACCTCGACCTCGAAGCGCCGCGGGCCGGCGAGGTGAAGGTCGAGATGGGGGCGTCGGGCGTGTGCCACTCCGACC
>DATDOY010000097.1:0-6086 GCA_035293045.1 Acidimicrobiia bacterium
CCTCGCTGCGCTCGGCGACTAGGGCGGGCCCGCGCCTGCCGGGATCGTGGTGGTGGTCGTCTCGGGGGGCGGCGCCGCGCACTCGGGCGCTTCGGGCGGTGTGCGCTTGGCGGGGTCGGGGTGGTCGCACGGGTGATAGGCCACGATCCGCTTCTGCGGCTTGTAGCGCGTCGTGAAGGCTCTGTTGCCGATCTCGTTGCCGTCGAGATCCTTGGTGATGCGGCGCACCTTGACCAGGAATCCTTCAGCCCCTTCTTCCTGCACCTTGTTCGTCCCACGGGGCACGGCGAGGTCGACAACGATTTCCTCGGGCGGCGGGATCACCTCGAGCACCTCCGGTGGCGTCGCGGTGACGTTGCGAATCTTGCGGGAGTAGAAGTTCACGGTGACCGAGGTCGCGCCTCCGGACGTGCGGATCAGGACGGCGTGGTTGGTGTCGTTGACCCACTTCAGATCCGGACTCGGATACGAAACCGTTGCTTCCCGACCCATCGGGTACCGCGAGATGTAGAACGTGTGCGCCTTGTACTCCGGAAGCGGGAAGCCCCCGAAGAAGGCCGCGTTGAACATCGTCGTGGCGAACTGGGAGATCCCGCCGCCGAGGGCTTCGGAATACTCGCCCGCCTCGATCACCGGAGCGACGACCCATCCGTCGGCGGCCTTGCGCTTCCCGCCGAGGGCGTCGTTCAGCGAGAAGGTCGACCCTGAGGGGACGATGGTGCCGTCGACGATGCCGGCGGCCTTTTGGATGTTCTTCACCCGGGGCTGGCCCGCCGGATAGTTGGTCGTGAACGAGGCGATCATCTCCTCGATGTGGAGGGCTTCGAGTTCCTCGGTGGTCTTCTCGGGGATCTCCTCTTTGAAGATTCCCGCCACGTTCGGCCCGCCGGCGAGCACCTTCTCCTCGAGGTCCTCCATGTCGACCACGCGCCCGACCTGATGGGGGACGATCGACACCCTCGCGCCGTCGACCGAAAACTCGGCGTCCCTGGGTGGTCCTTCGAGGGCCGCGACGTCGGGCCCCATGATCTCGCGGAGTTTGTCGTGGTCGACGCGCAGCTTGAGTTTCCCGTCCTTCTCCTCGGTGCGGAGTGCGCTACCGAGGTCGGCAGGGACGAGGGTCACGCGCACGGTGTCGATGGTGACGGCAATCGGCGCGGTCAGGAGCTTTCGGGCTTCGGCGGCTGCGGCGTCGACCTCGGCGCGGGTGATGTCGGGGCGGTCGACATTCGCGGGCAGCGTCACCGCACCCGCAAAGCCCTCGCGCAGAGCGGCCACGAGCACGCGGTCGGCCGCGGGCCGGCTCAGCTCGCGTCCCGCCTTCGGTTGCACGGGCTTGACGGTCGCGCCCTCGAACTCGAGGGTCCCGTCTTGCGGCTCGACGGCCACTTCCTTCGCCCATTCCTCGAGGACGGCGTCGACGGCCGCCTCGTCGAACGTGAGATCCCAGTGCACCTCTTCGGCGGCGAAGAGCCTCCCCACGGTCCCGAGGATCTGGCCGAACGGGTTGCCCGACCGGCCCGCGGCCTGCACGGCCTCGGCCGTATCGTCGCTGTCGACGTCGAGGCCGATCCGCCTCGGGTCGAGCGTGAGCTTCCTCGTGTCGACGCGGATCTCGATGGGTTCGGTTTCCAGGCGCGCTGCGGCCGCGGCGACAGAGTCGCCAAGGGAGTCGGCACCCATTCCGTCGACGGTCGCCCCGAGCAGCTTCACGCCTGGGAGGACCTTGCCTCTCCAGAGGACGCGCTCCGCCGCGGTGGCGATCAACACGAGGACGAACACGGACGCCAACCCGTACGAGAGGACGCGAAGGATGCGTCGTATTCGGGTCACGCGGGAAGCCAATCTATCGAACCAGCATGGGGCATTGAGAATCCCTTTCCCTGACGGGGCCGGTTCCCGGATGAAGGTCGATGGCCGGACGCGGCCGACGACCGGGCGCATCGTGACCCATGGCATCATCGGCGCGTGGAGGATCGCAGATCCGAACCCGGAGACGAGGCGGCCCCGCGCCGTTCGACGGCGGTCGTGGTGCTCCTCGCCCTCGGTGGCGGAGCCCTGTTCTTTCTCATCGTGGCATCGCTGCTCACGATCCCCTTGTTCGCGCTGGCGCAGTTCACCGAACCGGGAAGGGGAACGGGGCGTGAGTGGTTTCGGGATGGACTGCGGTGGGCCGTTCTCGGTGGTGCGTTGGTCGCCGCCGGCGCCGGCGCCGGCTTGGCGTGGTGGCTACGCAAGGGTGGGAGGATTCCCCAACCCCCGAAACCATGGGATGTCGAGTGAACGCGAGGACCCTGACCGAGATGGATGACAACCGATGACCGAAGCGCAACTCCGGCTCCTGGCGGTCCATGCCCACCCCGACGACGAGGCATCCAAAGGAGCCGGCCTCGTGGCGAAGTACTCAGCCGACGGCGTGCGTTGCGTGCTCGTCACATGCACCGGCGGCGAAGCGGGCGACATCCTGAATCCCGCCGCCGACACCGATGAGGCCCGCACCAACCTCGCTGCCGTGCGCCGTCGTGAGCTCGACGAGGCGATCGGCATCATCGGGTACGCGCAGCTCCATCTCCTCGGGTACCACGACTCGGGAATGCCCGACACCGATCACAACGCCCGGCCGGACAATTTCGCCAACGCCCCGCTCGACGAGGCCATCGGTCGGCTGGTCGAGATCATTCGCGCCGAACGGCCGCACGTCATCCTCACGTACCCGGAGGATCAGGCGCGTTACCCGCACCCCGACCACGTGCGGGTCCACGACATTTCGATCCCCGCGTTCGAAGCCGCCGGTGACCCCGAGCAGTATCCCGACCTCGGCGAGCCGTGGCAGCCCCTCAAGCTCTATTACCAGGGGGCGTTCACCAAGGCCCGCCTCGAGTTTCTCCACGCCTGGTTCGACGAGCAGAGGATTGAGAGTCCCTTCGCCGACTGGTTGGCGATGTTTCCCGAGGGGTGGGAGGACCCGACGACGACGCGGATCGACGTTCGTGACTACCTCGACACCCGCCGGCGAGCGCTCCTCGCTCACGCCACCCAAGTCGCACCCGACTCGATCTTCTTCAAGGTTCCCGAGGAGGTCGTGCGGGAGCGGATGCCGTGGGACGAGTTGGTGCTGGCGCGCTCCCTCGTCGACACGGGCGTTCCCGACGGCGAGTTCGAGGACGACGTCTTCGCCGGCATTCGCGGGGCCGTCATGGAGGCCGTCGCGCCGCCCAAGGCCGGGTCGAAAACCGCTCGTTAGACTCCGATCCACGAGTGGACCAGGAGTCGGCGACGCAGCCGGACCCAGCCAAGGAGCATGAGCATGGCGAAGTACCTCACCCAGGAGTGGCTCGACGAGTCGAAGCGGCTTGCCGAAGATCAGCCGGAACGGCCGGGTGCGAGCGCCCGGATGCAGTACGTCGTGACGGGCGTGCCCAACGAGGGTGACGTCAGCTACTACTGGATTCTCGAGGACGGCAAGATTCTCGAGAGCACCGTCGGCGTGCTTGCCGACGCCGATTTCACCATCACGACGACCTACGACGACTCCAAGAAGATCCAAGACGGCGAACTCGATGCCAACGCCGCCTTCATGCAGGGGCGCATGAAGGTCACCGGCAACATGGGCAAGCTCATGTCGCTGATGCCGCTCACGCAGTCGCCGGAGTACAAGGCCCTCCAGGAGCAGATCAAGGGCATCACCGAATACCCCGACTGACCCGCTCGCTTCACTGTGAGGGTGTGCGTACCACGTCGCGCATACCGCGACGTGGTACGCACACCCTGCTAGCGGCCTTCGAGGACGAAGCGGCTCTGCGAGCGGAGGAACTCCACGGCGAACTCCGGTGCCTTGGACGGCGAGCCGGCGTCGAACGGAGGATCGGGGTCGTACTCGATCCCGAGCTGGATCGTCTGCGCCACCTCGTCGCCGGCGATCCGGGCCGCGAGGGTGAGCCCCATGTCGATGCCGGCCGACACGCCGGCCGCGGTGATGAGCTTGCCGTCCTCGACCACGCGCTGGGCGACTGGTTCGGCTCCCCAGTCGCGGAGCTGTTCCAACGCCAGCCAGTGCGACGTCGCTTTCCGGCCTTGGAGAATCCCGGCGGCGCCCAGGATCAGCGACCCCGTGCACACCGACGTCGTCCACGTGGAGTGGTCGTGGACGTCGCGGATCCACTCGTGGAGCGCGCCGTCCTCCATCAGATCGACTTGACCGAAGCCTCCTGGAATCACGAGCACCTCGGGTCGCGTCACGTCGACGAAGCGCTCGTCGACGACAAGGCCGAGCCCGACCTCGGTGCGGATCGGGCCGGGTTCGAACCCGACCAGGCTGACCTCCGCGCCGGGCAGGCGGCTCAGCACGTCGAGCGGACCGATGGCGTCGAGGGCGGTCATGCGCTCGTAGAGCAGGATGGCGATCTTCATGGGGTTGCTTCCTTTCAGGCGGCGCTGCGTTGGAGATCGCGCAGCTCTCGCCACGAGATGATCTGGGCGCCGGCTCGCTCGATGAGTCCTCGCAGCGTTGGATCCGTGGTCAGCATGGCGTGGTCTTCGACGCGAGGCCCCCACGTGGGGCAGGCGGCGCGCAACTCGTCGGTGTCGACGGCGGGGTGGAAGTAGATCTCGGTCACTCCGGGCCGCAAGTCGATCAGTGTTCGCTCTACGACGCGGCGCGAGCCGACGCCGTTGACGTAGACGAAGTGGTCGGGGAAGACGATCCCTTCCTCCTCGGCGAGCTTGCGGAACGGGAAGCCCACGGCCCGCTCGGCCGAGGCCCCCGCCATGCGGAGCGGAAGGCGGAACTCGACGGCGAGGTCGAGGTAGACGTCGAAGAACTCGGCGCGGAGCTGGAGCGTGCCCATGTGACTGTCGAGGTGCGTGATGTCGAAGCCCCAGTAGATCGCCCGCTCCACCTGCGCGGCGCACTCCTTGCGGACCTCTTCGAGATCGGCGTGATCCCACACGTCGCCGATGGTTCGCGGAAAGCCGCCGTCGCCGTCGAGGAGGCTCGGCGAGTGGGTGATGGGACCCCAGCGGTAGGTGTCGTACTCCGCGTTGAGGGTGAGGTGGACGCCTACCGCCTCGCCCCGATACATCGACGCCGCGTCGCGCGCCCACGGGCAGGGCACCATGAGCGTGGCGCTCGAGGCGATCCCGTTGCGCATGGCGTCGTAGGTCCCGACGTTGCTCGCCCGCGTGATGCCGAGGTCGTCGCAGTTGATCAGCAACAGCTTGGCGTCGGCCGCATAACCGAGCCGCTCGGCGAGCGTGGGCACACGGGGATGGTAATAGGGTCGAGGGGATGACGATCCTGCGTGCGCGCCCCGTCGTTGTGTTCCTGGCCCTCCTCTTTGTGACCGCGGCCTGCGACAACGGCGACGACTCGCCGGGGGACGCCGACCTGACGACGACCAGCACGCCGCAAACGTCGGAAGCCCTCGCCGACGACGGATCGCCGGAATGCGAGTCTCCCGACCCGAAGGAGGAGCGGAACGCCCAGCCGATCGAGGGCCCGGCGTTCATTCAGTGGGTGCTCACAACAGCGGAGGATTGCTCTGAGGACGTCGAGTTTGAATACGAATTGAGCACTCCCGAGACGCGACTGGGTTACGAGATCGGGTATGCGGATGGTCCGTTCGAGGATCCGTCGGGCCGGGTGACTCCCGTGAAGGGTGATGCCTTCCTGCGGGTCGTTCTCCTGAACGGAACCACGGTTGATCTTTCGCAGGAGTCCGTGCGCGAGACCCTCGCAGGGGATCCGAAGGTCGCCGAGACAGCGCGGCTGGTCAAGGACGTGGTGATGATCACTGACTTCGAAGGGGTCTCCGAATGGGTGGTCGGACTCGACAGGGTGCGTCCGTTCCGTGTGGCGGACAGCGTTTCGCTGAACAACCGGATCAATCGAACCCTCGAGATCACGATCAGCGCGAGCTAACGACAGTCGAGGATCAGTTTCCCGCAGGTCGCGTCGGACGCCAGCAGGTCGTAGGCCGTGGCGGCCTCGTCGATGGGCAGGACTTGTTCGACGATGGGCCGCACCGTTCCGGCGGCGAGCAGCGGCAACACGTGGCCGGCGAAGGCGTGGGTGGCGGCCGCCTTCT
>DATDOY010000098.1:0-7195 GCA_035293045.1 Acidimicrobiia bacterium
CGCTGCAGCCCTCGTGGTGAAATAGGGTCCTCACCATGACCACGAACACCCTTGCGTACGTCGCGGACCGCGGGGAGACCCCCGCCATCATCGACGAGTTCGGATCGATCACGTTCGCCGAGTACAACGCCCGCTCGAACCGGCTCGTCCATGCGTTGCGGGCGCTCGGACTCGACGTCGGCGACACCGTCGGATTCCTCTGCGGCAACCGCCACGAGCTGTTCACCGCCTCGAACGCGGTGACCCATGCGGGCATCACCGGCGTTCCCATCAACTGGCATTTCGCCGCCGACGAGGTCGCCTACATCCTCGACGACTCCGCGGCCAAGGCAATGCTCGTCGACGCCGAGCACCTCGACCTCGCCATCGCGTCGGTGGAGAAGCACGGCGGACCCGAGCACGTCATCGTCTTCGGCGGCTCTGCACCCGACGGCTGGCTCGAACTCGAGGAGCTCCTCGCCGCGCAGCCGACGACCGAGCCCGACGACCAGACCTCCGGCGCAACGATGTTCTACACGTCGGGCACGACGGGGCGACCCAAGGGTGTGCGCTCCTCACTCATGCCGATCGGTGCCGACGTCGGGATCCTCACCCTTCTGCTCGAGGGACTCGGCGGCATCATGCGCTTCCCCCGCGACGGCCGCTGCCTCGTCATGGCGCCGGCGTACCACAGCGGTCCGTTCGCCACCGGGGCGGTCGCGGGGCAACTCGGCAACACCGTCCACCTCGTGCGCAAGTTCGACCCCGAAGAGATGCTGCGCCTCATCCAGGAGCACGCCATCCAGTCCATCTACGCGGTGCCGACCTTCTTCGTGCGGCTGCTCAAGCTGCCCGACCATGTGAAGAACAAGTACGACGTGTCGAGCGTCGAATATGTGTGGCACACCGCGGCCCCGTGCCCGCCCGATGTGAAGAAGGCGATGATGGACTGGTGGGGCCCGGTCATCCACGAGGGCTACGGCGCGACCGAGGGGAGCATCACGGCCTGGGCCGAACCCGAGGAATGGCTCGCCCACCCCGGCACGATCGGCAAGTCCACCGGGACCGTCGAGCTGATCATCGTGCGTGACGACGGCGAGGTCGTCAGCGCTCCCAACGAGGTGGGCCAGCTCTACTTCCGCAGCCTGATCGGGGCCGACTTCGAGTACCACAACGCCCCGGAGAAGACCAAGGACGTGCACCGCGAGCCCGGAGTGTTCACCTTCGGCGACGTCGGCTACGTCGACGAGGACGGCTTCATCTTCCTGTCCGACCGGAAGATCGACATGATCATCAGCGGCGGCGTGAACATCTACCCGGCCGAGATCGAGTCCGTCCTCATCACCCACCCTGCGGTGCGAGACGTCGCGGTGTTCGGCATCCCGCACGACGACTTCGGCGAGGAAGTGAAGGCGGTCGTCGAAGTGGAGGAGGGCCACGAGGCGGGCGACGCGCTCGCCGGCGAACTCGAGCGGTACGCGCGTGACCGGCTCGGCGGCTACAAGGTCCCCCGATCGTTCGATTTCACCGACACCCTCCCGCGCACGGAGACCGGCAAGCTCGTCAAACGTGAACTACGCGACCCGTACTGGGAAGGCCTCGAGCGCACGATCTGAGAACGCCGGGCGCGGGCCGCCGCTCCGGAGATTGGCCGCGGCCTGCCGGGCATGGTGTGAGTGCTGGCCCGGCTCACGCCGGGCCAGCACTCACACCGCGTTGGTCGTGAACACGAACGCCGCGGGATACGAGATGGTGCCGCCTGCCGGTTCAGCGGGTGAACCGACGGAACCACCAGTTCGGGTCCCGGGCGTGGGCGTGGAAGTGGTCGGGGATCTGTCGCATCACGTCGTCGATGTGAAACCCGCCCTCACCGAACACCGCGGCGCCGACGCGTTCGAGCTGGTCGATCATGTGCGACCGGTGGTCGTCGGGCGGCACCGCCCCGTGTTCCTTCCACACCACCATCGGCACGCCGCACACCTCGCAGTCGGCGATCCAACACAGGTCGTCCTCGTGGTGCCACGCCGTGATGCGGGCGGCCTCACAGAGTTCGCACACGCGCTCCGCCATCAGCGCTCGCGGGCCACGCGCACGACGACGACCACGGTGACGACCGCGAGCAGGGCGGTGCCAACCGCTCCGAGGACCCGCATCGCCTCGATCCAGTTGCCCTCGTACCGCCCGCGCGATTGAAGGGTCACGACGTCGAGGGCGGTCACCAAGGCCGACCCGGCGCGCTCGCCGATGAGCCAGCGGAATGTGGTGCCGACGATGAGCGTCATCTCGACGACGTGCAGTCCCACGAGCAACAGGAGCCGACGAGGATCTCCGATGCGCAGGCCCACGGGGTCGAGCAGCACGACGGCTTGGGTGCTGACCAGATCGACGTACCGGAACAGGGCCACGCCCATCGCGTAGGGCCCGGGATCGCCGTCGGCGATGGCGAACGCCACCGCCACGATCACGAGCCACGCACACACGTACGCGTCGGCCACGCCGTGCCCCGCGGGACGCTCAAAGATCCAAAAGAGCCGCGTGCGGCCGACGGGCAACGGCGACAGCGCGGTGATCCCGCGGAGCAACGCGCGGACCGTCCCGAGCAACGGCTCACGCGTCCCCGCAACCGGGCGGGGAACGATGTCGTCGGCGCCCCGCGCCGGCGGACGGGCGACGAGGTCGTCCGACGTGCTCATCCGGCGTCGAGCGCCGAGCGCAACTCGGCGACGAAGGCTGCCGCGTCGTCGGGCCCGCCGCCGTCGAGCAGACGGCGGACGAGCGCGGATCCGACGATCACGCCATCGGAGGCCGACGC
This sequence comes from Acidimicrobiia bacterium, assembly GCA_035293045.1. Taxonomy (GTDB): domain Bacteria; phylum Actinomycetota; class Acidimicrobiia; order IMCC26256; family JACPCJ01; genus DATDOY01. Next base: position 2,792 of record DATDOY010000098.1, read on the forward strand.
CGCCTCGACCGCTTGCGCCGGCGTCGAGACCCCCACCCCGAGCAACGCCGGTTTGTCGGTGGCGTCCTTCAGTCGCTTTCCCATGATGAGCGCCTGTTCCGACAGCTGCCGCCGTTCCCCCGTCACCCCGAGGAGGGACACGCCGTAGACGAACCCGCGAGACCGCTCGCAGATCTGCTGGAGTCTCTCGTCGAGGGTGGTCGGAGCGGCGAGCAGGACCGTCTCGACCCCTGCGGCGTCGGCGGCGTCGGCCCACGGGCCGAGTTCGTCGACGGGAAGGTCCGGCACAATGGCGCCGTCGATGCCCGCCGCGGCCAGCTCGGCCGCAAACCTCTCGTGCCCGGCGTGGAGGACCGGGTTGTAGTAGGTCATCACCACGACGGGCACGCCGACGTCGGCTCCGCGCAGCCCGTCGATGATGTTGTGGGGCGTGGCGCCAAGGTTGAGCGCGGCCTGCGACGCCTGCTGAATCGTCGGGCCGTCCATCACGGGGTCGGAGAACGGGATGCCGACCTCGATGGCGTCGGCGCCGGCACCGGCAAGCCCTCGCACCGTGTCGACCCAGCGGCTGCCGAGGCCGCCGGTGATGTAGGGCACGAGGAGCTTGCGCCCGGCGGCGCGGCGCTCGCGCAAGTGGGCTTCGAGGTTCACCCCAAACCGTCCTCGCCGAGCATCTCGGCCACCTGCGCGGCGTCCTTGTCGCCCCGACCCGACAGCGTGACGAGGACGGTCGAGCCGTGCGGCACTTCGTCGCCCGCCGCCCGCATCAGCCACGCGACGGCGTGCGCCGGTTCGAGGGCGGGCATGATCCCCTCGGTCCGTGACAGCAACTTCACGGCTTCCAAGGCTTCGTCGTCGGTGGCGAAGTGATACTCGGCGCGACCGGTCTCTGCGAGGAAGGCGTGCTCTGGGCCGACGCCCGGATAGTCGAGACCGGCGCTGATCGAGTGGGCCTCGCGGATCTGCCCCTCCTCGTCCTGGAGATAGAACGACCGGGCGCCATGCAGCACCCCGGGGACGCCACGCGCCAGCGCCGCGCCGTGCTCGCCCGAATCGAGTCCGCGGCCCCCGGCCTCGACTCCCACAAGGCGGGCGTCCGTGTCGAGGAAGGCAGTGAACGACCCGATGGCGTTGGAGCCACCGCCAACGCACGCGACCACGACGTCGGGGTCCGCGCCGTCGAGGAGCTCGCGGCACTGCACACGCGCCTCCTCGCTGATCACCCGTTGGAACTCCCGCACCATCCAGGGAAACGGGTGCGGGCCCATGGCCGAGCCGACGCAGTAGTGGGTGTCCTCGACCGTGCCGACCCAATCGCGGAGCGTCTCGTTGATGGCGTCCTTGAGGGTGGCGCTCCCGGAGTGCACCGGGACGACGTGGGCTCCGAGCAGGCGCATCCGAAAGACGTTGAGCGCTTGGCGCTCCACGTCGACGGCGCCCATGAACACCGTGCACTCGAGGCCGAAGAGGGCGCAGGCCGTCGCCGTGGCGACGCCGTGCTGGCCGGCTCCCGTCTCGGCGATGACACGGCCCTTGCCCATCCGCCGCGTGAGCAAGGCCTGGCCGAGCACGTTGTTGATCTTGTGCGAGCCCGTGTGGGTGAGGTCTTCCCGCTTGAGCAGCACGCGCACGCCGAGGTGATCGGACAGCCGATGACACTCGGTCACCGGCGTGGGGCGACCGGCGTAGTTGGCGAGCAGGCCGTCGAGCTCCGCCCGAAACGCAGGGTCGGCCCACGCGGCGCGGAACTCGGCCTCGAGCTGGTCGAGAGCCGGAATCAGCGTCTCGGGGACGAAGCGGCCGCCGAACTCGCCGAAGCGCCCGAGAGCCTGGGGTTGAGTGCTGGTCGTCACCGATCGACCATCCAGTCGTAGGGCCCGTCGCCCTCCGGGCGGTAGCCGTCGTCGGTTTCGGCGCCCGCGGCGCGCGCGGCCTGCACGAACTCCTTCAACTTCAGCGGGTCTTTGCGACCTGGCGACGACTCGACCCCGCTCGACACGTCGACTCCCCACGGACGCAAGGTGCGGATCGCGGCGGTGACGTTGGCGGGCGTGAGGCCGCCGGCGACGATCAGGCGCACGCCGCTCGGAACTCCTGTGGCGAGGGCCCAGTCGAAGACCTCCCCGGACCCAGGATCCGGTGAATCGACCATGACGAGATCGGTGGGCCACGAGGAAGCGTGCGCCAGTCGGGCGTCGCCGGCAGGGAGGGCCCGGATCACCATGGGCACGCGCTCGGCGATGAACTCCACGTCGGAGTCGGACTCGCCGCCGTGGAGCTGGGCCACCCGGAGGTTGGCCTTGTGCACGATCTCGACGACGCGCTCGGGGCGCTCGTTGCGGAACACGCCGACCGTGATCGCCTCGTAGGGCAGCCGCTTGGCGATGTCGCGCACGTCATCGGGGCGCACCTGTCGGGGACTGGGAGCGAACACGAACCCCACGGCGTCGGCGTCCATGGCCACCGCGAGCAGGGCGTCCTCCTCGTTGGTGATGCCGCAGATCTTCACGAACATCTCACGCGCCTCCTCGCCGGGCGACCCGGAGTTCTGCGACGACCGCTTCGGGGTCGGCTGCCCGGACCAAGTGCTCACCGACCAGGACGGCGTCGAAGCCGGCCGCCGCCATCCGCTCGGCGTCGGCAGGACCGCGGATGGCGCTCTCGGCCACGGTGACGACGGCATCGGGCAGCGCGACGGCGAGGCGCTCGGCGGTCGAGAGGTCTTCCCCGAACGTATGGAGGTCGCGATTGGTGATGCCGACGACGGTGGCGCCGGAGGCGAGGGCGCGCTCGAGGCCGGGCGCGTCGTCGACCTCGACGAGTGCCGCCATGCCGAGGCCCTCGGCCGTCTCGCGGAGGTCGCGCAGCGCGCCGTCGTCCGGAATGGCGTTGACGATGACGAGGATGGCGTCGGCCCCCGCGGCGCGCGCCTCGTAGATCTGCACGGGGTCGACGGTGAAGTCCTTGCGGAGCACCGGGAGGTCGGTGGCCTCGCGCGCCGCCCGCAGATCGTCGAGGCCGCCGCCGAACCAACGGGCATCGGTGAGGACCGACAGCGCACTCGCTCCCCCGGCGGCGTACGCCTTGGCCGTGGTGGGAGCGTCGAGGTCGGGTGCCAACTCCCCCTTCGACGGCGAGCGGCGCTTGATCTCGGCGATGACGGCGATCCGGTCGCCGCTCGTCAGCGCGGGCGCAAAGGGCCGGACGGCGGGGGCGGCCGCCGCCTCGCGCTCGAGACGGGCGCGCTCGGGCGCGAGGGCGGTGGCCTCGTCGCGTTTGGCGGCGAGGATCTCGTCGAGGATGGACCGGCGGTCGGGAGGGGCCATGGGCGGGCCAAGTGTACGATCCACCGCCCATGACCAACCTCACGTTCCCCGACGGCTTTGTATGGGGCACCGCCAGCGCCGCCCACCAGGTCGAGGGCAGCAACTGGAACAACGACTGGTGGCTGTGGGAGCACATGCCCGACGGCCACTGTGCCGAGCCGTCCGGCGACGCCTGCGATCACCTCTTCCGGTATCCCGACGACATGGCGATGCTCGCCGATCTCGGGTTCAACGCCTACCGCTTCTCGATCGAATGGGCCCGCATCGAGCCCGAGGAAGGCGAGTTCTCCACGCAGTGGCTCGACCACTACCGCCGCATGATCGCCACCTGCCGCGAGTCGGGGCTCCGGCCGATTGTGACCTTCCACCACTTCACCTCCCCGCGGTGGGTACACGAGGACGGCAGCTGGGAGAACCCGGCGATCGTCGATCGGTTCGCCCGCTACTGCGAGCGCGCCGTCGAGCACCTCGGTGATCTCATCGGGACGGCCTGCACGATCAACGAGCCCAACGTCGTCGCCATCTACGGGTATCGGGTGGGCGTGTTCCCGCCGGGGCGGGCGTCAACGGAGGCGCGCGCCAAGGCGACCGACCACTTCATCGCCGGGCACCGCCGTGCCTTCGAGGCGCTCAAGGCGGGCCCGGGCGATTTCCCGGTCGGCCTCACGCTCTCGATGGCCGACTTCCAGGCCGTCGACGGCGGGGAATGGCGACGTGACGCGTACCGCCAGAAGATGGAGGACGTTTACCTCGAGTCCTGCCGGGGCGACGACTTCATCGGCGTGCAGACCTACACGCGCGAACGCATCGGTCCCGACGGCCGACTCGCCCCCGAGGAGGGGGTTCCCACCACGCTCATGGGCTACGAGTTCTGGCCCGAGGCCCTCGAGGCGACGATTCGGCGCGCGTGGGAGGTCACCGAGCAGGTGCCGGTGTTCGTGACCGAGAACGGGATCGGCACCGAGGACGACGCCAGTCGCATCGAGTACGTCGGACGGGCGCTCGAGGGCGTCCACCGGTGCATCGAAGACGGCATCGAGGTCACCGGCTACTGCTACTGGTCGTGCCTCGACAACTT
>DATDOY010000099.1:0-19094 GCA_035293045.1 Acidimicrobiia bacterium
TGGGCCGCTTCTTCGGGTGAGAGGTCGGCGAGCGAGAACATCGTCGACTCGGGGGCTTCCTTGGCCGGGATGACCTGGCCCTTGTCGTCGATCCAGCGGTCGTTGGCGCCGTCGTAGTAGCCGGTCTGCCCGTCGCCCAAGGGGACGGGGCGGGTCACGTCGCCGGAGACCGAGTGATGGAAGCCCACCACTCGACCTTCCTCGTCGAGGTAGGTCTTGGTGTCGAGGTCGAAGGTGAGCTTGGCCGGCTCGCCGTCCCAGTCGTCTTCGTCGTGGTCGAAGACGGTGGCGTCGGGGACGCCCGAGTCCGTGTAGGCGAGCGTGCCGTCCGGCTTCCAAAACATGGCCTGATCGGCCAACGCGTCGTCGACGGGGATGGTGGAGGGGTCGCCATCGTCGACGTCCGGCGCGGGCGGGGTCGTGGCCACAGGGGCATCGATGATTCGCGGATCGACGTTGAGACCCTCGGCAAGGCTACGGGGGCGCAGCCGACGGAGGGGACCGACGTCGAGGGCCGGCGAACCGTCGGCGACGGCGGCCGCGTCGAGATCTGCTGGGTCGAGCTTGATGCGGGAGAGGTCGGGTGACACGCCCGACCGCGGGGGAACGGGCAGGGTCGTGGGCTCGGGCGGGCGGGTGCCGAGCAGCGGCGGCGCCGACACGCTGGACTCCTCGGCGTTCTCTTCCTCGGGACGACTCTCCGCTCGCAATGGACTCGAGCCGGCGCGGAATTCGGTGAGGTCGTCGAAGCCGTCGCCGTCGGTGTCGGCCTTGGTCGGATCAGTTCCGGTGCCGCCGAGCCCGGCCTCGGTGCCGTCGAAGAGGCCGTCGCCATCGGTGTCGCGGCTCTTCGGGTCCGTTCCGAGTGCTACCTCCGCTCCATCGCGGATGTCGTCGTTGTCGGTGTCGTCGTCCGTCGGGTCGGTTCCGCCCTTCGCCTCCTCGCCGTCGATGAGACCGTCGTTGTCGCTGTCGCGGTCGCGCGGACTCGTGCCCGCGGCGAGCTCCTCGGCGTCGCCGAGAAGGTCACGGTCAGTGTCGGCCGCCAGGGGATCGCTCGTTACAAAGCCGCGGTCTACATTCGGGTCGCCGGTGCCGAAGACCTCGGCGCCGTCGCTCAGTCCGTCGCTGTCCGTGTCGGCATTCGTCGCGTCGGTCCCGCCGTGCTCCTCCTCGTGGTCGAACAAGCCATCACCGTCGGTGTCCACGCCCTGCTTGCGCTCGGCGGTGTCGGCCTTCGACGGGTCGGTCCCGATGAACACCTCGGCTCCGTCTGCGAGGCCGTCACCGTCGGTGTCGGCCATTCTCGGGTCGGTGCCGTAGTTCTTCTCATCCCTGTCGGAAAGTCCGTCGGCGTCGGTGTCGGTGCCCAGCGGATCCGTATGGAGGGACCGCTCGGCACCATCGGTGAGGCCGTCGTCATCAGAGTCGGGGTCGAGGGGGTCGGTGCCGAGGTCGAGTTCCTTCTGGTCCCGCACCCCGTCACCGTCGGTGTCGGCGCTCGTGGGGTCGGTGCCGAGGTCGAGTTCATCGCGGTCCCAGATCCCGTCGTCGTCGGTGTCCTGCTCTCTTGCATTGGTGCCGAGTCCGGCCTCGGTTCCGTCTGTCAGTCCGTCGCGGTCGGTGTCGGTGACGTGGGGGTCGCTGCCCGCGGCGATTTCGTCGCCGTCCGACACCCCGTCGCGGTCCGTATCCCCGTCGCTCGGACTCGTGCGGCCCGCCAACTCTTCCCGGCTCGTCAGCCCGTCGCCGTCGGGATCCTCGTCGATGTCGAGGATCCCGTCGTCGTCCGAGTCGGGGTCGCGCGGGTCGGTGAGGCGTTCGTGGACATCTTCGAGCCCATCGTCGTCCGTGTCGGCGTCGAGTGGGTCGGTCCCTCGTTCTCGTTCTTCCTTGTCGGAGAGCCCGTCGCCGTCGGTGTCCGAGTTGAGCGGATCGGTGCCGGCGGTGGCCTCCTCACCGTCGGTCAGACCGTCCTGATCGCTGTGTGCCTTGGTGGGGTCGGTGCCCCGCGCCAGTTCTGCGGCGTCCGCCAATCCATCGCCGTCCGTGTCTCGGTTGAGGGGGTCGGTCCGAGTGGTGATCTCCTCCCGGTCGCTCAGCCCGTCTCCGTCGGTGTCACGGTGGGTCGGGTCCGTCCCGCCTAGGACCTCGGCCTTGTCTGACAACCCGTCATGATCGGTGTCGCGTTCGCGCGGGTCGGTGCCGTGCAGCGCCTCGGCGCTGTCCGAGACTCCGTCCCCATCCGTGTCGATCGACGTCGGATCGGTGCGCGCGCGGACTTCGGCTTCGTCTGACAACCCGTCATGATCGGTGTCGCGTTCGCGCGGGTCGGTGCCGAGCGAAACCTCTTCGCGGTCGTTGAGACCGTCACCGTCGGTGTCCGCCGCGAGCGGGTTGCTTCGGGCCCGGATCTCGTCGCCGTCGGAGAGCCCGTCGCCGTCGGTGTCCCGGCGTCGCGGGTCGGTGCCTTGAGTGACTTCGGCCCTGTCGTCGATACCATCCCCGTCGGTGTCGGCGGCCTGAGGGTTCGTGCCCCGCGCCTTTTCGTCCGCGTCGCTCAGCCCGTCGCGGTCTGCGTCCGGTGCGACCCGGCCGCCCTTCTGGGGTCCGGACGGAGGGGCCTCGCTCTCGGGCTCACGCTCGGGCGCGACCTTTCGGGACGCGTTGGCCGTGCCCGAGGTGGTGCTCGAGATGAGGTCCACCCGCTCCGGGGGCGCGACCCGAAGCGCATCGTTCAGGTCGGGGTCAGGACGCGGGGGTCGCCGCTTGGCCATCGCTGCTCCACTTCCTCAGGCGTCGGCGAATTCCGCATCCGCGTCGGGTTCCTGCTCCGGATCCGTAGGTACGTCAGCGACCGGCTCCGGTTCGGGGGTTGGCTCGGGCGGAGGAACCGGTTCGGGTTCCGAGAGGGACTCCGTTTCGGATGCGGCCGCCGTGTCCGTGTCGGGCTCGGACGTAGGTTCCGAGGATGGCGAGGATTCGGCCGCTTCGTCGGACGGTGCCCCACCGGCACCCGTGCCGTACGCGGCGTCCGGCGGGGATTCTTCCGGCGTCGTCCCGAACGTGTTCGGTGTGAGGGGATCGAGACCCATTGCGACCTCACCGCCGTCGGTGATGTAGTCGCCGTCGGTGTCCGGCCGGAAGGGGTCGGTTCCACGCGCCTGCTCCTCACCGTCCGACAGTCCGTCGCCGTCGGTGTCGGCTCGCGTTGGATCGGTGCCGGTTTGGTGCACCTCCGTCGCGTCCCCGAGGCCGTCCTGGTCGGTGTCGCCACGCGACGGGTCGGTGCCCGTCTCGGCGATTTCGGTGAAGTCGGTCAGCGAGTCGTGGTCCGTGTCGTGACTGTTGGGGCTTGACCCAACCGAGGCCTCGAGTCGGTCGTCGACGCGGTCCCCATCGCGATCGACGAACGGGTCGGAGCGGTCGTCCACGCCGTCTCGGTCGGTGTCGGTCGAAGTTGCCCCCTGCGGGGGCGTCGACGTCGCGGAAGCGGTGTCGGACGGGGGTGCCGGCTCCGCCACGACCGGGTCCTCGATGGTCGCCATGTCGACGCCGTCTTCGTCGGTGTCACCCGACGTGGACTCGTCGCCGACCGGGTCCTCGATGGTCGCCATGTCGACGCCGTCTTCGTCTGTGTCACCCGAGGTGTCCGTCGTCGCGGGCTGCGATTCGGTTGCCATGTCGACGGCGTCCTCGTCGGTGTCACCCGACGTGTCCGTCGTCGTGGACTGCGACTCGGTTGCCTTATCGAGCGCGTCTGGGTCTGCACTCTCGTCGGTCTCGACGGCTGCCCCTTCCGTCCGTGGGGACTCGGGGTCGCGAGCCGGCGGGCGACGAAGTCGGTCGGCAAGACCGGTCTGGACCGCTCCCAAGCGCGCGCTGACGGGGGTCACCGCGTCCAGGCCGTCCGGGTCGCTGGACTCAACGGCTTCGCGAAGGCGCGCCTTCACCGGCCGGAGCGTTGTCGGCGGGCGAGTGCCAAGGAGCGGCGGCACCTCGGGGGACGCACCCGATCCAGACGTCGTCAGCGAGCCCTGCGACGGGTCGATCCCCGGGGCTATGCCGACTCCGCGACCGGCTTCGCCGTCAGCGAGGGACGCGCTGTCGGTGGACTCGACGGCGGTGTCGACGGCGTCTTCGTCTGTGTCACCCGAGTCGGACTCCGCCACCGTGGTTTCGGGTGGTGCCTCAGTCGCCGTGTCGACGCCGTCGAAATCGGCGCTGCCCGGATCGGTGCCGGCGATCTGCTCGTCGCGGTTGGTCACGCCGTCACCGTCAGAGTCTTCGGCTCCGTCGAGTACGCCGTCACCGTCGCTGTCGGCTTCCCACCACTTGGTTCCCGCGGCCACCTCGTTGTCGTCCGTCAGTCCGTCGTTGTCGGTGTCGGAGCTGTACTCGCCGTCGGATCCGTCGAGGATGCCGTCACCGTCGGTGTCGGGGTTTCCGGGATCGGTGGAGGCCGTCTGCTCGGCCACGTTGGTCACGCCGTCACCGTCGGAGTCCTCGTCGGCGTCGACCACGCCGTCTCCGTCCGTGTCGGTCGTTGTTGCACTCGTGCCGGCGAAGAACTCGGTGCGGTCGGTAAGGCCGTCGTCGTCGGTGTCGGCGTCGTTCGGATCGCTCCCGGTTGCGGTCTCGAGGTTGTCGCTGAGGCGGTCGCCGTCCTGATCGCGGTCGTAGTAATCGCTGATGCCGTCTCGGTCGCTGTCCCGACTCCCATCGCCGTCGGTGTCGAGCATTTCGTGCTCGTACTGCCGCGGGTCGGCGATGGCGTCGAATTCGGGGTTCACCGACGTGTCGTTGCGGCTCGGGTCGGTCCCGAGGGCGAACTCCTCGGCGTTGGTCAGTCCGTCGCCGTCGAGATCCTCATCGACGTCGATGACGCCGTCGCCGTCGCTGTCGGTGGAGCCGAAGTTGAATCCTCCCCTGGCCTCCGTGAGGTTGGTGATGCCGTCGCCGTCGGTGTCCTCGTCCCCGTCCCTCACACCATCCGCGTCAGAGTCACGTCGGAGAGGATCGAGTCCGGCCGCGATCTCGTCGCCGTCCCGGAGTCCGTCGCCGTCGGTGTCGGAACGGTCGGGGTTGGTCCCCAACGCCAGCTCGTCGCCGCTGGCGATCCCGTCGCTGTCGTGATCGACGTCGGCGTCGGCAACGATCGGGTTTGCCCCCAGCTCAAGCTCTGTGAGGTTGGTCAGGCCGTCCCCATCGGCGTCTTCGGCGCCGTCGCCGACGCCGTCGCCGTCGGAATCGGCGGATCCGGCGTCGGTCCCGATGCGCTGCTCGTCGATGTTGCGGAGCCCGTCGCCGTCGCTATCGACGGCATAGTCGTACGTCCGACCGTCGGTCATCCTGGACGCAGGATCGGTTCCCGCCTGGTACTCGGTCAGGTTGGTGAGGCCGTCACCGTCGCTGTCGAGGTGCCCATCGGCCTGGGTTGCGTCGACTGGCCCCCGCACCGCGGCGTAGTTGAAGTCGTACTGACCCTGGTCGGTCTCCCACTTGTCGTCCATGCCGTCGCCGTCGGTGTCGGCGCTGGTCGGGTCGGTTCCGAAGAACTCCTCGGTGGCGTTCGACAGACGATCGCCGTCGGTATCCTCCGACCCATCGCTCACGCCGTCGCCGTCGGTGTCTCGGTTGGTCGGATCGGTCCCGAGCAGGTACTCCGTACGGTTGTCGACGCCGTCGCCGTCGAAGTCGGACGCGTTCGCCTGGCTGATCGACGTTCCCGCGCGCTGCTCGTCGATGTTGCGGAGCCCGTCGCCGTCGGAATCCTCTTGTCCGTCGTTGATCCCGTCGCCGTCGGAATCGGCCCTGTTCGGATCGCTGCCGACCGTGGTCTCCGTGGCATCCAACAGCCCATCGCTGTCCGTATCGCGGATGGCCTCTCGCACCGACCCCGACTGCGTGAGGTCGTCGTAGCGCGGAGTTTGCCGGCCAGCCAACGGCGGCAGGCCCCCATCGCCTTCATCCGCGTCGACCAGGTCCGCCTTCGAGGCGGCGGAGAGGTCGCTGTTACGGGGGTCGACGGGTGGTCGCTTGGGCATTGCTCTACTCCCGGTGCGGTGGGCCCACTCCATTCCAGGCGTCGGGCTCGGATCGATGGCCCATTGTTGCCCGGTTCTTGCGATCCCGCATCGGGGAAATCCCCCCCATCCGGGCGAGACCGAAGGCGGGGACGAGCCGATAGTCTCCGCCCTCGTGGCGATGACTCCGTCGAGGAAGAAGCCGAGCGCGGCCAAGAAGTCGGCGGCCAAGAAGTCGGCCCATACGCCCCGGAAGAAGAGCGCGCAAGGACCCACGTACCAAAAGGTCCTCGTCGGGTCTGACGGCACTGAGCGCGCCGGGCGGGCGGTCGAACGCGCCGCGGATGTCGCCAAGGCCCTCGGCGCCAACCTCACCGTCCTCGGCGTCGGGTCCGAAGGCCAACTTCGGGCCGTCCTCGAGCGTCAGGTCGCGCCCCTCACCGACGCCGGCGTCGACGTCGAGGTGCAGATCGAACCGGGAACGGCCGCGCAGGTGCTCATCGACGTGGCCACCCGCGACGGGTACGACCTCCTCGTGCTCGGGAACAAGGGCATGAGCGGCATCGAACGGCTGCGGCTCGGCGCCGTCCCCAACAAGGTCAGCCACCACCTTCCGTGCTCGCTCCTCATTGTCCGAACGGGTTGACGCTCACCCGGCGGCTCCGCGCCGGCGTTGCCATGGTCTTCGCCCTCATCCTGATGTCGGGGTGCAAGGTCGACGTCCACATCGGCGTGCGAGTCGCTGAAAACGGGTCCGGATCCGTCGTCGCACGATTCGTGCTCGACGACGACGCGTTGCGAGCCATCGGCGGCGACCTCAAGGAGCAGCTGCGCGTGGGCGATCTGATTCAGGCCGGGTGGGAGGTCGCCGTCGAGCCGACGAGCGAAGGCGGAGCAGAGGCGGTCGCCGAGAAGGGCTTCGCTCGTCCCGAGGAGCTCACCGCGGTGATCGACCAGCTCTCGGGTGACGTCGGGCCGTTCCGCGACTTCCGCCTCAGCCGGAAGCACTCGACGTTCCGCACCGAGTTCGAGTTCCGCGGTCAGGTCGACCTCGAGAGCGGAATCGGCGCGTCGTCGCTGGATCCGAACGACGAGGGAATCGCCGCGGAGATCGAGGCGCAGGGAGTCGAGGTCGAACAGCTCCGCGACTTCTTGAAGGACCGTGTCGACAATGCATTCGCCGTCGAGGTGGTCGTCGACATGCCCGGCGGCGGTTCGCACAACGCTCCCCAAGCCCCCGCCGGCGCGCCACAGTGGACCCCGAAGCTCGGCGAGGTGGCCGACCTCAGGGCGTCGTCGTCGGTTTTCGCCCTCGATCGCGCCGTCCTCGTGGGAATCGGCGGCGTCCTCGGCGTGACCTCGATCGTGGCGTACGCAGCATGGCGGCGAACGCGAGCACCCCGCCGGTTGCCAGCCAAGGGTTCGCCGCCGGGGGCCTGAAACAGTCACAGGCAGCCGCGAGGATGGCGCCATGGCCACTCGAACCCGTGATGAATTCCGCTGCGATCAGTGCGCGGCGGTGGTGCCCAAGTGGGTCGGTCGCTGTCCCGACTGTGGAGCGTGGGATTCCCTGAGCGCCGTGGTCGCTGGGCGCGCCGTTGGCGCGACCGGTTCGTCGGTCGCCCTCGGCGCAGGACCGATCGCCGACCTTGAGGCCGCGTCCACTGGGGTGGGCGAGTTCGACCGTGTACTCGGCGGGGGAGTGCTGCCCGGGTCCGTCACGCTGATCGGCGGCGAACCCGGCATCGGCAAGAGCACACTGGTCTTGCAGGCGCTCGCCGGCCTGGCGCGTGCCGGTCGCCGGTGCCTGCTGGTGACGGCGGAGGAGTCGGCGCACCAAACCTCCGAACGGGCGGCGCGCGTGGGCGCGAACGTGCCCGGGGTGTCGGTCCTCGCCGAATCATCGATGGCGTCGCTCCTCGCCGTCGTCGACGCCGAGGCCCCCGACGTGGTCGCCGTCGATTCGATCCAAGCGATCAGCGACCCCGACGTCGGGGGATCGTCCGGCTCGATCACCCAAGTGCGTGAGTGCGCGGCGGCGCTCGTGGCTCTCGCCAAGCAGCGCGACATCGCCGTGATGATCGTCGGACACGTCACCAAGGACGGCGACTTGGCCGGCCCGCGTGCCCTTGAGCACGTGGTCGACACCGTGATCGCGTTCGAAGGCGACCGCCACCACGCCCTCCGGCTCCTCCGCGCCCTCAAGCACCGATTCGGGGCGACGTCCGAGACCGGCGTGCTCGAGATGCGAGGGGAGGGCCTCGTCGACGTCCCCGATCCGTCGGAGTTGTTCCTCGCCGACCGCGCTCCGGGCATGGCGGGCTCGGTCGTCGCACCGGTGCTCGAGGGGGCGCGGCCCGTGCTCGTCGAAGTCCAGGCGTTGGTGACCGAGGCGACGGCGCCGATGCCGCGCCGGTCCGTCCAGGGCCTCGAGGCGAGGCGCCTCGCCGTGCTCCTCGCGGTTCTCGCCGATCGCGTCAAGATCAACGTGCGACCCCGGGACGTGTACGCGAGCGTCGCCGGCGGCATCCGGGTGACCGAGCCTGGCGTCGACCTCGCCCTGGCCCTCGCGGTGGCGAGCGCCGCGCTTCATCGTCCGGTGGAGGCCGGCGTGTGCGTCGTCGGTGAGGTGGGTCTCGCGGGCGAGGTGCGGCAGGTGTCGCACGCGTCCCGCCGCATCGCCGAGGCCGCCCGCCTGGGCTTTGGGACCGCCATCGTCCCCGCGCTCACGCCCGACGTGCCCGGCGTCGAGTTGATCCGGGTGCAGCGGCTCGGCGACGCCGTGGCCCTCGCGGGTCTCCGGTGAGTGTTGTACCCTGGCGATACTTCCTCGCACTCTGTAGGGCCATTCGTTCGAGACGCGTCTAGAGGAGACCGTTGACACGACCCCGCCGAACGCCGGCGCTGATCGATTCGATGCGCATGGTCGCGCCGGGGACCGACCTGCGCGAGGGCATCGACCGCATTCTGCAAGCGGGCATGGGCGCGCTCGTGATCCTTGGCGACGGCCCCGAGGTCCTCGCGCTCTGCTCGGGCGGCTTCTTGTTCGACGCCGAGTTCACGCCCCAGCGGCTGTCGGAGCTCGCCAAGATGGACGGCGCCATCATCCTCTCGTCCGACGCTGTTCGCGTGGCGCGAGCCAATGTCCACCTCGTCCCCGACCCCGACATCCCGACCAACGAGACCGGGACGCGCCACCGCACCGCCGAACGCGTGGCCAAGCAGGTCGACGTTCCCGTCGTCACCGTGTCCGAGGACATGTCGGTCGTGTCGCTGTACCGCAACGAGGCGAAACACACGCTCGCCCCGATCCCGCGGGTGCTCACGCGCGCCAATCAGGCGCTGCAAACCCTCGAGCGGTACAAGTCGCGGCTCGACGCCGTCGCCGCCTCGTTGTCGGCGCTCGAGGTGGAAGATCTCGTGACCGCCCGCGACGTGGTCACGGTGCTGCAGCGCACCGAGATGGTCCGGCGCATCGCGGAGGAGATCGAGGAATACGTCGTCGAGCTCGGCACCGACGGCCGGCTCGTCATGCTGCAGCTCGACGAGTTGATGGGTGGCGTCGAGACCGACCGCCGCCTCGTGTCGCAGGACTACATGGTGGCCGGCCCGAGCTATGAGGTCGAGGACGCCGTCACCCAGCTCGCCGATCTCGACAACGAGGAGTTGCTCGACCTGCGCCGCGTGCTCGACACCCTTCACCTTCCGCCGGGGACGACCCTCGACACGCCGCTCCAACCCCACGGCTACCGGTTGCTCCACAAGATCCCGCGGCTTCCCGACACCGTTGCCGACCACGTGGTCGAGCGGTTCGGGTCGTTGCAGAAGATCATGCGGGCCAGCGTCGACGAGTTGAACGACGTCGAGGGAGTGGGAGAGGCGCGCGCCCGGGCGATCAAAGAGGGCCTCTCGCGTCTCGCTGAGAGTTCCATCCTCGACCGCTACGTCTGACCGCCGCCTCGCTTCTGTGATGTGTGCGCCTGGGACGGGCGCGAATTGCGCCCAGACGACCCGAGATAGTCTCCGCGCCGATGGCTGCACTCGTTGAGGGACCCCACGACGCCACCGTCGAACGGATCGTGCTCGATGTCGACGGCCACGCGGTCGACGCCATCCACGCCCGCCCGACCGGCACTGCGCTCCTCGGCCTCGTGGTGGCTCCCGACATCGGAGGCCTGCGGCCCCTGTTCGACGACCTGTGCCGCCGGCTCGCGACCCACGGGCTCGCCGTGTGCGCGGTCGAACCTTTCTCGCGGATCCCGGCCGACGAGCGGGCGGCGATGACGGTCGAGGACCGGCTCGCGGGAGCCAAGGATCTGTACGACGACGTCCAGCTCGCCGATCTCGCCGAAGCCGCCGATCATCTCGGTGCCGCGGACGGCGTCCCGTTGGTGGGTGTCGCCGGGTTCTGCATTGGCGGCTACTACGCACTCAAGGCCGCGGCGACGGGACGCTTCGAGCGGGCGGTCAGCTTCTACGGGATGATCCGCACGCCCGACATGTGGGCGGGATTGGGCCATACCGATCCCGTGGATGCGGCGGCCGACGCCTGCCCCACTCTCTTTCTCGCCGGCGACGCCGATCCCTGGGTCCCGGCCGCCGACGTCGAGGCGCTACGGGCCCGGTGGGCCGGTCGTCCTGACTGCAAAGTGCTCCTCTACACCGGCGGCGTCGACCATGGGTTCGCTCACGACCCCGATCGTCCCGCCCACCGCGCCGACGACGCAGCGGACGCGTGGCGGCACGCCCTCGCGTGGCTGTTCGAGACGGGCTGACGGTGCCCATTTGTTCACGGGTCTCCTAGGTCCACAGGAGCGCGAACGCGGGCGTCGGCTCGGAGAATCCCTTCAGCTCGAAGGGCCCCCGCGGCTCGAAGCTGAAGGGCTTCCCGGCGGCGAGGTCCTTGATCGTGCTCGACACGAGCACCTCGCCCGGCTCGGCGACCGCGCAGAGCCGGGCGGCGAGTTGCACCGCCGTCCCGAATAAGTCGTCGTTCTCGGTGACGGGCTCACCGGCATTGATGCCGATCCGCACGCGCACCGCCTCATCGGCCACGCTGCGTTCGAGGAGCGCGCGCTGGATGCACGCCGCGCACTCGGCGGCCCGTGCCACCGAGGCAAAGCTCGCCATGATCCCATCCCCCGTGTGCTTGACCTCGCGGCCGCTGTTGTCGCGGAGGGCTGAGCGAACGACCTCGTCGTGGGCGCGCAACAGCGCCATCGCGCCTTCATCCCCGAGGCGCTGGGTGATGGCCGTGGAATCCACGAGGTCGGTGAAGAGAATCGTGCGCACGCCCGACTCCGCGATCGGCCCCGGACTTTCCGGGTCGTCGATCCGCCCGAGGAAGGCCATGACGGCATCGCGGTCGACGGGCAGGATCTTCCCGGCGACGAGACCGTGGGCCTCGGCGTGCACGGCCGAGGCGGTTTCGGGGTCGGGGGCATCGACGAGACAGAACGCCGACTGTTTCTCGTAGTCGAACCAATACGTGAGGTAGGTGACGCCGTACTTCGCCTGCACCTCGAGGTCGAGGAGGTGCGCCTGCGCGACGTCCTCGGGTGTCACCCCCTCGGCATCATGGCGATCGAGATACAGCGGCATGCGTTCTCCTTACATCGACGAGCGCTGCTCGAGGGCCGGCCGGTTGAGAATGCGGTACCGGCCCCGCTCGATGTTTTCGATCCACCCGAGGCGTTGGAACGTGGCGAGCGCCTTGTTCACGCGCTCGCGCGACGCACCGATGAGCGCGGCGAGTTCTTCTTGGGTGAGGGACGTGGCGAAGTCGTCGGCGTCGCCGGCCAGCTCGAGGAGGCGCTTGGCGGTCCGTCCGGGAACGTCGAGCAACACCGCGTCGGCGAGGGCCTCGTCAGCCGACCGCAGCCGTTGAGCCAGAAGCCGGACGATGCCCCAGAGAAGTTGGGGGCGCTCGTCGAGGACGGCGCGCACGTGCTCGTAGCGCACCGCGACGATGTCGGTGGGCTGCAGCGCTCGGGCGTCGGCCATCCGGGGAGCTTCGTCGAACAGCGGCAACTCGCCGAAGAGCGAGGGCGGTTCGAGTACGGCGACCACGGACTCGCGACCGTCCACGGACTTGGTGGCGATGGCCACCTGGCCCATCTGCACGACGTAGAGCTCCTCGGCGCGGTCGCCTTCCTGGAAGATGAGCTCGTTGCGCTCGAAGTGGCGCACCTCCGCCTGCGTCCGCAGGCTTTCGATGACATCACCCGGCAACTCGTTGATGAGCTGCGTGGATGCGAGCACGTGCACGTCCGTCATGGGAGGAAAGTTCATCACATCCCCGACGGCCAGGCTGGCAGGGCGGATCCCGAGAGCCGAATTCGAGGGGCACGGTGGTACCCTGAATACCCAACCTCTCGCCCCGGTTCCTCGTCGTGGAGTGTCATGCCCGCCAAATTCAAAGTCGGTGACAAGGTTGTGTATCCCCACCACGGGGCGGCCACGATCGAGAAGAAGGAAAAGCGCAAGTTCAACGGTGAGGACACCGACTACCTGATTTTGCGCCTGGCGTACGGTGATCTCACGCTCATGGTGCCGGCCGACAAGACCGAGGAGATCGGCCTTCGCGAGGTCATCAACGACGAGGAGGTCGAGGAAGTCTTCGCCGTCCTGCGCAAGAAGGACGCCCGCATGCCGACCAACTGGTCGCGGCGGTTCAAGAACCACGTCGAGAAACTCAAGAGCGGCGACATCTACCAGGTCGCCGAGGTGGTGCGGAACCTCTCGCTGCGCGAGAACGACAAGGGGTTGTCCGCCGGCGAGAAGCGCATGCTGGCCAAGGCCCGCCAGATCCTGGTGTCGGAACTCACCTTCGCCCTGAAGGTCGCCGAGGACGAGGCCGAGGACAAGCTCGACGGCGCCCTCGGGGTCGAGCGCTCCACGCGCAAGACGCCCATCTTCGACGACTGATCCACGCTTCTGGCGCTCAGCCGGTCCGGGCGAGGCACGACACCTGGGCACTTTAGTGTGCACTTCCCGTCGTGATCGTGTCCGATTTGTCGGTAATTCCACGACGATATGTGCCCACCAAAGCAACGCGGGCACGGTTTCATCAAGACCTCGCGGCCCCGTGCCGATGCGCCTAAGGAGTCCCGTCGTCCGAGTGGGACGCCAACGGCCAACGGAAGGAGCGAGGGAGTGTTCGTCGAGATCTCGCGGCTGCTCGTGGTGCTGGCCTGCACGGTGAGCGGCCTCGCGGCCGGACGCGAGATCGGGGACGGAACCTCGATGGCCCAGACCGTCGGCGGGGTCCTCGGCACGCTCGTCGGGTACGTCGGTGGCGGGGTCCTCGGCCGCACGATGGAGCGTGCCTTCGGCGTGGTCGAGCAGAAGGCGGAGCGGTACCCGACCCCGCGCATCTTCGCCGGTGGAGTCGGGGGCATGGTCGGCGGCATGGCCGGGGCCTTTGTCGCGTTTCCCTTGATCGTGATCTTCCCGAGCGTGCCCGTCATTCTGGCGGGGACGCTCGTGATCTGGATCGTCGGCACCCTCGGCGTGCGGATCGGGTGGTACAAGAGCGAGGAACTCCTCGCCATGGCGGGCCTCTCGTCGCGCCCCCTGGTCCGGTCGACCCCGTACGAACCCTCCGACGGCTACATCATCGACACCTCCGCGGTGATGGACGGCAATCTGGCCGGCCTCGTCCATGCCGGCTTGGTCGACGGCAGCTTGTTCGTCCCCCGTTTCGTGCTCGATGAACTCCAAGGTTTCGCCGATGCGCGGGAGGGCCAGCAGCCTCGCCGCGCTCGTCGGGGCCTCGAGCTTCTCGAGGTGTTTCGCAAGGAGGGACGCGTCGGCGTCCGTGTCCTCGACGACGAGGTGCCGGAGCGCGACGACGTCGACGGGAAACTCGTCGCGCTGGCTCGCCGACTCCAAATTCGCCTGCTCACGTGTGACGTGAACCTCCAGCACGTCGCGGAGGTGTCGGGGGTTTCCGTCGTCAACCTGCGCAAGCTGGCCGCCGATCTTCGGCCGGATCACACCCCGGGCGACGTCGTGTCGGTCGACCTCGTGCGCGCCGGCCGCGAGCCGGGACAGGGCGTCGGGTATCTCGAGGACGGGACCATGGTGGTGGTCAACGACGGCGATCGCCTCGTGGGCCGCGGCCCCATTCGGGTTGAGATCGTGACCGTCGTGCCCACGTCGGTGGGGCGGTTGCTCTTCGCGCGGGTCATCCCGGTCGATGTGGTGCCGCCCGAGCCTGTTCCGTCGCCGCCCCAGCCGACCGCCACACCCACGACCGCCGACGCCTGAGCGCTCGGCCCTCTGCCGCCGGAACAGCCTTGCCCGTCTAGGGTCCTCGCCCGTGCGTACCTGTGCGATCGTCGTGGCGGCGGGGGCGGGAACTCGCTTCGGCGCCGCCAAACAGTTCGTCCCGCTCCGGGGCGCGCGCGTCGCTCACCACGCGGTTGCGGCCGCGGGCGCGGCGTGCGACGAGGTCGTCGTCGTGCTTCCGCCGGCCACCGAGTGGGACGGTCCCCCCGTGAGCCGCGCGGTCGCGGGCGGGGCAACCCGATCGGAGTCGGTCCGGGCGGGGATGGCCGCGCTTCCGATCGGTGTGGAGATCGTGGTGGTGCACGATGCTGCCCGTCCGCTGGCGACCGCCGGCCTCTTCCGGTCGGTGATCACGGCGGTAGAGAACGGCGCCGACGGAGCGGTGCCGGCGGTGTCCGTTGCCGACACGGTCAAGCGGGTCGAGGGCGACCGCGTCGTGGAGACGATCGACCGCCGCGGGTTGGTTTCGGTGCAGACGCCCCAGGCCTTCCTCGTCGAGGCCCTCCGCCGCGCGCACGACGGTGACCCTGAGGCCACCGACGACGCCGCTCTCGTCGAGCTGGTCGGCGGTGAGGTGGTGGTCGTTCCCGGCGATCCCCGCAACCTCAAGATCACGACCGCCATGGACCTCGAGTTTGCGATGGCGCTCCTCACGGGCGGCGACGCGTCATGACGCCGGCGATTCCGGCCGTCGGCCTCGGCTTCGACGTCCACCCGTTTGGAGACGGGGGGACGCTGGTGCTCGGCGGCGTCCGCTTCGAGGGCACGCCCGCGCTCGCCGGGCATTCCGACGGTGACGCCGTCGCTCACGCCGTGGCCGACGCTCTGTTGGGCGCCGCGGGCCTCGGCGATCTCGGCGCACTTTTCCCGGCCTCCGACCCGCAGTACGCGGGGGCGGATTCGATCGCGTTGTTGCGAGACGTCGTTTCACGGGTGACGAGCGCGGGCTACTGGGTCGGCAACGTCGACGTTGCCGTCGCCGCCGAGGCGCCAAGGCTCGCGGATTCCATTGCCGCGATGCAGACCGCGCTGAGCGACGCGGTCGGCGCCCGGGTGACCGTCAAGCCCAAGTTTGCCGAGGGTCTCGGCTCGATCGGCCGGGGTGAAGGTATCGCCGTGTGGGCAATTGCCTACCTCGGTCGCTGATCACGTCGGTACGCTCCGCCTCACATGTTGCGCCTCTACGACACCCTGGCCGGCGAAGTCGTCGATTTCGTGCCCCGCGAGAAGGGCAAGGTGTCGATGTACGTCTGCGGCCCGACCGTCTATGACCACCCGCATCTCGGTCACGCCCGGAGCGCCCTGACGTTCGACATCGTGCGCCGCTACCTCGTGTGGAGCGGATACGAGGTGACCTTCGCGATGAACGTCACCGACATCGACGACAACATCATCAAGCGGGCGTCCGAGCGCGGTTCGACCGAGCCCGAGATCGCCAAGACCTACGAGGCGATCTACTTCGAGCAGATGGGCCGGCTCGGCGTGATGCCGGCGGATCACCGCCCCCACGCCACGGAATACGTGGATCAGATGAACGCGCTGATCGCGGAGATCATCGACGCGGGCCGCGCGTACGTCGTCGAGGGGTCGGGGGTCTACTTCGACGTGGAGAGCTACGCGGACGGCTACGGCTTTCTGCCCCACCGTACGCTCGACCAGCTTCGCGAGAGCGCAGGTGCTCGCGTCGAAGTCGACGACGAAAAGCGCAGCCCCCTCGACTTCGTGCTCTGGAAGGCGGCCAAACCCGGAGAGCCCACGTGGGATTCCCCATACGGGCCGGGACGACCCGGTTGGCACATCGAGTGCGCCGCCATGTCGCTCGACCTCCTCGGTGAACGCTTCGACATCCACGGCGGCGGCAAGGACTTGAAATTCCCGCATCACGAGAACGAGCGTGTCGAGGCGGAGGCGGCCGGGCACCCATTCGCCCGCTACTGGATGCACAACGGTTTCGTGATGATCGACGACGAGAAGATGTCGAAGTCGCTCGGAAACTCGGTCACGCTTCAGGAGGGGCTCGAAGAGTACGACCCGCGATCCATCCGGATGGCCGTCCTCCAGACCCACTACCGCAGCGACATGGACATGGGTCGCTCGGAGATGGCGTCAGCGCAGGAGGCCGTCACCCGGCTCGACGCGCTGATGCGCCGGGCTCGAATCGCCGGCGTGGAGCCAGGGGCAGCCGACGACGGCGTGGCCTCGCGATTTCGCGCCGCGATGGACGACGACTTCAACACCCCCGAAGCGATGGCGGCGGTCTTCGACGCGGTGCGGCGTGCCAATTCCGCGATCGACGCCGGCGATCTCGCCACGGCGGCTCGCCTTGTTGGCGCGGTGGCCGAACTCACGGGCGCGGTCGGTCTGTCGATCGGGGGCGACCGGGACGCGCCGGACGGTGAGGGCGACGGCGAGATCGACGTCCTCGTGGCCAAGCGGGACGAGGCCCGGCAGGCGAAGGACTTCGCCACCGCCGATCGGATTCGCGACGATCTCGCGGCTCGGGGCGTGGTCATCGAGGACACGCCCGACGGCGCAACCTGGTACCGGGCCTGATGCCCCCGCGCCGCCCGCGGGGTGGGTCCTCACGCGGTCGACCCTCGGCGCACGGGCGAGGCCAGCGCGGGGGAGCCGCCGGGGCGAGCCGGTCGGGATCCTCGGGCCGCGATCGGGCGTCGACGAGTACGGGCCCCGGCCTTGGCGGCGACCGCCTCGAGGGGCGGCGTGCGGTCCTCGAGGCGCTGACCGCCGGCCGCCGGCGGGTGCGTCAAGTGTGGATGGCCACTGAGCGGGATCCGGCGCCGATCCTCGAGGCGATCCGCGTTGCGGCCGCCCGCGCCGGCGTCGCCGTGAGCGTGGTGACCCCTGAGGATCTCGACGCCCGGGCGAAGACCGACGCGCCCCAGGGGGTGGTGGCGAGGGCCGACCCGCTTCCGGAAGCCGATGTGGATCAGCTCCTCGCCGACCCGAAGGCCTTCCTGGTGGCGCTCGACGGCGTGACCGACCCGGGCAACCTCGGCGCGGTGCTGCGCAGCGCCGACGGCGCGGGCGCGACGGGGCTGCTTCTGCCGAAGCGCCGAGCGGTGCATGTGACGGCGACGGCGGCCAAGGCCGCCGCTGGAGCCATCGAGCACCTGCCCATCGCGCTCGTCTCGGGCATTCCTGCCGTCCTCGAGCGCGCCTCCCGTGGCGGCGTCTGGACGGTCGGCCTCGACGGCGACGGCGACGTCGACCTCTTCAAGCTGCCGGTGGCCGACCGGCCGCTCGTCCTCGTGCTCGGCGCCGAGGGCTCCGGCCTCGCCCGCCTCACCCGGGAGCGGTGCGATCTCGTGGCCCGCATCCCCATGAAGGGCGGCGTCGACTCGCTCAACGTGGCCGCGGCGGCCGCCCTCGCCTGCTACGAGGTGGCGCGCGCAAGGGCGTGAATCGGCGGAGATGCCCCTCGGTGGGGCAACACGCTCCGTGGCCCTCAAAAGGGACGGATCCGTCGATCGTGTGGCTGGTTTTGCGCGCTGAGTAGTCGCACGACCACATCTACCCCCCGAAATGGTGCAGAGCGTGAGGGGTCATGGTTGACACCGCTCCGGTAGGCTGGTTACATCGGACTAGCCCGGTCGAGCTACTCAGCCGGTCACCCCGCACCAGTCCGTCACACCACACCCGCAGGAGCACGAATGGCACTCCGTCTGGATGACCCGGCTCTCTCCGAGCTGACCGACGAAACCCTTGTCGCGTGTTTCCAAGAGGGCGACGTCGCCGCCCTCAACGTGCTGCTCGACCGCTACCGCGGTTTCGCCCGAGCGAAGGCTCGCGGCTACTTCCTCATCGGCGCCGACTCCGACGACATCGAGCAGGAAGGTCTCATCGGCCTCTACAAGGCCGCTCGCGATTTCCGCCCCGACCGTGAGGCGTCGTTCCGGGCCTTTGCCGAACTCTGCATCACGCGTCAGATCATCACCGCCATCAAGACGGCGACCCGCCAGAAGCACCAGCCCCTCAACTCCTACGTATCGCTCTCTTCGACACGCTCGGACGACGAGGGCAGCGAGCGCACGGTGGAAGAGTCGCTTGAGTCCAACGAGATCAACGACCCGGCCGACCTCGTCGTGTCCGACGAGAGCTTCCGCAGCATGCGGACGGGCATGCTCGAACAGCTTTCGGGCCTCGAGGTGCGGGTCCTGCACCTCTACGTCTCGGGCAAGACCTACCAGGAGATCGCCGGCGAGCTCGGTCGCCACGTGAAGTCGATCGACAACGCCCTCCAGCGGATCAAGCGCAAGCTCGACGCCCAGCTCGTCGAGCGTGACGCTCGTGAGCGCGGCATCGACCTCGACCTCGACGTCGCCGTCGCCTAGTCCGTCCCCGCCGGGCTTGCGTCCACCCGTGGTCTTGTCGCCACGCGAGAATGGGCGCATCAGGCCGGGTTAGCTCAGTTGGTAGAGCACTTCTCTTGTAAAGAAGATGTCGTCGGTTCGAATCCGACACCCGGCTCCCAACCCCCTCGTGTGTGAGTGCCTGCCCGCTCATGAGCGGTGTTGTGTCGCGCGACATGGGTGACACTTTGTCGCGGGACATGGGTGACACTTCACACTAGGTCCGTGCGGGGCTGGCCCCGTCCAGAGGCCTGATAGCGACGCCCCGGATCGAGCCCGATGTGGCCGACCAGGACCCCGTCGATGAAGACGGTGGAGGTGGTCTCGTCGATGAAGACGTCGGCGGCCTTGCCCCGGTGCTCGGTTCCGACGTGGATGACGTAGCGGTCCATCTCCACGCAGCCCC
>DATDOY010000100.1:0-5889 GCA_035293045.1 Acidimicrobiia bacterium
GCAGGCGCTGCGCGTGGCCCTCGATCGAGAGCACGAGGCGAGCGCGCAGTTGCGCGAGGTCGACGCGCTCAAGGACGAGTTTCTCGATATCACGGCCCACGAACTCCGCACGCCGCTGACCTCCATCCTCGGCTTCACCGAGCTTCTGGTCCATCGACGTGACACCATGCCGGATGATCGCGTGAGTGATCTGCTGTCGAGGATCGACGCCAACGCCATCGAGATGCGTGAGATGCTCACCCGACTCCTCGACGTCTCGCGTTTGCGAGCGGGGCGGGTGGAGCTGCATCCGGAATCGGTCGTCCTGAGGGACGCGCTCACCGAGATCGTGGACCGCCCCGGCTCGTCGGCGGGGGAGCACGCCGTGTTGGTCAGCGTCGACGACGGTCTTGTGGCCCATGTTGATCGGAACGCGCTCGACCACGTGGTGTCGAACCTCGTATCGAATGCGGTGAAGTTCTCGCCACCCATGTCTCCCGTCGCGGTGACGGCGCGCCGCACGGATCGCGAGATCATCGTCGCGGTGATCGACGACGGCCCTGGGATCGACCCCGGTGACGTGGCGAAGGTCTTTGATCGTTTCTTCCAGGGACGAACCCACGTCCCGGGCGTTCGAGGGGTCGGGGTCGGACTCAGCATCGTCAAGCGATACGTGGATCTCTGGGGTGGTCAAGTCTGGGTCGACAGCCGGCCCGGTGCGGGGGCGACGTTTTCGTTCACGGTGCCGCTCGCTCGTGATCGCGGTGATGGCGACGGGTAAGCGCGCCCCGGGATCGGTCCTCGTGGTCGACGACGAGGAGGACCTGCGAATCCTCCTGCGACTGGAACTCGAGGCGGAGGGCGCGCGTGTGTGGGAGGCCTCGAGCGGTGCCGAGGCGATCGACATCTTGGCCACCACCACGGTCGATGTGATGCTCCTTGATCTCGCCCTCCCCGATATGGACGGCTTCGAGGTCCTTGAGCGTCTCGGCGAGCGGGGTGATCTGCCCCGGATGCGGGTGATCGTGGTCTCGGCGCACGCCGACGAAAACAGGGTGCGGCGCGCCCGCGCCGCGGGTTGCGACGCCTATCTCTATAAGCCCTTTTCGTCCGCCGAGCTGTGGGCCGCCGTCAGTCCGGGCGACGCCGGGGAAACCTGACGCTCGATCCACGAGTCGTCGGTCAGGAAGGAGATGACTCCTCCGGTTCGGCGAGTTGGATCGATTCGTCGCCGAGGTCCCGAGACTGCCGGGCCGCATCGCGGGCCGCCGCCAAGAGTCGATCGGGTTCGAGCGCGCTGCCTGGATACGCGGCGATGCCAGCGGCCAAGCGCACGTTGCCGCGGAACGTCGTCGCGAAGAATCCAGCTCGGACCCGCTCCGTGGCCCAGAGCGCGCCGGCCTCGGGCGTGTCCTCGAGCAGGACGCCGATGGTGTGCTCGTCGATGCGGCAGCCGGTGTCGGAGTCACGCAGGACGGCGCGAACCACAGCGGCAAGAACCTTCATCGACTGGTCGGTGACGCGGTGGCGACGCGGATCCTCGGGGGTCAACTCCAGAATCACGAGGGCGAACGGCGTGAGCTTGCGGCGCGACGCGGCGACCCGCCGCTCGAGGGCGACGATGAAGTACCGATGATCGAGCATTCCGGTCACCGGGTCGACCAGCTCGTTGGCGTCTTCCTCGGCCGTCTTCGGCGCCGCCATCGTCGCGAGGCCGGGGTCGGCCGCGTCGGGGGCGTCCGGGTCGACGGGGGCCCCGGCGTCGGGGACAGTGGCCGGGGTGGCGACGATGGGTGTGGGCCGCGCCGTCCCGTGTTGTCCGCGAGTTCCTGGTCCGCCGTCGCTAGCGGGCGAGCCGAAGGCGATTGACGCCACCGCGGCGGCCGCCACGCCCGAGGCCGCCGACACCGCCCCGAGCGCGGGCGCTTCGAGGCCCCACGCGAGCGCGCCGGAGGCCGCGGCGACGAGCGCGAGGCCCACAGCGGCGGCGAGCCGCGGATTTCTCACCATGCCGAGATCGACCTCGGGTCGCCGACCGTTGAGGGATGGTTCGGGTCGATCACGCCGATTTCTTTCCGCCTCGCCGGTGGGAGATGGCGAGGTCGGCGATCTCGTCGAGCATGTCGCCCATGCGAAAGTCCTTCGGCGTGTAGACCCGGGCGATGCCCATGGCCGTCAGTTTCGCCTGATCCCGGTCAGGGATGATGCCGCCGACCACGACCGGTGCGTCGACACCAGCATCGCGGAGGAGGCGCAGCGTTTCGGGGACCAGTTCCATGTGAGAGCCGGACAGGATCGAGAGGCCGATCACGTCGACGTCCTCGTCGGCCGCCGCTTGGGCGATCTGCTCGGGCGTGAGCCGAATTCCCTGGTAGACGACCTCGAACCCGGCGTCACGCGCGGCCACGGCGATCTGCTCCGCGCCGTTGCTGTGACCGTCGAGCCCGGGCTTGCCGACCAACATCCGGAACGGTCCACCCGTGTTCGCCGCCGCCTGGACCTTGGTGCGAACGTCGGCGAGTTTGTGGGCAGGGCGGACGGCGACCGCCCCGATGCCCGTGGGGGCGCGGTACTCGCCGAACACCTCCCGCAGGGCGTCGGACCATTCCCCAACGGTGCCGCCGGCCCGAGCGAGGGCGATGGTCGCCGGCATGAGGTTCTCGGCTGTGGCCGCCACGCGCCGCACCTCGGCGAGGGCAGCGTCGACGGCCGACCCGTCCCGTCGGGCCCGCCATCGCTCGAGAGACTCCTTCGCCGCCTGCTCCGCCGCCGGGTCGAGCTCGAGGACCGAGGTCTCGCCCTCTAGGGACGACACCAGCGGCGAGGGCTCCGTCTCGGTGAAGACATTGACGCCCACGACGGGCGCGTCTTCGCCTTCGATGCGGCGGACGCGTTCGGCGTGGCTCTGCACGATCCGGCCCTTCACCTCGTCGACCATCTCGAACGCGCCACCGCCGTCGAGCACCCACTGCAGTTCGGCGTCGGCGGCTTCGACCAACTCGGTGGTTTTGGCTTCGATCGCCGTCGAGCCCTCGAAGATGTCGTCGTATTCGAGGAGGTCGGTCTCGTACGCGAGGACCTGTTGCATGCGCAGCGACCACTGCTGGTCCCACGGACGGGGGAGGCCGAGCGCCTCGTTCCAGCACGGGAGTTGCAGTGCTCGCGCACGGGCGTCTCGCGACAGCGTGACGCCGAGCATCTCGAGCACGATGCGCTGGACATTGTTCTCGGGCTGTTGCTCGGTGAGCCCGAGTGAGTTGACCTGCACGCCGTAGCGGAATCGGCGAAGGGCCGGGTCGGTCACCCCATAGCGCTCGCGGCAAATGCGGTCCCAGAGCCGAGTGAAGGCACGCATCTTGCACATCTCCTCGACGAAGCGGATGCCCGCGTCGACGAAAAAGGAGATGCGCCCGACGACCTCGGGGAACTCGTCGTCGGAGACCTGGCCGGATTCGCGGACTGCGTCGAGGACCGCGACGGCCGTCGCGAGGCCGTACGCCAGCTCCTGGACCGGCGTCGCGCCCGCCTCTTGGAGGTGGTAGGGGCAGACGTTGATGGGATTCCATTTGGGGACGTGCCGGTAGGAATAGGTGACGGTGTCGACGATCAGCCGTCGGCTCGGGCCCGGAGGAAAGATGTACGTGCCCCGGCTCAGGTACTCCTTGACGATGTCGTTCTGCGTCGTGCCGGCGAGGGAAGCGGTGTCGACGCCGCGCTCTTCGGCCAGGGCGACGTACATCGACAGCAGCCACATGGCGGTGGCGTTGATCGTCATCGAGGTGTTCATGTCCTCGATCGGAATCCCCTCGAAGAGCGTCCGCATCTCGCCGAGGTGGGGGACGGGGACACCGACCTTGCCGACCTCGCCCTTGGCCAACGGATGGTCGGGGTCGTAGCCCGTCTGCGTCGGGAGGTCGAAGGCAATCGAGAGGCCGGTCTGGCCCTTGGCCAGATTGAGCCGGTAGAGCTCGTTGGACGCCTGCGCCGACGTGTGACCGGAGTACGTGCGGATGACCCAGGGGCGGTCCCGCCCGTTCGCTGCGGCTGGCATCCGCCCATTGTCGCCGCTTTGGCCCCGGGCGCGTCACTTCGGGCTGCCGGGCGGCCCCGGGGCCGGGCGGGCGCCACCGGCCTCCAAACGCGGGCCGGATTGAACGCGGACGTTCACATCTGCCCACGTTTGACGCCCGGTATCCTGAACGCATGGCCCTCGGCGAACGCGAGCGACGCTGGCTCGCGGCGGTGTGTGAGTGGAACCTGCCGAACGAACTTGAATCGGGTTGGGGTACCCGTGAGGATCGCCGATGGGCGAGGGAACGTGCCAACGAGTGGAGGGCTCGTCACGGGATCCGTCCGTTAGCCGACGAGGACGACGACTACCCGCCTGAGTTGGAGTTCTATGAACGAGCCCGCGCTCTCGGCATGCTCTGAGGAAGCCGTTGCTCTCTTGACGTCGATCGGCGTCGATTGGGCCCTGATCGGGGCCTTCGCAGCGCTACGGCACCGCGCTCAGGGGCGGGAAACGACCGACGTGGACTTCCTGGTGGCGCATCACGAGGGGATCCCCGAGGGGCTTCAGGATCGAGCGTTTAGCGTCACCGTGCAACGCGACGAGGGCGAGCCGTGGTTCATCCGAGGCCGGAAGTACGGGGTCGCCGTCGAGTTCCTGGTCGTTCAGACGGCGTATCAGGAAGAGGCGTTGCGGCGGGCCATCGATCACGTCATTACCGCCGAGGACGTGATCGTGCACAAACTCATCGCGTGGAGACCGAAGGACCGTGACGACATCGAATCCATCCTCGCCAACCCCGATGTGACGCTCGACGAGACCTATATCGAGCACTGGGCGGGCGAGTGGGAAGTCCTCGACCGCTGGCGGGAGGCCCGCGGGCGGTAAGTCCGACGCCGTGGCTACCGCTCGTCGAGCAACGAGGTCAGTTCCTCGCTGTCAGCGGAGGCTCCGGTGGCGAATTCCGCTTCGAGGGCCGCGGTGCCGAGCGCGGCCGCGAGGCGTTCGTGGAGCTGGTCCGCTCGCGCGACCTCGTATGTCTCGGTCAGGGCCGTGAACGCCTTCCGGGCGGCGCCGAGGAACCGGGCGGCAGTCGGCACGCGCCCGGTTGCGAACGCGATCTCTGCTGCGGCGAGGAGCGCGCTGTCCATCAATTCGTCGCCGAGCTGGAGCACCGGAAGTGCTTCCTTCAACAGCGTCGTGGCGCGGACCGGCTCGCCCGCGTCGAGCGCCACCCACGCGCGTCCCACGAGTGCCGTGCCCAAGAGGTGCGGGATCGCCAGGGAACGGGCCGCTTCCTCTGCCTCCTCGAACAGCTCATCCGCTCGATCGCCGCCCATCGCCCGCTCGACTTCTCCCACGGTGTGGAGAACCGTCACGAGCTGAGCTCCGAAGGGCTCGGACCGCGCTTGCCGCTCCGCTTCGGCAGCGTATGCGTGCGCTTCGCGGAAGCGGCCGGCGCGACACGACAGCCACGCCAGCCAATTCGCGACTTGGGTGCCACCGCCGCCGATGGGTTGCTCCCGTGCGATCGCCTGCGCCCGATCGGCCCACATGCGTGCAGTGTGGTCATCGTCACGCATCCACTGGATCCCGGCAAGGAACGCCATCGCCGATGCACGGCGGGTGGGCTCTCCGGACTGTCGGCAGATCTGTTCCACCTCAAGGAGGAATGCCTCGGCGTCATCGAGGTCTCCGTCGCGCCATGCAAGCGTGCCGAGATTCAAAAGGGTGGTTGGCAAACTGAAGCTGTCGCCGATCTCACGCGCTATCGCGAGGGACTCGCGAAGCAGCGTCGATGCCCGCCCGTGATCGTTCCGAGCGGCGGCGACCGCGCCCAGGTTGTTCAAGGCCATCGCGGTGTTCCAGAGGTCGCCGTTCTGCCGCGCGATGGCGAGCGC
>DATDOY010000101.1:0-7436 GCA_035293045.1 Acidimicrobiia bacterium
GAGTGTCGAAGCCGTGCGCTCGCTGCTCTTTCGAACCCGGCGAATCCTGCGACGCCGCTATGAGCGCCTCGCTCGAGTTCGCGGGCTCAGTGTCCTCGCGCCCGGGGTCGCCCATGGGTGGCGGTCGCGGGTCAGGTCTGCGCAGGCCAGATTCAGGGACCTCGTCGCTATCCCTCGGCTTGAGTTTCTCCCGGCGGGCGTGCCGGCGGCGCTCTCTGGGGCCGCGCTCGGTGGAATGGCGATCGTTGGCGCGACGATCCCCTCCACGGGAGGCACCGCGCTCGATACCACGAGGACCGCCTCTCCCCCGGATGTGATCGAGGTTGTGTCGAGATCGCCCATGGTCGATCCCTTGCCCGCGTCCTCGACCAACCGCTTGCCCTTAGCGCCGCGTCCAGCTTCGGACGGGTTGGATGCGCACGCGGAAACGATTAACCAGCCACCGGGAGTCCCTCGGGCTCCGATCCCGCCAGCCAATGCATCGACGTCGGGCATCGAGGGGGCCGTTGAGACCGACACGGTCGCGCCGATCGAGGGTGCGCCGGCCGGCGGGGGTGCCGCCGTCAAGAGTGACGACGACGGCGCTGGATTGAGGAGCGACCGTGAAGCCGGCGTCGACATCGACGGAGACGGCGAGGGCGACGTTAGCGGCGAAGGATCGGCAGGCGTTGACTGCCGAGCGGATCAGAAGCGCTTCGTCGCCGGAATCGCGTGCTTGGTGCCGGAGACGTCGTCGGACATGCTCTCGCTCTAGGCGATACAAACGAGGAACTCGTATTCCACGATGATCTGGCCCTGGTCGCCCGCACCGAGGCCCTCTGGGCAGGGGAAGTCCGGGTCCTCCGGAGTGATCGGCGGGCACCACCCCGTGTCGTGATGGACGGTGGTAGTGACAATGCCGTCGTCCACCGACGCGTGAACGCAAGCGTCTTGACCCTCCGCTGCCGGAGGGGAGCCGATGTACCCCGCCAGCGCGACGAGTGCGCCGGAACTGGCGAGGAGAACGGTACGGATGAGCTTCATCGGGCCTCCCTTCCGTCAGCGGCCCTGCCGGGTCGCACCGCGGAGGGCCGTGCGCCCACCGCCACGCTCATACACGCACGAACGGCGACCCGGTGGCGGGTGAAATTTGGCGGATTTCTCAAATTCACCCGCCACTATTGACGCACCGGTGCGTGTCTAGGCGTCGGTTCTGCTCGATCACGGGTGAGAGGGGAGGTTCCGAAGACTGATGAACCTTGTCGCCAGCATCACGCCCACCGCAGCCAAATCGAACGGACCGGGCAATGGCGCCCGCCGACGCGTGCTTGTGGTCGAGAACGAGCCTGCCGTGAGCGCCGTCGTTTCCCGGGCGCTGGATCGTCAAGGGTTCGACGTGACGTCGTGCCGCACGCTCGGCGAGGCCCGGGCGGCCGTGGCCGATCACGCCGTTGATCTCGCCCTCGTCGATCTCACGTTGCCGGACGGCGACGGTCTCGACCTCATTGTCGAACTGAGTCCAATTTTCCCGGCGATCGCAGTGACGGGTCGGCTACTTTCCGATGGCGATCGCGTCGTCGCCCTTGACGCAGGAGCCGACGACTACATCGTCAAACCATTCTCCCCGGGCGAACTGGTCGCACGGGTGCGCGCAGTGCTGCGACGCGCGAGCCGCGCCGAATCGGAGCCGGATCGTCGGCCGCCGCGACTCGTCTACGGCGATCTCGTGATCGACTTCGTTGGCCATGAAGTGCGCATACTCGGGATGCGGGTCCCGCTCGCCCGGATGGAGTTCGCCCTCCTCGTGGCCTTGGCCACCCGCCCGCGTCGGGCGTGCTCGCGGGGCGAATTGTTGCAGTGGGTCTGGGGTTTCCCGCCCAACACGGGGAGCGGCGCGACGGTCACCGAACACATCCGCCGTCTGCGGGCCAAGCTGGGTGACCCCGTCGACGATCCCGTCCACATCGTGACGATTTCCGGCTTCGGCTACCGGTTCGATCCCTAATGAGCGCTCGAGCCATCACCGCCGAGCGGTCGGCGCGTCGGCGAACGCTCGCTCCTCAGGATCGCCGCGACGGCCGTGTGCGCGTTGTTGTGGGCGACGGGTTCCCCCTACTCGTCGAGGGCCTCGTCACGATGCTTCCCCGATCCGCACGCGACCTCGAAGTCGTCGGGTTCTCCTGCTCCGGTGGCGAGTTGGAGCGTCTTGTGCGAGCGCAACGCCCGACGGTTGCGGTCCTGGGTGACCGCCTTCCGTGTCTTGCCGACGTGCCCTTCCCAATGCTCGTCCAGCGCTGTGCACGTCACACCCGGACCGTCGTGCTCGGGAGCCACCTGATGGACCCCGCCAACTTTGACGTTGAAGACGAGGCGCCGTACTCGGAGCACGGCGTGGCGACCGTCGGGCCCGCAGGGGCGGTGGGCTACGTGAAGCGCGACGGTGAGCTCGGCGACCTGATCGCCGTGATCCGCCTCGCCGCCCGCGGGTACGCCACGTTTCCGTTTGCGTCGGAGTGACATGCGCGATCCGTTCGTCGATCACCGTGAGGCGATGCAGAGGATGTCGATCGCCTACGTCGCTGGTGCCCGAGAATTCGTCACCGGCTGGTGCCGAGATCACCTCTCCCGCGCCCCGCAGGCGGAGTTCGATCGAATCGTGGCTGCCGGCATCGGCGTCATCGACGAGGAGTTCACGCGCCGCGACGTGTGGGCGCACCTTCGGCGCCGCGACGATCTCGACGCCTGGCGCCTAGGCCGGTACTCGGTGCGGGGCAAGAGATCCGGGGTCCCGGACGAACTCGCCGATCCGATTCGTCTCGCTCTCGGTAGGGCCCACCCGTTGCTCATCGTCGTCGATCCGACCGCTGTCGTCGTCGCCGCACGGTGTTGGTCGATTGTGGCGTGGCGGGACCGCAGCAGGATCGCCTTCAGCGGTCGGCTGCATTGGCCATCCGACCTTCGGGACGCCGCATCGGGCTATCGCTCTCACTTTGACACCGCCCTGGCGATCCTTGTCTCCCGACGAGGGGATTGAGTCGTCGTTCGGCGCTCACCCGATCGGGTGAGTTCGACCTATGTAACTCACCACTCCCACGCACGGCCGCGCTGATTTCCGGCGACAGATTTGCGGAGTCCTTGACTTTTCTTGCGATTTGGTGTCGAGTGAGCGCGCCTGTGCGACCACGCCCGGCGCGAGGGCGGACGCTGTGACTGACCCGATGCAGGGTTTGGAACAGCCGAGGTCGAAGCGGCGATGAGGGCGGGAAACCTGGGGGGAGCGCATGGCCCTGCGGACGCCGATCGGTACCGACGACTCCGACGACGATCGCGTCCGTTTCGAAGAGTTGTGGGCCGACCGCGAGATCTTGCACAACTACTGCCGACGGGTCGTCGGTGACTCCGCCCTCGTTGATGACATGGTGCAGGAGGCCTACGCCGAGGCGTTCGCGAAACTCGATCGCCTCGAACGCCGGGGATCGTTCCTTCCGTGGCTGGCCACCGTGGCCAAGCGCCGCAGTCTCAACGAGATGCGCCGCTATCGCTACGCCACCCCGGTCGCTGTCGTCCCGGAGCGCCCGGGCCCGCCCAACGACGACCCCGCCGACATCGCGACCCACCGTGATCAGGTGCGTCGGGTTCGCGATGCGCTGACCGCCCTCACCCCGCGGGAGCGCCAACTCCTCATGAGCCACGTCAACGACCACAAGTCGGTGACCGAGTTGGCCTCCGACGAGGATTCCACGCCCGCCTCGGTGCGCTCGGTGCTTCTCCGGGCACGGGCCAAGTTGCGGGCGCAGATCGACGACGGCGCGGCGTGGGTGCTGGCTCCCCTGACCAAGCTCGGCGACTGGACCCGCCGTCGCCTCGGCACGCTGTCGGCGCGCGTCACCGACGCGACCCCGATCACCGAGGTCGCCTACCAACGCATGGGTGAGGTGGTTGCCGCGGCCGTTGTCGCCGCGACGTCGGTCGTCGGCGGGGGCGCTCCCGCGACCACGCTCGTCCTCGGACGGAGCGAGGTGCGCGAAGCCGCCATCACCTACCCCGACCCGGCCTACTGGGAATCCAACTCGGGCTCGCTGGCCGCCGCGTCGCCCATTGGTCGACTCCGGATCGCGCCCAGCGATTCAGCGGTGACGGCGAGTGATGGCGATCTCGGCGTGGCCTCGACACCCAGCGGATCCGACCACCCGTCGTCGCCGACCGGCACCTCGACGCCGAATCCGATCGAGCCTCCGGTCACGCCGCCCGAGCCGCCCCCGCCCCCACCACCGCCGATCAACAGCGATCCGGTCGAGGATCCCGACGACGCCCATTTCACCGACCTTGTCGCCACGCAACCCATTGCTTCCGACGCCGGGCAGCAGCAGGTGTTTGCCCTGGGCAAGAACGCCGGGAGTTGCGCGTCCGACTGCACCGTGCTCTTCCTCAGCCCAGACAGCGGCACGACGTGGCAGAAGCTGCCCGCGGTCGGCATCGGCGATGCGACGTCGCTGGTGTTGGCGCCCAGCTACCCAGCCGACCGGCGGATCTACGCGATGGGTCATGGCGGACTACGCGTCTCCGCCGACGGCGGTGCCAGTTTCGTTGCCCTTCCGAGTGCGCCCCACAAGGGGCCGATGGCCATCTCACCGCTTTTCTCACAAGGCGACGCGCGCATCCTGATCGGGTCGCAGCCGGCGTTCGTCTACGACGCCGCGCACGACACGGCGGCTCCGTTCACCG
The DNA here is from genome assembly GCA_035293045.1 of Acidimicrobiia bacterium. Classification (GTDB taxonomy): domain Bacteria; phylum Actinomycetota; class Acidimicrobiia; order IMCC26256; family JACPCJ01; genus DATDOY01. Next base: position 4,705 of record DATDOY010000101.1, read on the forward strand.
CCGCTCCGATGACCGGGGCGACGAACTACTTCGCCTTCTCGCCGAACTATGCGACATCTCGATTGCTGTTCGCCGGCACGTCCGTCAACGGACCGTCACCGGCAAAGCGCGCCGTGATCCATCGGTGCATCGCCGATCAGTGCGATGCGGGGGTTGAGGTTCCGGGGCTGCGAGCGGCCCCGCTGGTCGCCGTCTCCTCAACCTTTGACGCCGATGGCATCGTGTTCGCGTGGAGGGAAAGCCAGTTCCGTCGATCTGACGACCAAGGCAATACGTTCTGGCCGGTGGAGATGCCAGCGGTCGGTAATATGAGCGACGTTGTCGACGACGTGCATGGCAACTTCTTTGGTGCGGCCGACCCGGCTGGCGAGACAACCGGGGGCGTCCTTCACTCGGAGGACGGCGGGAGATCGTGGGTGGCCAGGGGTCAGGGGACGGCCCTTGAGGACGGCGCTACGACGATTGTCACCTTGAACGGCGGCCGGATCCTGGCGTCGCCGTCATCGAGTGAGGCATCGGGCGTGCTTTGTTCTCGCGACCTCGGGGTCACCTGGGCGCGTCGCTGCGCATAAACGCCCTTCTCAAGCCCTCGGCACTCGCTCACCCATTCGGGTGATCCTGGCGGTGCGCGCGCTTCCTAAGTTCGCCCCTTACCCATGCCGATGGTTCGGGAGATGAGGGTGAGGATTCACCGGGTTGTACTTGCCGTCGCGTTCCTCGTGACCGCGGGCGGGATCGGGCCGTTCGACTCAGCCGCGGGAGCCACCGAGTTCGTCGTCAACGGATCGTGCGTGTTGGAGGTCGAAGCGGTACTGAGCGGGGACACCCTCATGCTCGACAGCACCAGCGCGCTCAATGTTTGTGTCACGAACGAGGGTGTGGGTGACGCGATGCTCGATTTCACCCTCCCAGGCCTGGTTGGGTTCGAGTGCACCAATGGAGTGGTCGCCGGGGTGGGGACAGGCGCGTCCGGGAAGCTGCGCGTTACCGCAGGCGGATCAACCGTTTTGTTCGCGGAGGGGATGTTGGTCGTGGGCACCAGCGACGGGACGACGCTGAACCTCGCCTTTGAGTTTGACGATGGCGTGCGAGTCGTCGCCGGCCAGGGCACGTTCGTTCGTGCTGTCGGGTCGTCGTGCTCGGCGGAATCGACGACCACGACATGGACGGGCGAGATCGTCTTCGGCGACCCGGTCCTGCCGTAGCCCCACCTGGCACGCCGGTAGGTCGAGCGGAGCCGTCCCAACAAATCTGAGAAATCCGCGCGACGCGGGCCGGGTTCGTGTGAGCAACGGTCCCATGACCAGCATCCACGATTCCATCAGGCTCGGCGACAGCAGCGCGCAACCGGACATTCGGGACGAAGAGCGGTTGGCGTTCGACGTCCACGATGGCCCCAGTCAAGCCATCACGGCCATCACGCTCCTCGTCCGCAATCACCTCGAGCGGTTCGAGTTGGCCGACGGCACGCTCGACTTGTTGACGCAGGTCCTCGAACTCGCGGCCGAGGGCAAGCGCCAGCTCGACGAGATCTCCGAGGGCATCCTGCTCGAACCGATCGACGATGGCGGGCTTGTCCCCGCACTCCGCCAGTTGGTGGACGCAATGACCGGTCGCGGCCCGGTTGTCGATCTCCACGTCTCTGGTGTGCCCGAGCCGCTCTCGCCCGACATCGAGCGCGCGCTGTTCCGGGTGGCCGAGGGCTCCCTGGTGAATGCCTGGCGTCACGGCGCGTGCCAACGCGCCCGTATCGACCTGCGGTTCGGTCCCGCCCGGGTCGTGCTGCGAGTCGCCGACGACGGCTGCGGTGTCGGTCCCGCGGGTCTCGCCGAGGGCACCGGGATGCGCGGCATGCGTCGGCGGGTGGAAACCGTCGGGGGGTGGGTCAGGGTCATGGGAGGAGCGACGTCGGGTCTCCTCGTGGAGGCCGCCATACCGAAGGAGGCACCATGATCCGCATCCTGGTTGTCGACGACCACCCGATGTTCCGTCAGGGTGTCGTCACGGTGCTGTCGGCCGAGGAGGATCTGGAGGTCGTCGGCTCGGCCGGCTCGGTCAAGGAGGCCCGGACGGCTATCACCGAGCTGTCACCCGATGTCGTGCTCATGGACGTTCACTTGCCCGACGGAGACGGCACCGACCTGTGTCGTGAGCTCCGCGACTCGGGAGCGAAGGTGATCATCCTCTCGCTGTACCGCGCCGATCGGATCGTGCTCTCGGCGTTCCGCCAGGGCGCCAAGGGGTATGTGGTCAAGGAGTCCGAGCCCTCGGTGCTGCGCCAGGCGATCCGCGCCGTGGCCGCGGGGGAGGACTTCGTCGACTCCCAGGTGGCGGGCAAGCTCGTGCTGGCGGCCACCAAAGGCCCCAAGACCAAGGGACGGTTTGGCCTCACCCCCCAGGAACTGGCCGTGTTCGAGCTGCTGCCGCGGAAGCTGACCAACCGCCAGATCGGCCAGCGCCTCGGCATCTCCGAGGAGACGGTGAGGACCCACCTTCGCCACACCCTGCGCAAGCTCCAGGTTGAGGACCGCAGCTCGGCCGCCGCGTTGGCGGTGGAGATCGGGCTCGGATGAGCGCCCGGGCCGGCACCGCGACCCCCGTCCCACCTCGGCGGCAGGTCGATGCCCTGTTGGGCGGTGTGCGCAAAGTTCACCGGTCAGCAGGAACTCACCCCGCCGCCGTAGAATCCACAACCGGGCTCGGCGACGGATCGTCATCATCGCCATCAAATT
>DATDOY010000102.1:0-8717 GCA_035293045.1 Acidimicrobiia bacterium
GGTGAAGTTCTGGCTCGTCTTCGCCGCGATCTGGGCCGCGTCTCCGATCGACCTGATCCCCGAGTTCTTACCCGTGGTCGGCCCGCTCGACGACCTCGTGGTGGTGGCGTTGTGCCTGCGGTACGCGGCACGCCGTGCCCCACGCGCCGCGATCACCGACGCGTGGCCGGGCGATCCTTCGCTCTTGGAACGGCTGCTCGGCGCGCGCTGACCGAGCGCTCACGTGGCGAGGGGATGCGGGGGTGGTCCCGGTTGCGCGCACGGGGTAGCGCGACCGGTCAGGGGGCGTAGAACTCCACAACGTCGTCGAGCCGGGCCTCGTTGGGAGGCTTTCGTGCCGCGTCCGTTGGCGTGCCGAGATAGAGGAACCCCACGACGTCGTCGTCGGCGGTCAACCCGAGCGCGGCCTTGACCCGCTCGTCGTACGCGGGATCGCCGGTGCGCCACATCGACCCGTAGCCGAGGGCGGTCGCGGCAAGGAGCATGTTCTGCGCGGCAGCGACTGCGGCGTCGCGCTGCTCGACCCACGGGATTTTCTCCGAGGCTTTCCGCACCGCGCACACGGCCACGACCATCGGCGCCCGCCGGAGCTTCGTGAGTTCCTTGTCGTGCTTCGAAGGATCGACGGCCTTTCCTTGCGCGTCGCAGCGAGCGACGTAGGCGTCGGCGAGCACCTTCCCGAACGCATCCATGCCGTCGCCCTCGAGAACGACGAACTTGAACGGGCGCAGCGAGTCGTGGTCGGGAGCGAGCGCCCCCGCTTCGAGGATCGCGGTCAGGTCGTCGCCCGCGGGTGCGGGTTCCACCATGCGGCCGATCGAACGCCGGGCCCGGATCGCGTCGAGTGCGCCCATCGCTGCTCGCTCGGAACCTGACACAGGCGTCAGGATACGCTCCGGAGCGATGAGTACCTCGTCTCGCTCTTCGTCTCGTTCCTCATCTCGTGCCGGGTCCCGCTCCGGTCCCCCGATCGACGTGACCGGCCGGCCGGCCCGGCTCCGCGACATCGACCTCGACCGCTTTTTCCGGCCGAAGTCGGTGGCCGTCATCGGCGCGTCCGACACGTCGGCGCGTCCCAACACGGCGATGTGGCGCAAGATTCGCGGCTGGGGTGAGAAGTGGGGCGCCACCGTGCACCCGGTGAACCCGAACCGCGACACCATCGACGGCGTGAAGGCCTACGACTCGGTGGCGGAGGTCCCGGGCGATCTCGACCTCGCCGTGATCCTCGTCGGCCAAGCGGTCGAGGCGTTCGAGGCCGTCCTCGAGAAAAAGCCCGCCTTCGCCGTGATCTTCACCGCCGGATTCGCGGAGGTGGGGCGCGAGGGCGAGGAGCTCCAGGCGCGACTCGAAAAGCTGGTCGCCGAGGGTGAGACCCACTTGCTGGGACCTAACACCAACCTCAACGCCTTTGAGATCTACGACGACCGCAACCCCGGCCCCGCGCTCGCGCTCATCACCCAGAGCGGGCACCAGGGCCGGCCGATCTTCCAGGCCCAGGATCTCGGCCTCGCCATGTCGCACTGGGCGCCGACCGGCAACGAGGTGGATCTCGAGTTCGCCGACTTCGCCCGGTACTTCGCCGACCTTCCCGGCGTCGGCGTGGTCGCCGCGTACATCGAGGGGTTCAAGGACGGCCGGACGTTCATGCTCGCCGCCGATCACGCGGCGAAGCAGGGCAAGCCGATCGTCATGGTGAAGGTCGGACGCACCGATGAGGGCGCGTCGATGGCCAAGTCGCACACCGGCCACCTCACCGGGTCGGACGCCGTGGTCTCCGCCGCGTTTCGCCAATTCGGCGTGACGCGCGTCGACGGCCTCGACGAGTTGCAGGACACGTCGATGATGCTCGCCCGCACTAAGCCGCCCAGGGGGAACGGAGTATGCATCTATGCCATCTCGGGGGGCACCGGCGCCCACATGGCCGACATGGCCGCGGCGGCGGGGCTGCGCCTGCCCGACCTCACGCCGGCGACGCAGAAGGCGTTGCACCAATGGATCCCCGAGTACCTGCGGGTCTCGAACCCGGTCGACAACGGCGGCGCGCCCTCAGCCGACGAGCGGGGACCGAAGATCCTCGACGCGCTCATCAAGGACCCCAACGTCGACCTCATCATCTGCCCCATCACGGGGGCGCTCGCCTCGATGAGCATGCCGTTGGCGCGCGACCTCGTGGCGGCGCAAGCCAAAACCGACAAGCCGATCTGTGTGATCTGGGGCTCGCCGACGAGCAACGACGAGGCGTTCGTCGACGTGCTCCTCGCATCGCAACTGCCGGTGTTCCGGACGTTCTCCAACTGCGTCGGCGCGGTCAAGGCGTACTTCGATTACCACGAGTTCCGGTCGCGCTATCGCTCGCCCTTCGACAAGCCGGTGACACGGCGCTCGCCGGCCGCCGCGGTCGCCGATCCACTGTTCACCGAGGCAGGCCCGCTCTCGGAGTGGTCGTCGAAGCAGATCGTGTCGGCCTACGGGATTCGCGTCACGCGTGACGAGTTGGTCGGGTCGGCGGCAGAGGCCGCCAAGGCCGCCGCCGCCATCGGATTCCCGGTTGTCATGAAGGCCTCCTCGCCCGACCTGCTCCACAAGAGCGACCTCGGCCTCGTGAAGGTCGGGGTCTCGAGCGCGGCCGACGTGAAACGCGCGTACGCGGAGCTCGTCGATGCGGTCGCCACACGGGCGCCGAAGGCCCGGCTCGAGGGCGTCATCGTCTCGGAGATGGTGTCGGGCGGCGTGGAGTGCGCGGTCGGCGTGAGCCAGGACGACCTTTTCGGGCCCACGATCATGTTCGGGCTCGGCGGGGTGTTCATCGAGGTGCTGAAGGACGTCACCTTCCGGATCCCGCCCTTCGACAAGGCCGAGGCGCGGCGCATGATCGAGGAGGTCAAGGGGTTCCCCCTCTTGACGGGGGCCCGCGGCCGCCCGAAGGCCGACGTCAGCGCCCTCGTCGACACGATCATGAAGGTGCAGCGCCTCGCGGTCGACCACGCGGGATCGCTGGCCGAGCTCGACATCAACCCCCTCGTGGTCCTGCCCAAGGGCGCCGTCGCCCTCGACGCCCTCGTCGTCGTCAAGTAGGTCGCTGGTGTTCAAGGACGCCACCTGCATCGTGCCGGGGCCCAGCGGTCCGGCCCGAAGGGCCATGAGCGGGAACAGGAGCCGACCCTGCTGAAGGACCAAACGGCCATCGTGGGCGTCGGCCAGACCGAGTTCGGCAAGGCGCTCGAGCCATCGGAGACCGAACTCGCGCTGACCGCCATCAAGGCGGCGCTCGATGACGCCGGAATCGATCCTTCGGAAGTCGACGGTCTGTCGAGCTACACGATGGAGAACGTCGAGGAGTTCGACATCGCCCGAAACCTCGGTACCGGCGACGTCACCTGGTTTTCCCAGGTCGGATACGGCGGGGGCGCCGGCTGCGGGGTGGTGGGCAACGCCGCGCTCGCCGTCGCCGCGCGCCAGTGCGACGTCGCGGTGGCGTGGCGGTCTCGCAAACGCGGCGCGCGCACGTCGCGACCGTGGGCGGGCGTGTCGCAGCGGATCACGGGGCACTGGCAATGGAGCCGCCCATTCGGCCTGCTGCGGCCCGTCGACGAGGTGGCGATGCTGGCGCGTCGGGCCATGCACGAGTACGGGTGGACCCGCGATCACTTGGCCAACGTGGCGCTCGCCTTTCGCAAGCACGCCAACACCAACCCCGGTGCACAGATGCACGACAAGCCCATGACACGGGACGACTACCTGGCGGCGCGCTGGATCAGCGAACCGCTGTGCCTCTTCGACAACTGCCTCGAGACCGACGGCGCCGGGGCGGTCGTGATCGTGCGGGCCGATCGGGCCAAGGACTCGCCGAAGCCGCCGGTGTCGGTGCACGCGTACGCGCAGGCCATCAACCGCCAGCACCAGGTGATGACCAACTACTTCGGCGACGACCCCCTCGAAGGCCCGGCGTGGGCGTGCGCGCGGCGACTGTGGTCACTCGCCGACGTCGGACCGGCCGACGTCGACGTCGCGCAGATCTACGACGCCTTCTCGCCGCTCGTGCCGCTATCGCTCCAGGGATACGGGTTCTGCGCCAAGGGCGAAGGCGGGCCGTTCACCGACGACGGCGCCATCGAATGGCCCCACGGTCGACTTCCGACCAACACGTCGGGCGGCGGGATGTCGGAGGCGTACGTCCACGGCTTCAACTTGATCACCGAGGGGGTACGCCAAATTCGGGGGGAGGCCGTCAACCAAGTGGCCGGGGCGCAGGTTGCCCTCGTGACAAGCGGCGAGGGCGTCCCCACGGGCGCGCTCTTGTTGACGGCGGTCCGATGATCGAGGGGATCCTGCTGCCCAACACCGGCGACGAGCTCGCAGCCCCCTTCTGGGACGGCTGCGCCGCCGGGGAACTCCGCATCCAGGCCTGCGTTGCGTGCGGACGGCTGCGGTTCCCGCCGCGCCCGATGTGTCCGTGGTGCCAGTCGATGGACTCGGAATGGCAGGTGATGTCCGGGCGAGGCTCGGTGTGGTCGTTCGTCGTGCCCCACGCACCGTTGCTCCCGGCGTACCAGGAGTTCGCGCCCTACAACGTGATCGTGGTGGAGCTCGACGAGGATCCAGGCATCCGTCTGGTGGGCAACCTCGTGGCGTCGGAACACCAGCCGCTCAACTCGGTTGACCCGTACTCCATCACCATTGGCGACCCGGTTCGGGTGGTGTTCGCCACCATCACCGGGCCCGACGGGGAGGGCGGCGCGTCTTCGAACGACGCGGTCACCCTCCCCCGGTGGGTCCGGGCCTGATCAGCCCTCGCCGCCCTCGTCTTCGCCCTCGCCGCCTTCCTCTTCGCCCTCGTCTTCGGGACCGCATACCTGGAACCCGTATTCAGCGAAGGCGGCGTCGACCTCGTCGACCTTGGGGAACACCGGCCCGCTGATCTCGTCGAACGCCTCTTGGTCGCCCGATTCGGCGGCGGCGAGCATTTCCTTGAACGACTCGAGCAACGAGCGCTGCTCGGCGAGGAGATCGGCGATGGCCTCCGCATCCTCCGCCGGCGGGGCAAGGGCGTCGAAGGCGTCGAGACCCTCCTCGAGCGCGGGCACCAGGGCGACGAGGAAGCCGGCCCAGTTCTCGAGCGGTGGCGGGAACTCCTCGAGGTACTGGTCTTCCGCAGGGCGGATCGTCTCGTTGACCGTGCTGCAGATGGCGTCGCCCGCTTCGACAAACGCCGCCTTCTCGGGGGAGAAGCTCGACGGGTCGAGCCGCTCCACGGGCTCGTCCTCTTCTTCTTGCCCCTCGTCCGGGTCGCACTCGGGGACGCCGAGATCCTTCATTCCCTTGAGGTAGGCGTCGAAGTGCTCGCCCCCTTCGGCCTCGAACAGTTCGCCTGCGGCCTCGGGATCCGTCGTGGCGGCCCGGAACTCGACGATCGCCTGGTCGCCTGAGGCAAGGGCGCGGTCGACGTCATCGGCGAGGTCGTCCGGGGGCTCGAGCTGCTTGAGTCCGTCGATTTCCTGCTCGACGACCGGCGTGGCCTTCTTGAAGAAGTCGGCCGTTGCCTCCGGTGTCGTGGGGAAGCCGGTCTCGAACAGCTGAATGAACGCCGCTGAGCCTTCCGAGCAGACGGTGCCGGCGGCCTTGATCCAGCCGGCTTTCGTCAGACCGCTCTTTTCGTCGTCACTGCAGCCCGCACCAATCAGTCCCAGGGCCATTACGAGCGCGACCAAGCGCATGACAAATCTGTGCATTTCGGCGTCCTTTGGTCTCATTTCGACGAAAGGTTCGCCGCGTGAGCGACCCTACTCGCTCAAGCGTCGAGCGCGGCGCCGAGGTCGTTCAGCAGGTCGTCCACGTCCTCGATGCCGACCGAGATCCGCACGAGCGCCGGATCGACCGCCAGCGGAGATCCCTCGACCGAAGCGTGCGTCATGCTCGCCGGGTGTTCGATCAGGGATTCGACGCCCCCGAGCGATTCCGCCAGCAGGAAGATGCGGGTTCTGGCCACGATCTCCCGCGCCGCGGCTTCGCCGCCGGCGGCAATGAACGACACCATGCCCCCGAAGTCCCGCATCTGGCGGGCGGCAACGGCGTGCCCCGGGTGATCGGCGAGGCCGGGATACAGCACCCGATCGACCCGCTCGTGTTCGGCGAGCATGAACGCCACCTCGGCGGCGTTGGCGCAGTGGCGGTCCATCCGCAGCGCCAACGTCTTCACCCCTCTGAGCACGAGAAAACAGTCGAACGGTCCCGGGACGGCACCCACGGCGTTCTGCAGGAACGCGAGACGCTCGGCGAGCGCGTCGTCGTTGAGCGCGACGAATCCCCCGACCACGTCGGAATGGCCGCCGAGATACTTGGTCGCCGAGTGGACGACGACGTCGGCGTCGTGGGCCAGCGGCCGCTGCAGGTAGGGGGTCGCGAACGTGTTGTCGACGACGCAGAGCGCGTCGCGCTCGTGCGCGAACGAGGCGACCGCGTGGATGTCGACGATGCCGAGCAAGGGGTTGGTGGGCGTCTCGATCCACACCATGCGCGTGTGGTCGCGCCACGCGGCCGCCAGTGCGTCGGGGTCCGACAGGTCCACCGGGGTGTGCGCCACGCCGAGCGCCTCGTGGACCCGTTTGGCGAGGCGATAGGTTCCGCCATACGCATCGTGCGGAATGACGACGTGGTCGCCGGGTGAGAGGAGCCGCCAGACGGCGTCCTCCGCGGCCATGCCGCTGGCAAAGGCGAGCCCGCGGGCGGCGCCTTCGAGGGAGGCGACGCACCGCTCGAGAGCGGTCCGCGTCGGGTTCCCGGTGCGCGCGTACTCATATCCCTTGTGCACGCCGACCGCGTCCTGCGCGTACGTCGACGTTTGATAGATCGGCACGATCACCGCGCCGGTTGTCGGATCGGGATCCTGACCGACGTGGATGGCGCGCGTCTCGAACCCCGCGTCGTCGAAGGCGCTCGGATCGCGATCGGTCACGACCGGTCCATCACGAACGCCGGCTGAGGAACTCGAGCATGTCCGACCGCGTCAGGATGCCGACGGGGTGACCCGCGTCCACGACCATCACCGCGCCCGTCCCCTCGAGAAGCGCGACGGCAACCTCCACCGGCTCCCCGCTCCCCACCGTCGGCAACGGCGGCCCCGCCAACTCGCCGACCGGACGATCGAGAGCGGTCGGGTCCTGGAAGGCACGCTCCATCACGTCGCGCTCGCGCACCGCGCCCACCACCTCGGCGACGGCGAGCGGCGGTTCGGGCTCGGCCTTCAGCACGGGAAGCTGCGAGACGTCGAACTCGCGCATGATCGCGATCGCCTCGCGGGCGGTCTCGCCGGGATGGACGTGGATCAGCGATGGGAGCGGGGTCGTCTTGGCGGCGAGGACGTCGCCGACGGCCTGTCCCCCTGAACGCAGAAATCCATAGTCGGCCAGCCACTCGTCGTTGAACAGCTTGGACAGATAGCCGCGTCCCGAGTCGGGGATGATCACGACCACGACGGCGTCCGGACCGAGTTCCCGTCCCACTTCGACGGCCGCCCACACGGCGGTTCCGGCGGACCCTCCGACGAGGATCCCCTCTTCGCGGGCCATACGGCGCGCGGTGAGAAACGAATCGCGGTCGCTCACCATGACAACCCGATCCGGAATCGACGCGTCGTAGGTGTCGGGCCAGAAGTCTTCCCCGATGCCTTCGACGAGATACGGCCGTCCGCTCCCACCGGAGTAGACCGAGCCCTCGGGGTCGGCGCCGATCACCTGGACGGCAGGGTTCATCCGCTTGAGGTATCGCCCCGTGCCCGTGATCGTGCCACCCGTGCCGATGCCGGCCACGAGATGCGTGATGCGACCCGACGTCTGCTCCCAGATCTCGGGTCCCGTCGAGCGCTCGTGGGCGAGCGGATTCTCGGGATTGTGGTACTGGTTGGGCTGGAACGCCCCGGCGGTCTCCTCGGTGAGACGATCGGCCACGGAGTAGTAGGACTGCGGGTGCTCGGGGGCGACGGCCGTCGGGCACACGATGACCTCCGCGCCGTACGCGCGGAGCAAGTCCATCTTCTCCTTGCTCATCTTGTCGGGCATCACGAAGATGCACCGGTATCCGCGCCGGGCGGCGACGATGGCGAGCCCGACGCCCGTGTTGCCCGAGGTCGGCTCGACGATCGTGCCGCCGGGTTGGAGCAGCCCGTCGCGCTCGGCGGCGTCGATCATCGCCGGCGCGATGCGGTCCTTGACGCTCCCGCCCGGGTTCAGGAACTCGAGCTTGCCGAAGACGTGACACGTGAGGTTCCTCGCCATGCGATCGAGGCGCACCAGCGGCGTGTGCCCCACGAGGTCGAGGAGCGAGTCGGCCGCGTCGATGGGCGGCCCCGGGTCGGTCAGCGGCCGGACGGCAACTCCGTGCTGCGCGACGCTCCCGGCGTCGTCGTCGGTGTAGAGCGCCACCGGCAGTCCCGCGTCATGCAGATGGGCCGCCAACTCGGCCGCCGCGCGCACCGGACCCACGATGGCGACCTCGCGCGGGATGTGGCTCCGCAAGTTGGCGACGAGATCCGGCGCCGGGTTGCCGTCGGTTGCGGTGACGACGAGGCGCGCCCGAGAGAGCATCCGCTCTGGCGCACGCTCTCCCCCGACGACGACCAAGACGTCCATCCCGCGTGCACGCTACCCCTCGCACGCGACCCCCACTGCCCGCCGTCAGCCGGTGATCTGGGCCGCCGTCTCCACCTCGGCGGCCGCCGC
>DATDOY010000103.1:0-9720 GCA_035293045.1 Acidimicrobiia bacterium
CACGTCGATCCCCGCGCCAACTTCGGCGAGACCTCGTATCGCAACCTGGCGAGGCGGTGCTGGCCCTGTCACGCGCGCAAGACCGAAGAGGACCGGCGTCGCGGGTTGCTCGGCAAGCATGCTCCGAGGCGGCGGAAATGAGGGCAGACACAGTCAGCTCGCAGGGCTCAATTGGTTAGTGAGACGCGAGCCCGAAAGGCTTGCGCCTCCGTTGCAGCGGACCATGATCAACCCAACGAATCCGAGGCACCCAGTGGGACTTCCTAACTCTGCGCTCATCGTCCTCGTGGGAGTCGTGATTGCGGGGGTTGTCGCCCTAGCCGCGCTCGTCGTGATCCTGATCGTGAGGAGGGCGCCGAACGCTCGCCATCGCCGGCATGAGTCGGATCCGTCGTGATCCGGATTCCGACGGCGGTCGAATGAGGGGTGGCGTGTCAGTAGCGCATGCCCTCACGCGGCATGCCGTCGACCATGCCCAAGGAGAGGAACTGGTCGTAGCCGAGGCGCGAGCGCAGGGGCGCGCCCCAGCGGTCGAGGACCTCGGGATCGATCGAGAGGAACCAGTTCTCCTGCTGGCGCATGAACGGGCGGCAGTAATAGGCGAGGATCCCATGCCGGCGCTGGACGTCGGTGACGTTGGCCCCCGTCTGGTGCCACAACCGGCCGTCGAACACCATGGCGGTGCCGGCCGGCGCGCAGACGGGAACCGTGTGCTCGTCCGAGACGGTCAGCTCGGGCGGCACACCTTGCTTGTGGCTGCCCGGCGTCACGCGGGTGGCGCCGTTCTCGGGTGTGAAGTCGTCGAGCATCCACATGGCGTTGGCGACCATCGCATAGGGAGGCCACGGCGGCGGCACGAAGCTCTGGTCGGCGTGCAGGAACATGGGGTTGCCGCCCGGTCCGGCGATGTTGGCGTCGAGGTTGGAGATCAGGTAGTCGGGGCCGAGGAGATGGGCCATGAGCCGACCGACCTGGTCATCGAGGGCCAACTCGACGAAGCAGTCGTCCTTGTTCAGCAGCGTCCAGACCCGCTGGTTGGCGCCGTCGTCGTAGACGTAATCGGTGCCGTCGACGATCTCCTGGGCGGCGATCTCCGCGAGGCGGGCGCGCACCGCCGCGCGGTGATCGGCCGGCAGCGCGTCGGCGAGGAGGCAGTAGCCGTACTCGTCGAGATCAGCCTTCGCCTGGCCCAGGTCGGTGGTGGGCGTTCCCGGGGCGATCACGTCGGCCATGGAGAAAATGTACTGACGTCGCCGGTCATCCGGGGCGCACGCGCAGCGATCGAAGCCCGCGGAACGGCCCGCTGGCCCACCAGCCGTGGTCGTCGTCCGCCGTCATGCCCGGCCAGCGCCGCAGGACCGACCCCAAGAGGACCTCGACCTCCGTCTTGGCCAGCGACGCCCCGAGGCAGTAATGCGGGCCGAGCGCGAACGAGAGCGCGGGCGGGTCGACGTGGCGTGTGACGTCGAGGCGTTCCGGATCCGAGTAGCGACGCGGATCCCGGTTGGCGGCGGCAAGAAAGACGAGGACGGGCTCGAATGCACCGATCGCCACTCCCCCGACCTCCATCGGCTCGACCGGCACCCGTCCGACGTAATGGGTCGGAGTGGCGAAGCGCACCACTTCGTCGGCGGCTCGTCGCGGATCCGCCGCCGCCTGTTCGATCGCCGATGGCCCGAGACGCAAGAGGGCGGCCAGACCGTTGGAAAACAGGTCGCGGGTCGTGCGGTGCCCCGCGCTGTACAGGGTGACCACGAGCGACATGAGCTGTTCATGGGTCAACCGGTCACCGGCATCCTCGGCGGCGATGAGACCCGACAGCAGGTCGTCGCCGGGATCCTTGCGCCGCTCGGCGATCAACCCCTCGACATACTCGGCGAAGCGCTCGCTGGCCGCGATGCCTCGTTCCCACTGATCCTCAGGGACCGACACGCCGAGCAACGGCGTCGTCGCCTCGGTGAGCTCCGACAGCAGCTCGCGGTCCGAGTCGGGGACGCCGAGCATCTCCGAGATGACGAGGGACGGCAACGGATGGGCCACTGCGGGGAGAAGGTCGACGGAGCCGTCCGGGTCCTCGGCGGCCACCACTTCGGCGGCGGCCAGCAGCCGGTCGGCCACGCCGGTGATCCACGGTCGTAGCGCCTCGACCGTCCGCGGCGTGAACGCCTTTCCCACGAGGCCGCGAACTCGGGTGTGATCGGGAGGATCGAGGAAGTTGATCCGGTAGCCGAGCTCGGTGTGGGCGGCCGATCCGTCGGGTAACGCGTTTCGATAGCGCGCCCCGATGAGCCCGCTCGTCGACCGCGGATCGCGCAGGACGGCGTCGGCCTCGTCGTAGCCGGTGACGCACCAAAAGCCACTTTCCGAACGCGCCACCGGCGCTTCGCCGCGGGCCCCCGCGTACAAGGGGTACGGGTCGGCAACCTCGTTGAGGGTCGACGGATCGAGGTCCACCCGGCCAGCCTCGCGCACGTGGTCCCCGTGGGCCTAGGGTGTGCTCCCGATCAGTGGGCAAGGAGGACGCCATGGAGCCCGTGAAGTTGCTCGAGCAGGTAGTCGCCGAGGGTCAGAGAGTCATCGACAACATCAAGCCCGATCAGCTGGGCGACCCGACGCCCTGCGAGGAGTTCGACGTCAAGGCGCTCCTCAACCACCTCACCATGGCCGCCGCCTTCATCACCGACGGCGTGCACCAGCAACCGATGAATCCCGAACTCTTCACCAAGGACTTCCTCGGCGCCGACCCCGCCGGGAGCTTCCGGGAGACCTCGAAGCAGCTCGTCGAGGCGTGGAACGAGCCCGGCGTCCTCGACGGGACGGTCATCATGCCCTACGGCGAGACCCCGGCCGTCGCCGGCGCCAACTTCACCTGCCTCGAGCTGTACGCCCACGTCTGCGACGCAGCGATTGCGACCGGACAAGAGGACGCCCTCGACCCGACGGTCGCCGCCGACGTCTTCGAGGCCGTCTCGGCGATGCCGATCGACAAGTTCCGCATGCCAGGGGTGTTCGGACCCGAGGTTCCCTGCGACGAGGCGGCGCCCGCCCACCGCCGCATGCTCGCGCTGCTCGGGCGTCAAGTCTGACCGCGGTGATCCCTTCCGCTGCGCTGCTCGTCCCTCGTCTCCCGCTCCGCGTTGCCGCGATCGGATCGGGAGTGATCACCACCGCGCGACTGTAGAGAGGCCGGCGACGCAGATCGGTCGTCGGGTGCGGTCGCGTCGCTCGAACCCTCGTTCGGTGATCGCGACGCCGAGCCGGCCGACGGTCCCGCGTTGCCCGGGCGGGGCGCGGGGGATTGCTCCGACGCGCCCCCGTTGTCTCCGGTCGGGCTGGACGGCGACGGCGCGCTCGCGGGCGCGGGTGCGGGCGACGCAGCGGGCGCCGACTGCCTCGGGCTAGGACCGGAGTCCACCGCGATCGGCGACGCGGGGAGCTCGATGACGGGCACGATCGCCACAGGATCGTCGGTGGGCACCGCCTCGGGCGACGGCACCGGCGCGGCGGCGATCTCGAGCCCCGACGAGCCCGCCACCACCGACGACTCTGGAATCGGCGCGGGGGCAGAACTCGACACAGCGCGGTCGGGCATCACCAGATTGCCGAGACCCCGCCCAACGTGCTCAGTCACCTCGCGGATGATCTCGACGCCGCCGGCCGCCGCCGTGCCGGGAGCGATCACGGCGCCGGCCACGAACGCGGCCAGGAAGTACTTCAGGCGTCCCGCGCGGCGCGCGGGTGGATCGACGACCGCAACCTGAGGAGGGAGGTCGGCGAGGAGGCGCTCCCACGACGGCCCGCGATCCGCGTCCGGCTCGGTCGTGAGCATCGTGAGCAAGGTGTGCATCTCCGCGAGGGCCGCCGGCTCGCCATGGGGGTGGCGCTCGGCAAGGTCCTCGACGGAAACCTCACCGCGTTCCCATCGACCCAGGTCATCGAGCATCTCGGAATTCATCCGTCCTCCAGAATCGTCCGCAGCGCAGCGAGTGCACGCCACTGCTGGGTGTTGACAGCCCCCGGGGTCTTGCCGAGCGCCGCTCCCACTTCCTCGTTGGTGAGGTCGGCGAGGTACTTCATCTCGATCACGACCCGCTGCTCGTCGGGAAGCCGGTCCAGGGCCGCACCGAGCGTCAGGTGATCAAGTTCTCCGTCGCGTGAGACCGCCTCGTCGAGCCGCGGCTCTGCCCTCGGCTCGACGCGCATGCCGGCGCGCACCGTGTCGGCCACGACGTGGCGGGCAATCCCGTACAGCCACGCCACAAACGGAACGCCGACATCGCGATACCGCGGCAGCGCCGCCCACGCGCGCACGAAGGTCTCGCCGACCGCGTCCTCCGCGGTGACGTGCGGGAGCGAGAAGCGCGCCAGATTGAACACCTTCCGTCGGTACTCCTCGTACAGGGCCCCGAACGCGTCCTGGTCGCCGCTCCTCGCCCGCTCCACGAGCGATGTCACCTCCGCGTCCGTCAGCGGTTGGCGGACGGCGGGGCGTGACGCCGCGCGGGCGCGGACGGCGGGGCGGTCGCTCAGGTCGCGCTGTCGAGCAGGGGTCGTCGGCATGCGGCTCGCTTGTTCGAAGGTCCGGAGTCCTCCCTGCACATCGGTCGAGCGAGTCGGCGATGCACGCGGGCCCGGAAGAATTGGGAGGTCTGTGCCACAAGGCGGCGTTCACCGCCTGGCTCCTCCCGCCTATCGGCAAGGGCGCCGGAGCGAACCGGGCAAACCGTGCTGCTTAACTGCCCAAACTGTCCACGAGGCGCAAAACCGCCGGCCCGAGAATCACGATGAACAGTGCCGGAAGGATGAAGAACACCGTCGGGATGAGGATCTTGACCGGCATCTTCATCGCCCGCTCTTCGGCCCGCTGCTTCCGGCGCTCGCGCATCTCCTTCGACTGCACGCGCAGCACCTGGGCGATCGGAACGCCGTACTGCTCGGCCTGGCGAACGGCGATCACGAAGTGGCGAAGATCGGCCACCTCGGTGCGCATCACCAGATCGGTCATCGCCTGGGCTCGCGGGACGCCGATCTGAATGTCCTGGAGCGTCCTGATCAACTCCTCCGCCAACGCGCCCGATCCCGACCGCCCCGCCTCGGCGATGGCGGCTTCGAAGCCGAGCCCCGCCTCGACGCTGATGGTGATCTCGTCGAGGGTGTCAGGAAGCTTCTTGAGGATCTCCTCCTGTCGGGTCTTCGCTCGTTGCGACAGGATCACGTCGGGCGTCCGATACGTGAGCAGGGGAATGAGCGCGGCGATGAACAGGCCCGCGGCCGAGGCATTGCCCGCCAGGTAGAGGAGGGCGAGAAGGAACCCTGCGAGGCCGAGCAGCAACTTGACCGCCAGCAGTCGCTCGACCGGCCAGCGGCCGGTCATTCCCGCCATGGCAATCCGCTGCTCGAGCGCGGCACCGATCGACGCAGGAAGAAATCGCCGGGCCAGGCTCGTCACGCCGCCCAGGATCGGCTCCACAATCCGGTCCTTCGCCGACTGGGTGAGCTCGACCTCGCGCACGTCGGCGGAGACAGGCGCCCGCACGCCCAGGTTCTCGCGCACCAGTTGCGACACGGGGTCCTTGCGCGCCGCCACCGACCACCACAGCAATGGAACGGAGAGCACCATCGAACCAACGCAGGCGTAGACGTACGGGGGCATCTCAAGCATGGATCAGAACTCCGGCTTCACGAGCCGCTTCATCACTGCGGCTCCCATGGTCATGAGGACGGCGCCGACGGCGAGGATGACCCGCCCCGCGGGTCTCGTGAAGAGCTCCATGATGTAGGGGCGGTTGGTGAGGTACATCCAGCCACCGACCAGGAACGGCAGCGCCATCAGGATGATTCCCGAGAGGCGACCCTCGGCGGTCAGCGATCGGATCTGTCCGCGGACGCGGTTGCGGTCTCGGATCGTCTCCCCCACCCGGTCGAGAATCTCGGAGAGATCGCCGCCGACCTCACGGTGAATGCGGATGGCCTGCACCACCCACTCGACGTCCTCGTTGCCGGCTCGCTTCGCCATTGCGGAGAGCGCGTCTGACAGGTCGCGTCCGAGTCGCGCTTCCACGATCACCCGATGGAACTCCTCCGCGGTGGGGGACTCCGCCTCCCGCGTCACCTGGTCGAGCGCCTGGATCAACCCGTGGCCGGCGCGCAGGCTCCCGGCAAGGAGTTGGAGGGTGTCGCCGAGTTGGTCGGCGAGCGCCCGCTGCCGGCGTCGCTGCATGTGGTTCAGTCCCTGCCAAATGCCGATGCCGAGAACGGTGACGGCCCCCACGGCCATCGCCGGGCCGAGCATGAGGAGGACCACTCCGGTACCGCCGGCCACAACGGCGAGCGAAAACACGATGAACTCGCCCGGGCGGACGGCCAGACCGGCCTGCTCGAGTTTGGCGTTGAGACGACCGGCGCGCTCGTCGTTCTGGGAGAGCATGCGGTCCGCGAATGCGGTCGCCCGGTCCGTCATGCCGGTGAATACGGAGCGGGCCTCGCCGCCGAGGGCCGAGCCGAGTTCGCGCGCCAGGCGACGCCGCTTCGGCTCGCGGTGAGAAGTGGTGAGCCATCCCACGACGAACAGGGCCATGCCCATCGGAATCACGCCGGCGAGAAGCGTCCAGCGCGCCGCCAGGAAGCTTGGTCCCGGGGCGGTGTACGCAGCGGGGGCGCTCGGCGCGTCAGCGCGCGGCGACTCGGTTTCGGCGATGAAACCCAGGTCGACTTGCTCGGCGACTGTCGCCGTGATGCCCTCGGCGGCCAAGGTGACCTGGATGGTCGCGGTTCCCTCGGTGTCCGATCGGTAGCTCAGGCGGTACTGGTTCACGAGCTGGGACGCAATGTCCTCGTACACAGCCGCGATCTCGGAGGGCTCGCTCGCCGCGACGACGCGCCCGCCGGTGGCGGTGGCCATCCGGCCGAGCGCGCCCAGGTCGGACTCAGCGGTGGCGAGCGCGACCGCGTAGAAGCCCGTTTTCACGCCTCCGATGAGGCCCACGGCCTCGTCGAGCGTCCGCACGCTTGCCGTGTCCCCGCCGTCGGAGAGCACGATCACCACCCGACGCGCGTCAGGGTTGGCCTCGGCGGCGAGTTCCTCGGTCACCGTGATGACGGCGTCGTACAGCGCCGTCTCGCCGGTCGCGTCGAGTCCCTGCACTGCTGCGATCAGCGCCTCGGTGTCGGTCGACAAGGGGCGAGCCACCTTGGGCTCGGTGCCGAATCCGACGACGCCAACGCGCGTTCCCCGGGGCATGGAAGAGATGAAATCGATCGCCGCGCCCTTGGCGGCCGCCATCGGCGCACCCTGCATGCTCCCGGAGGTGTCGATCACCAACACCACCTCGAGGGCGTCGCTGCTCACGCGACTCACGCGTACGGCACGTTTGGTGCCGTTCTCGAACACCGAGAAGTGGTCTTCGCCGAGGTCGACGCCGACGAGTTCTCGCGGCGCCGTGACCGTGAAGGCAACGCCAGGACGCGACCCGGTATCCACGTCCTGCATGTCGAGGGGAACCCCGCTTTGGCCTGCAGCGGGCGGGACGGCGAAGACGGCGAAGGTCGCCACCGACGCCGCGAGCCCGGGCAGCCACAGCCGCCAGCGGACCCTCATCGAAAGTCCTTCATCTCCTGCAGCACCGCGATGGCGTCGTCGACCCCGAACACGGCGGCTGGCAGGTCGATCCCCGACTGGGCCAGCTTCTCGGCGAAGCCCGGGCGCAGGCCCGTAGGCGCGAGCGCACCGAGGAACCGCCCCTTGTCGTCCATGCCGGCCGAATAGTCGAAGAGATAGATGTCGGAGAGGGAGATCACGTCTCCCTCCATGTGTCCGACCTCGGTGATGTGCGTGACGCGTCGCGTGCCGTCGCGGAGGCGGGACATGTGGACGATCAGGTCGATCGCCGACGCGATCTGCTCGCGGATCGCCCGGATCGGCAGGTCCATGCCCGCCATCAACACCATCGTCTCGAGCCGGGAAAGAGCGTCGCGGGGCGAGTTGGCGTGCAGCGTCGACAGCGACCCGTCGTGCCCCGTGTTCATGGCTTGGAGCATGTCGAGGGCCTCGCCGCTCCGAACCTCACCGACGATGATCCGATCGGGCCGCATGCGCAGGGAGTTGCGCACGAGGTCACGAATCGTGACTTGACCCTTCCCCTCGATGTTGGGCGGACGCGCCTCGAGCCGGCCGACGTGGTGCTGGGACAGTCGAAGCTCCACGGCGTCCTCGATGGTGACGATGCGCTCGGTTTCCGGGATGAACGACGACAGCACGTTCAACAGGGTGGTCTTGCCGGCGCCGGTCCCGCCGCTGACGAGCACGTTGAGGCGGCCACCGACACACGCGGACAGGAACTCCACCGTTTCGGTCGACAGCGTGCCGATGCCGGCGAGCTCCTCGGCCGTGAGCGTGCGTTCGGAGAACTTCCGGATGGTGAGCATCGGACCGTCGACCGACAGCGGGGGGATCACCGCATTGACGCGAGAGCCGTCCGGGAGGCGGGCGTCCACCATCGGCGACGACTCGTCGATGCGGCGGCCAACCTGGGACACGATCCGCTCGATGGCCCGCCGCAGATGGTCGTCGGAGAAGAAGCGACCGTCGGTACGGGTCAGCCGTCCGGCGCGTTCCACGTAGATGACTTCCGACGTGTTCACCATGATCTCGGTGACGCTCGGGTCTCCGAGGAACCTCTCGAGCGGGCCGTAGCCCAGGACGTCGTCGCTGATCTGAGCGACGAGCCCCTGGCGCTCATCGGCCGTCAGCGGGATGTCTTCCTCCTCCATCAACTCCTCGAGTTGCTGGAGCACGATCTGGTGCAGCTCGTCGAGTTCCATCGACGAGTCGTACAGGCGGGCACCCATGCGGATGAAGAGGTTCTGTTGCGCGCGCTGTTTCAGATCGTCGAGCGCGTCGACCGATCCCTCGGCACCATTTCCGCTCCGGCTTCCACCCACCGAGCGCGGGCCGTGGATGGCGTTCATCGCGGTGAGTACCGACGTCGAGCGCTCCTCTTCTTCGGCCTGCTTCAGACGATCGCCCAACTTCATCGCACGCGCACCTTTCGCTTGAGTCGTGAGACGTCCGCGGGCAGTTCGGCGAACCGCCCGACGAGGTCGAACAGAGCGTCGGCTGGTTCCGACGGCTCGTCGCTCACCAGCAGCGGCGTGCCCTGGTTGACCGACACAGTGACGAGCGTCGTGCTCGGAATAGCGACGTCCACCCGCATCCCGACCGTCTCTTCAATGTCCTTCACGCCGAGCCCGACCTGGCGGTCGCTCCGGTTGAGGATGAAGTGCCGGCGCGCTCCCTTGAAGCCGAGGCGGTCGAGCACTTCGATCGCCTTTCGGGTACTCCGCACCGACGGGACGTCGGTCACTCCGACGAGCACGAAGTCCGACGCGTACTCGAACGCCGACAGGGCGAACTCGTCCATGCCCGACCCGGTGTCGACGACGACGTACGGGAAGGACTCCGAGAGTGCGCGCACCACTCGGCCCACCCGCTCGGCGTCCATGTCATCCATGTCGGCCGGCGAGTCGGGAGCGCAGAGCACATACAGGCCGGCGGGGTGCGGCGTCAGAAAGGCCTTGAGCGCGGTGATGTCCTTGTCGGCGCCGAACCGGAGCACGTCGGCGATGGTGCGGTCGGGTTCGATCCGGAGGTTGTGGGCGACGTCGCCGAACTGAAGATCGAGGTCGACGAGGACCACGTCGCGCGGGGCCACCATGGCGAGT
>DATDOY010000104.1:0-36249 GCA_035293045.1 Acidimicrobiia bacterium
GCGTGTTCGCGCCCGATGCCCCGGCCCGCTCCCGTGATGATCGCTACCCGGCCGTCCAACGCGCCCATGCCGTCCTCCGCTCGGTCGTGGAATGACGGGGCGACGTTAGTGGCCTGACCTCTCGGTCAAGAAAACGCGGGCGGGTGATCAGGCGTCGAGCACCGACACGCCATACGCGCTGAAGTGGCGATCTCGGGTGACGATCGTCAGGCCCTCGGTCAGAGCCTGCGCGATGAGCATGCGATCGAAGGGGTCGCCATGATGCCGCGGCAAGTTCCCCGCGGCCCAGCAATGCTCCAGGGACAACCCCAGCGGCCGAAATCCGTTCGCCTCGACCACCGCCGGCAGCTCGCGATCAAAGCGGAGCTTGCCCAGGGCCACTTTCGTCGAAATTTCCCAGGACGTGGCGGCGCTCACCCAGGCCGTGTTGGCGGGAGACGCGATCGCACGACGTGCGCCCGGACTGAGGCCGGGATCCTCCGCGAGCCACCACAGCAGAGCGCTCGTGTCGAGCAGGAGGTTCACTCAGAACTCGTCGTCGGTCCGCCCCTCAAAGGCGGCCAGGATGTCCTCGGGCAGCGGGTCGTCGAAGTCGTCGGCGATCCAGATCTGGCCTTTCATGGCCCCCGGCGTCCGGGGCTCTTGGACGGGCGTGTAGGCCACCAGCCGGGCCACCGGGACGCCGGCGCGGGCAATCACGATCTCCTCACCGTCGGCGGCCCGCTGGAGCAAGCGGGAAAGGTGGGTCTTCGCCTCGTGCACGTTCACCATGGTCATGGACTAAGTCTAGTCCGACTAGGAGCGGACCGCGAGGACGCCGCGTGCGTGGGAGCGATCGCCGCGCCATGCGGACGCCCAAAGACGCAGAAGCGCAGCAGCGGGGAGGGCTCAGACGAACAACGTCACCGTGCGCCCGCGTTCGAGCATCAGCCCGCCCTCGGGATCCTGGCTCCTGACCTTGGCGCCGGGCCGGTAGCCCACGACGTCGACCTGCAGGCCGACGTCCTCGATGGCCTCGGTGGCGGCTTCCACGGTGAGCCCCCGCACGTCGGGGATCATCACGCGGTTCGGGCCCTTCGACACCGTCAACACGACTTCCGACCCCGGCACGATCTCGGCGCCGCTGACCGGGTCCTGGCGGATGACCTTGCCCTTTTCCACCACGTCGCTGTACTCCTCGGCGACGGCGACCACGAAGCGCGCCTCGGTGAGGACGGCCTTCGCCTCCTCGGTCGCCTTGCCGACCACGTTCGGCACCAGCACGGGCTTCGGCCCCTTGCTCACCACGAGGGTGACGGCCGAGCCCTCGGGCGCCCGCCGCGACGACGGCTCCTGGAGAATCACCGTTCCGGGGGCCGACTCGTCGAAGCGCTCCTCCACGCCGACCTCGAACCCTTGGGCGGTGAGCAGGCCCTGGGCATCCGCGACGGCCTTGCCCGTCACCGTCGGGAGATCGATCGGGTCGGCGCCGAGCGACACCGTGACGCCGACGGTCCCCCCTCGTCGCACGCCCTCGCCCGGTGGCGGTGACTGGGCGAGGATCGTCCCCGGGGGATCCGGCGCGTGCACCCGCTTCACGACGTCGAGCGAAAGGCCGCTCCCCGCGACGACGGGTTTGGCGGCGTCCTCGAACTGGCCGACGACGTTGGGGGCGTGACGGACGGGCGCACGGGCGGTGTTCGCCGCCCACGCCGCGCTGGCGAGGCCGAGGCCGGCCACGAGCCCCACGACGATCGGCGCCCAGCTCCGGCGACGGCGGGACCCGGTCGACACGGGCACGGGATCGGGACCGGAATCGCCATCCGGATCGCGAGCGGGATCGGGAGCGACCAAGGGCGCGGGAAGGGGAGCCTCCGGCCGGATCGCCTCGTGCTCCACGGTGCGCGTCGGGCTCGCGGGTCGGATCGAGTGCTCGGTGGGCGCCGGCTCATCGAGGTCGACCCCGAGACCCGGCGCCGGAATCGGCTCCGCTTCCGGCAGCATCGTCGCCGCCGCCTGCAAGGCCCGGCTCATGGTGGCGGCGTCGGCGTAGCGCTCGACGGGCATGGGGAGCGCGGCGCGCTCGACCACGACGCCGAGCGATCCGAGTTCCACCGGCGATTCGACGGGGCGGGACGCTCGCGCGACCAGCGTGGCCACGGGGGTCTCCCCCACGAGCGGCACGTCACCCGAGACCGCCTCGACGAGGATGAGCGCGAGCGAATACAGGTCGGCGCGCGCGTCGAGCGCCTCGCCCGTGGCCTGTTCGGGCGCCGCGTAGCGGGCGGTGCCAACGATGCCGTCGACCGGCTCGGTGACCGTCGACTCGGCGAGCGCGCGGGCGAGTCCGAAGTCGGCGATCTTGATCGTCCCCCGGCCGTCGAGGAGCAGGTTGCCGGGCTTGATGTCTCGGTGCACGAGGCCGCGCCCGTGCGCGTGCTCGAGGCCGGCGAGGACTTGCGTGCCGAGGACCGTCGCCTGCGCGGGAGAGAGTCGCTCTCCGGAACGCAACAGCGCGGCGAGGCTCCCACCCTCGAGCAGTTCGAACACCATGAACGGGACGGGGTCTTCACCCCAGTCGTGGAGGGTCACGATGTTGGGATGGCTCATCGAAGCCACCACCCGCGCCTCGGTGCGGAACCGCGTGAGGAAGTTCTGGTCGGTGGCGAGATCCTCGTGGAGCACCTTGACCGCGACCTTGCGGCCCAACTGCGTATCCTCGGCGACGAAGGCCCGGCCGCCCGAGCCCGCCCCGAGGGCGTGGAGCAGGCGATACCGGCCCGCGAGTACCTGGCCGGCCAGGTCGGCCGTTCGCATCGTCAACATCAATACCATCATACGCCACACCAGTAACACGCGGTGCGCACCCCCGCTCGAAGGCCTGGCCCTCCCGCTAGGTTCGGGGCGTGCGTGCGCAGATCGTGGAAGTCCTCGAAGGCTTCATCGAACGGGACGAGATGTGGGACGCCGAGGCCATGAGCCACCTCGTCGACCTGCTCGAGGCCGAGACCAACGAGACGGGCGACCGCATCCCGCTCATGCTCGCCAAGGTCTTCGCCGCCATCCTCTTGCGGATGCGCATGACCCCGATCGACCCCCACCTGAAGGTCGACGTCGAGGCGCACGTGTACCAGCGCCTCTACAAGGTCCTCGAGGCCACCTACGACGGCCTCCCCGACGCCGAGACGCGCACCCGCATCGAGGTCTTCCACCGCCGCCTGTCCCGGATGATCGTCGACGAGGACCCGCGTCCGGTCAGTGGGTCCGGGTAGCCGGCGCGGGGGTACGGTCCGAGACGTGGAGCCTCGGCCTTCGCACGACTCGCGCGCATGGGCCCTGCCCGCCGCCGTCGCCGTCCTCGCGCTCGAGAACACCGCCCTCCTCGCCGCGCTGTTGTTCGTCGGTTCGGCCCCGCCGGCGATCTCCGCGTTCCTGCTGATCAAGTTCCCGTTCTGCGTCGGGTTGTTGCACCGTCGTCACGGCGCCTTCTTGTTCCTCACCTTCTGGGAGGCGTGCGTGATCGTCATCGCTCTGTTGAATCCGACGCTCGCCCTCGGCGCCCGACTCGGTCTCCTCGCGAGCGCGACGACAGGATTGGGTTTGCTCGGCATGTCGCTCGCCTTGTTCCCCGAGACGAGGCTCCCGCCGGCCGGCACCGTCGACCCGTCGAGGAACTGATTCCCGTGCACCCCTACGTCCGCTCCGGCCTGATGACGCTCGGCGTCGTGGGGGCCTTCACCCTCATCGTCATCGGCGTGCTCATCGCCGAGCCGACCACCCCGGAACTGCCGGCCGCGATCGAGAGCATCGTCCCCGGCGAAGGGGCCCTGATCTCGCCGCAGGGATCGGTCGGCGCGGACCTCGCCGACGATCACACCGGCGTGCTCATCATCGACGGCGCCGAAGTGCCCCTCGACCAGCTCACCATCGTCGAGCCGCTGGGCCAGATCTACTTCAGCCCGGGGGCCGACCAGATCATCCCCGTGTTCGACGCCGGGACCCACCGCGTCAGCGTCGTGTATTGGCCCAAGGCCCAGACGCGGGCCGACGCGACGACCTACGGCTGGCAGTTCCGAGTGGGGTCGTAGCGTCCTCACCGAAGCCGCGACTGCAACCAGGGCTCGGGCGCCAACCACTGACCCTCGGGGCCGAGCCGTGCCGCCGAAGCCACGGACTCCTCGGCGGGGGAGCCGCCCGACGTTCTCGAGCAAGTCGGCGTGCGTGGCGGGGTGGAAAACTTGCTCGAGAACGCCGAGACCTCACGTCAGCCGACAGCAGGTCTGCATTCTTTGGATCGAAGCTAACCAGGCGGATCGCCGTCGAGCAGGGCGCGGAACGCAGCCTCGTCGAGGATCGGGATCCCGAGATCCTGCGCCTTGGTCAATTTGGTCCCTGGCTCTTCCCCCACGACCACGTAGTCGGTCTTCTTCGACACGCTCCCCGTGACCTTGCCGCCCCGATCCTCGATGGCGGCGCGAGCCTCGTCACGCGTGAAGCCCTCGAGACCGCCGGTCAAGACGAACGCCAGTCCCGCCAGCGAAGCGTCCGCGCCTAGTCCCTTCCCTGACGAGGTCGTGGGCGCCTGGAAGTTGGCGCCCGCGGCGCGGAGCTTGTCGATCACCACCCGATTCGCGTCGGAGGCGAAGAACCGGCGAATGCTCTCCGCGATGACGGGACCAATTCCGTCGACCGCCTCGAGTTCCTCTTGCGTCGCCGTCGCCATGCGATCCAGGTCCCCGAAGTGCCGCGCCAATTCGACCGCGGCGGCGCGCCCCACGTGGCGGATCCCCAACCCCACGAGGAGACTGGCGAGCGGCCGCTTCCTCGACTCGTCGATGGCCGTCACCAGATTCGCCGCGGAGATCTCCGCGAACCCCTCGAGGCCGAGAATGAGATCGGTCGTCAGCGCGTAGATGTCGCCGACGTCGTTGACGTGCCCGCCGTCGACGAGCTGGACGGCCGTTCTCTCGCCGAGGTGCTCGATGTCCATCGCCGCGCGCGACGCGAAGTGGGTGACGCGCTGCACCCGCTGGGCGGGGCAATCGAAGTTGACGCAGTAGTGGTCGGCTTCGCCCTCGAGCCGGACCAACGGCCCGCCACACGCAGGGCAGGTCAGAGGGAAGACCCAGCGACGCGTCCCTTTGGGCCGCTTCGCCAAGACCGGCGCCACCACCTCGGGGATGACGTCTCCCGCCTTGCGCACCACGACGGTGTCCCGAGGGCGCACGTCCTTGCGAGCGACCTCGTCCTGGTTGTGGAGCGTCGCCAAACCGACCGTCGAGCCCCCGACGAAGACGGGCTCGAGGACGGCAAACGGCGTGGCGCGGCCCGTCCTTCCGATGCTCACCTGGATCTCGCGGAGCACCGTCGTCTTTTCCTCCGGAGGAAACTTGAACGCGATCGCCCACCGCGGTGCCTTCGTCGTCGCGCCCAACTCTTCCCGCTGGGAGAAACTGTCCACCTTGGTCACGACGCCATCCACCTCGTACGCGAGGTCGTGGCGCCGGGTGAGGATCTCGTCGCAGAAGCGTTCGACCCCATCGAGGTCGTCGACCCTGCCAATGTCGTCGTTGACCGGCAGACCCAGCTCGCGGATCCACTCGAGCGACTCCCAATGCGAACGGATCGGCGGCCCACCCTCGAGCGCGCCCACTTGGTAACAGAAGGCGTCGAGATGTCGCGACGCCGTCACGCGGGGGTCGAGCTGCCGCAACGACCCCGCGCCCGCATTGCGCGGGTTGGCGAAGAGCTTCTCGCCGGCCTCCCCGAGCTTGCGGTTGAGTTCCTCGAACACGGCGATCGGGAGAAACACCTCCCCCCGGACTTCGACGAGGTCGGGCACGCTCTTCCCGGCGAGCCGGTGCGGAACCGAACGGATCGTCTTGACGTTGGGCGTCACGTCCTCCCCCGTCGTCCCGTCGCCCCGCGTCGCGCCGCGCACGAGCACGCCCTTCTCATAGAGCAGCGAGATGGCCAGCCCGTCGACCTTCGGTTCGCACACGAACCGGTAGTCGAGGTCGGCGATGCGCTTGATGCGGGCGTGCCACGCCTCGAGGTCGTCGATCGAGAACGCGTTGTCGAGCGAAAGCATCCGGGTCACGTGCGGGGCCGCGGCGAAGGTCGTCTGATCGACCCAACCTCCCGGCCGCTGCGTCGGCGAGTCGGGCGTCACCGCCTCGGGATGGCGCCCTTCGAGCTCGCGCAGCTCGACCACCAGCGCGTCGTAGTCCGCGTCGGCGACCTCGGGGTCGTCGAGGACGAAATAGCGAAAGTCGTGGCGCCGGATCTCGTCGCGGAGCTGGTCGATCTGTTGGCGAACCTTGGGGGGGACGGCCATCGTGGACGGAGCCTAGGTAGTCATAGGCTGCCGCCTCAATGGTTCCGGAATCCCGACCCTCCGTTCGCGTGGTCGTCGTCAACTTCAACGCCGGCGAACTCCTGCTTCGCTGCTTTCAGCACCTCGTGCAGACGGAATGGCCCTCGGACGCCTTGGAGCTCGTGCTGGTCGACAACGGGTCGTCGGACGACAGCTCAGCCCGCGTCATCGAAGCGTTCCCGAGCGTTCGCCTCATCCGGTCCCCCCGCAACATCGGTTTTGGGGGCGCCAACAACCTCGCCCTCGGCGATCTCACAGGGGTTGACTTCATCGCCCTCGTCAATCCCGACGCCTTCGTGGACCCGGGATGGCTCCAACCCCTGGTTGAGGCCGTGAAGGACGGTGATCGCGTCGGAGCGGCCAACCCCAAGATCGTCTTCGACGCGCAGTACGCCATCGTCGACGTGGAGGCGGAAGCGTGGTCGCCTGGTCCGAGCGATCGCCGGACGCTCGGCATTCAGATCGCCACCGTCCACCGCGACGGCGACGACGTTTGGGATGCCGTGGTCTTCGGCGAAGGTTTCCACGCGTTCGAGGCGTCTCCAACGGCGCCGCACTTCCGGTGGTCGGGAGCGAGGGCCACGCTCGGCCTACCGATCCCGCGCGACGACCGCGGCCCCTTCGTCTTTGAACTGGGCCTGGGGGAGCCACGAAAGGACGCCGTGTTCCACCCGAACCACGGGCTCCCTGTGACCGTCCCCGCCGATGAAGGTCAAGCCCGCATCGCACTGAAAGGACCCGGTACCGACGTGATCAACAGTGCCGGGGGAACTCTGGTCGACGGCGCTTACGGAGCCGACCGGTGTGCCGACGAGTTTGATGCGGGACAATGCGACGACCCGGCGGAGATCTTCGCCTGGACGGGGGCGGCGGTTCTGCTCTCCGCCGAGTACCTGCGCGACGTCGGTCTCTTCGACGCCAGCTTCTTTCTCTATTCGGAGGATTTCGATCTCTCGTGGCGCGGCCGACTCCGCGGCTGGACCTACCGCTACGTCCCAGAATCGAGGGTGCGCCACATCCAGGGGGCGATCATCGGCCGACGCTCAGCGACCGCCGACCATTACGCGCATCGCAATGCATTGCTCGCGATGGTGAAGAGTGCCCCAGGGTCGGTCGCACGACGCGAGTTCCGCGCCTACCTCGATGATCTCAAGACGTTCGTCACCGTCGAAATCGTCCGACCCCTCCGTCGCGGGCAACGGCCCCAGCCCCTCTTCGCCCGCCGACGATTCCGCGTCGTCATGGGATTTCTGGTGCATCTGCCTTCGGCGTTGCGGAAACGCAGAACGATCGGTCGACGCGCGCTCCGCGACCGCGCCGAAGTGCTGAGATCTGCTCCATGAGGAAAACGCCGTGCGCTGAGCCGACGCTGCGAAGAATCAGCGCGCGGCCGCTGGCTCGAGCCCCCGCAACGATTCGGACGACTGGCGGAGGAACCAAGCGTAGGTCGACGCTATCCCGGGCCGGAGCTCGATTCCCGCCCGCCAACCAAGAGCAGTGAGGCGCGATACGTCAAGGAGCTTTCGAGGTGCTCCGTCCGGCTTGGTGCTGTCGAACACAATCTCGACTCCGGGATAGACCACGTCGCGAACGATCCCTGCGAGTTCGGCAATGGTGACATCTACACCAACACCCACATTGACGTGGGATGCCCCTTCATACTCGTCCATGAGAAACAGGCATGCGGCCGCGAGGTCATCGACGTGGAGGAACTCTCGCTTTGGCTTTCCAGTGCCCCAAACTTCAACCGTCGGCGCTCCTGCGATTTTTGCGTCGTGGAACTTGCGAATCAGAGCCGGAAGCACGTGGCTCGACTCGAGGTCAAAGTTGTCGTTCGGCCCGTACAAGTTGGTGGGCATTGCCGAGATGAAGTTGCACCCGTACTGCTCGCGGTACGCGGCGCACAGCTTGATGCCGGCAATCTTCGCAAGCGCGTATGGCTCATTGGTCGGCTCGAGTGTTCCCGAGAGCAACGCCTCCTCGCGCATGGGCTGCTCGGCCTCGCGGGGGTAGATGCACGAACTGCCGAGGTACAGCAGCTTCGCGACGCCGAACTCATGGGCGGCGTGGACGACGGTCCCGTGGATCATCAGGTTGTCGTAAATGAACTCCGCCGGCCTCGTGGAATTGGCGAGGATCCCCCCCACCGTGCCCGCGACGAGGAACACATAGTCAGGCCGGTTCGCGCGGAACCAGTACGTCACCGCCGCTTGGTCTCGCAGGTCAAGCTGATCTCTCCGCGCGGTCAAGAGGTTTTGGAATCCCTCGGCCCTGAGCCGGCGCATAACCGCGGAGCCCACCAACCCCGTGTGCCCCGCGACAAAAACCCGGGCGTCACGGACGATCATCGACTCCTCCACAAGATCCGCGAGAACAAGCGGCGCATTCTACGTTCCCGTTCGCCGGCGCCGCCGATCCCTGGCCCGCGGCCGACGTCGTCACGCGACCGCAACCTACGCGCCTACAGACAAGCGGGTTGCGATCGCCTGCTCGCGCACCCGCTCACCAATCTCCACACACAGACGCAGAATGGATTCGGCCTGATCCACGGAATGTGCTGCCAAACCGCATGCCGGCGTGATCAGGGCCTGAGTCCGGAGGACGGCGGGGTCGCAGCCGCCACGAGTGAGATCGCACCACAGCGCGACCAAGGCGTTCCACCAGTGGTCGGCGTGATCACCCACCGGGCGGTCGGTGGGGACCGCACCCCAGGCGATCCACCCGCCGGCGTCGAGATAACGAGCCACCGCCACGCCGTCGTCAACGATCGACGGGCGAACCTCGAACCCCACGATGTCGGGACCGGCCTCGATGGCCATCCGACGATCGCCGGCACCGCAGACATGCACGCCGGTGACGGCGTCCACCTGAGCCAGCACGCCGGAGAGGAGATCGACGGCGCCTTCGCGATCGAGCGGCGCGTCACCATCGACCCATGCAACGAGGGCGGGCTCGTCGAGGAACACCACTCGATCGGCGCTCGGCAGGCGTCGATCGAGTTGGGCCACCACGGCGTGGGCCGCGGCGGCGGAGATCTCGGCGCCCCGCTCGAACGCCTCGGTCGGCGAGACTCCGCGGGCGCGCAGCGCCATGCCCATGGTGAGTGGCCCCGCGACCTGCGCCTTCACCGCCGACGGCGCGGCGATCGCAGCAGCGTCAAGGAAGGCGAGAAAGCCGCCATGCGCCTCGGGATCGAATTCGCCGTGCTCGATCGACATCCCGAGCCAGCGGTCCGTGATGCCCTCGCTCGGATGCACCGACGGCAATTCAGGAAGCGCCGGGAGTTGTGGATGGAGCGCCAGGACCGCCTCGGCCGCCAGCGCAGGTGAAGTGTGGGGAAGACTGCCGATCGACGTGACAACGCCCGCGCCCAGGGCACGCCGCGCCGACCTTGTCACTTGGGTCCCTTGGCCTTGGAACCCGCTCGCGTGGATTTTGCCGCGGAACTTCGAGACGGCTTCGTCTTACGGGTCGACGTGCCGCGACCAGCCTTGAGCATTTTCTCGACGCGGGCCCGATCTTCGGTGAGCGCCTTCAGCAACTCAGCAGCATCCGCGGACTCCTGTCGAATGGCCAGGCTGTACCGGCGAATGACTTCGAGATCGACAAGCCGAACGTCGGGCATGGGCTCTCACCGAGGAGGAGATCGAGGGCCTCCGTAGTATAAGAACGCCCTGTGCCGACCTCGGAAAGGACGCCGGGCGCGTTCGCGTGGCTCCTCCGCGTTGCGTGGCTCAGCCTCGCGCTCGGCCTCAGCGGAGGGATCGCCGACCTCGTGCGTTCATGGCCTTCTGCACCGCGCATGGCGGCGGAGTCGATGGCGTGGGTCGGTTGGACCCTCGGTCTGGTCACGCTGCTCGCTCCGCGCCCGCTCGGGCTCACCGTCGTGCGCGTCATCGCCGCGGCGGCCCTGGGGACGGCGGTGCTGGCCGTGGTGTCGACCGACGCCGTGCGATCGATCGCCGGGCTCGCCAGCGCGGGGACAGTCGCCGCCCTCGTGGCGGCTCCCGAGACGGCCGCTTGGATGGCCAATGGCGCCGCCTACGGGAACGAGCGGCGGTTCCCGCTTTCTCATCCTTGGGTGGTCGGCTGGGTCGCCGGACCCCTCGCCGCCGGCTTCCTCGCCGCGACGACCGTCGCCGGCCCCCTCCTCCTTCTCCACCATCAAACGGCCCTCGGCCTCGTCGCAGTTTCCCTGGCGGCCGTGCTCGCACGGCCGCTGACGCGCTCACTCCACGCGCTCTCGACACGATGGGCGATCATCGTTCCCGGTGGTCTTGTCGTTCACGACCCGCTGACCTTGAGCAACGCCGTACTGCTCCCGCGCGCGTTCATCGCCGACATCCGACAGGACGGGACGCCGGACGATGAATCCCTCGACTTGCGCTTGGGGGCCAAGATCGGGACGTTGACAGTCATCCTGAACGAGGCGGTTTCGTTCGGAGTCGTGAGCCGACCGGGCCGACGAGTGGAGCTCGTGCCGACCAAAGCCGTCATCGTCAGCGCCTCGCAGCCGGGCGCCCTCCTGCGGGAGATCGCGCAGCGCGGCCTCACCAGACCGGCGTCTACTCGCCCCCGGGCGGGACCGTGAACAACGATCCGAGGCGCGCCTGACGGTTGGGAAGCGGGCGGCCCGCTTCCTCTTCAAATCTGATGGCGTCCATCAGTTCGGCGGCCCGGCTCGCGTCAACCTCGTCCCAGGCCTGCCGTCCTCGGTAGACAGGAACCCTGGCGAGGAGTCCTGCGACGAACAGCCCCGCCAGACCCACGAGCCCGGCCAAGAGGTACGCGGACAACCGATCGGACCGGCTCACCACGAAGGCGACCACCCCGAGGCCGATCGCGGCGGCATAGATGAGGCCGACGGCCGCCCGAACCGGGATCCCCATGAACACGAGCCGGTGGCTCACATGGTCGAGCCCACCCTGAAAGGGGCTGCGACCGTGCCGGAGCCGTTCGACGGTCACGAGCGAGGTGTCGAGCATCGCCACGCCGAGGACGATCCCCGGCACCAGGAACGTCACGTCCTGCACGGCGACGAAGTTGTAGCGAAGCTTGAGGCCGAGGTAAGCCACCATGAACCCGAGGAACAGGCTTCCGGCATCGCCCATGTAGATGCGCGCGGGGTGGAAATTGTGGCGCAGGAACCCGGCCGCACACCCGGCCAACGCGAGCGCGAGGCTCGCCACAAAGAACTGATCGTTGGCCGCGGCAATGGCGAAGAACGAGCCGGCGGCGATCGCCGCCACCCCGGCCGAGAGTCCGTCCATGTTGTCCAACAGGTTGAACGCGTTGGTGATGCCGACCACCCACAGGACGGTCACGACAGCGCTGGCGGCGTCGGCGTCCAAGAACTCCACACCCGCGCCCGCCATCCACACGCCGACGCCGGCGGCGATTTCCAGCGCCAACCGAAGCCACGGCGACAGCCCCCGCAGGTCGTCGATGAGCCCGACCGAGCTGAGGGCGACCGCGATGGCCAACACCACTCCAAGCTCGCCGAGCACGCCGTCCGGGCGTTCGATGGCCGCGGCGGCGAGCACCGCGGTGGCGAACGCCAAGACAATCGCCAAGCCGCCCAGATAGGGCACCGGCGACGCATGGCCCTTGTGTTCGGCCGGCTCGTCCATCACGCGCAGGCGAAGGGCGACGCGCAGCGCCAGGGGGGTCAACACGAGCGAGAGCAACGCGGCGCCGACAAACACGGCCGCGTAATTCTCCCAACCGCCGTCAAGCACGGTCTGCCTCCAGACATGCGACAACCAGGAGCGTTCGGGGGTGCGGGTGATGCTATCCCGGGGTCTTCGCCGTGCCTGGCATCGCCCGGGATCCCTCCTGCAGCCACGCCTGGAACATCAGGACCGACCACAGGGCCGAAGCGTGGTCTCGGCTCCCCTCCAGGTGTTGGCGCCACACGGTCGCGACGGGCTCGGGATCGAGATATCCAGCCGCTCGCATGGCTCCCGGGGCCAGCAAGTCGTCGGCCCAGGTGCGCAATGGCCCCCGGAGCCACTCGGCCACCGGCACCGCGAACCCCATCTTCGGACGATCGGTGATCTCCGTCGGCACGTGGCGCGCCAGGATGGCTCGCAAGATCCATTTCGTCTCGCCCGGCCGGAAGCGCACGGCCCGCGGAAGGCGCCACACCAGCTCGATCAGTCGGTGGTCCAGCATCGGGACCCGTGCTTCGAGGCTCACCGCCATAGAAGCCCGGTCCACCTTCGTGAGGATGTCGTCGGGGAGATACGACGTGGCGTCGCGCAGCATCACCCGCTCGGTGACGTCGAGGCAGACCGGAAGGTCGGAGAGTCTCGGAGGCGACGCGCGCCGCTCCGAACCCCCCGGTGAGGGGACGGAATCGGGCCAGGTCGCCGCGAGCGCGTCGTAGGCGGCGTCGAGATCGGGAGCCCGGAGAACTCTCGCAAGCTTGTGGGCCTTCTCCCCGGCGTGCGCCGGAACGCGTCCGCGGGCAATCGAACGCGCCACGCCCGCTCCCCGGTCCCAGGTTGACGGACGCACCGCCGACAAGGTGCCCGCCGCCATCCGTCGCACCACCTTGGGAACCTTCGCTTGCCGTCGCCACAGGCGATCGAGCACGCCGTGGCGCACGTAGCCCCCGAACAACTCGTCTCCCGCGTCTCCCGAGAGCCCCACGGTCACGTGCCGACGCGTCAACGCCGCCACGAGCATCGTGGGGAGTTGCGATGAGTCGGCAAAGGGCTCGTCATAGGTCGTCGCGAGAGTCGGGATCAGATCGAGCGCATCTTGGGGCGTGGCTCGTAGCTCCGTGTGGTCGGTGCCGAGATGTCGCGCCACGGCGGCGGCGTGCGCGGTCTCGTCGTAATCGGAGTCATCAAACCCGATCGTGAACGTCTTCGCGGTGCCTCCGCTCTGCGCCTGCATGAGCGCGACGATGGTGGACGAGTCGAGGCCACCGGACAGGAAGGCGCCGACCGGAACGTCTGCGAGCATCCGCAGACCCACGCTCTTGCGCAAGGCCTCCTCGACAACGTCGACGGCGTCGGCGTCCCCGATGTCGAGCGGGGAGCGACATCCCGATTCCGCCACATCCGCGAACGACCAGTACGAGCGCGGCTCGCCGGCGGTCCCGTCCGCCGCGACGTCGAGAATCGAGCCGGGAAGAAGCTTCGAGACTCCCTCGTAAATCGTTCGGGGGGCGGGGATGTAGCTGTAGCGGAGAAACGCGTCGAGCGCCGTGCGGTCGATCGCCGGAGAAAATCCGGGGAACGCGCGGAGCGCCTTCAGCTCCGATCCGAACACCAAGGTGCGACCCACCCACGCGTAGTACAGCGGCTTCTCCCCCACACGATCGCGCACGAGCCGGAGCGAGCGCTCTTCTCGATCCCACACGGCGAACGCGAACATCCCGTCGGTGCGATCAAGCGCGGGGCCAAGGCCCCACCGTGCCACCGCTTCGACAAACACCTCAGTGTCGGAGGCTCCTCGAAACGCCACCCCTTCGCGCTGAAGCTCGCCTCGGAGTTCCTCGTGGTTGTAGGCCTCGCCGTTGAAGTTCAGAACGTGGCGCCCGTCCGCCGACACCATCGGCTGGTGACCCAAGGGCGACAGGTCGACGATCGCCAGCCGGCGCTGCGCAAGCCCGAGACCCACCTCGGTGTCGACCCACACGCCCTCGTCGTCAGGTCCCCGATGGCGCAGGGTCGACGACATCGCGAGGGCGAGTGCTCGCGCCGCGTCGTCGGTGAGAGCGTGGGTTGCGTCCAGGAATCCGGCGATGCCGCACATCTCAGCCCCTCCGCGCCAACCCGAAGATCGCGCGATACGCGCGCAGTCGCTCCCTAGCGAGGGACCTGCGTTTCGGCACCAACGAAATGATGGCCCAGAGCGCGCTGCGCCACACCATCTCAGCGAGGGTCAGCCCGCGCACCACGCGCCGTCTCCACGGCGGACCGTGACGACCAAAGAAGCGATCGGTGCCTCGATAGCTGTGCACGAGGGTTTCCGCTTCTACCTTGCGCCGGCTGGCACCTCCGATGTGGATCACGGGAGGAGTGGCGACGAACCAGACCTGGTGTCCAGCCTCTCGGACTCGAGCACAGAGATCGAGATCTTCGTAGAACATGAAGATCTCCTCGTCGAGGCCGCCGAGCGGGACGGCGAGATCGCGCCGGATGCACAGCGCCGCTCCCGTGACCCAATCGACCTGACGGCTTTCCCTGGGCGCCCGGGCCCGCAATCCGGGTAGCAGCCGGTGGATCATGGTCTTGGCGAGGAACTCGGTCCAGAGGTTGGGGCCGGGGCCACACGACGACTGCGGCGTTCCGTCGGGGTTGACGAGCGTCGGCCCCACAACACCGACGCGAGGGTGGTCATCCAGGAACTCGACCAGGGCGTCGAGCGCCCGAAGGTCGGGCACGGTGTCGGAATTGAGCAGCAGGATATGGTCGCCGGTCGCTGCCCTGAGCCCCTGATTGTTGGCCACCGCGAAGCCGAGGTTTTCCGAGTTCTCGATCAGTGCGACGGCGGGATACCTCTCTCTCAGCACAGCGACCGACTCATCAACGGATCCGTTGTCGACAACGATCACCTCGTGGTCGGTTCCCACCAGCGGGTCGAGACAGCCCGGAAGCAGCTCGACGCCGTTCCAGTTGACGACCACGACGCTGAGGCGCGTCACGGCTGGCCGATCGCGATCGCCGGCAGATCGCCGTGATGGTCGATCACGTGGGACGCCTCGGGCTCCGCCGCATCCACATCGTCGTATACGCCGCGGTAGCGGATCGCGGCGAGTCCCGCGCCAAGGGCACCCGCCACGTCGGTGCGCCGCCGATCACCGACATGGGCCGCTCTGCGAGCATCGACGCCGAGTTGGTCGAGGGCGAGCTCGAAGACTCGGGCGTCGGGCTTGTACGCGCCCACCTCATCGGAAAACACCCACCCGTCAAAGAACTTCAAGAGCCCATGGCGCTCGAGGTGCCAGCGGACAACCGGTGAGGGCGTGAGCCCGATGTCGCAAATGATCGACAAGCGGATCCCGGCCCGCTGTAGGGACGCGAGGCACTGCTCGATACCCGGCGTGAGGCGGATGTCGGCACTCCTTCCGCCGTGATTGAAGGCTTCCTCCAATCGGTTCCGGAGTTCCTCGTCGGCGGCGACGCCAAGCTCCGCCACCATCGTGTCGACCGCATCGGGGACTCGATACTGCTCGTTGGCGCGCCATGCCGTCTGGTAGCGCTGAAACGCGACCTCGTGGCACGCCGTGACTTGGCCGACCGTGGCATCGATCCCTGATCCCGCGAGCACCTCACACAGCGCGGGCAGCCGCGCTGCCACGAGCGCGCCCTCTGGTTCCCACATGAGGGTGTTCCAGAAGTCAAAGGTGACGGCTTCGAGGCCGGACACGCGAGCCCGCGCCTAGCGGATCGCCCGTCGGACTCGCCGCACGACTCGGTCCACAAGAAGGCCGACGCGTCCGTCGTTCTTTCGCACGCGGTCGGCACGCGGGCGAAGCCGGCGAAGAAGCGCCAATGCCTTTCCCTTCGCGCCGCGAGCCTCCAGTTCATCGAGACGTTGGAAGGCGGCATCGAGTTCGACGTCGGCGACGGACGTGGCCGGGAACCGCGGGACAGGAAGATCGTTGAGGGCCTCGAGTAGCGACGCCTTGATCTCGCCCCGGGCGACGAGGCTCTCTACCTCATCAGGATCAATCGCACCCGCAGCCACCGCGTCACCGAAGGCGTCGCGCCAAAGGCCGCAGAGAGGGTTCTCGTCGTTCTTCCACGGCTGCGTCGGCACCACGGTGAAGTGCGTCAGCTTGGTGACCCCGGGCTCGTATCGCTCGAGGTGGTTCCACTCGGGAGGAAGCGTGTCGTCGATCTCGTCGTGCCCCACGAGACACATGTTGAACATGAGGTCCTCATACGAGTACCGGTCGGCGTCGAGGCCGTTGATGATCTCCGGCACGTGCCAATCGAGGCGCGAGCAATCGAGCACCATGACGCTCATCTGGCGCCCGGGGTGGAACCAGCCGCTGTCCTGCCACGCCGCGGGTGGTTCGTCCTGGCGCGTCACCATGATTCGGTGCTCATCGAAGGGCCGGGTCCAGAGTTCCTCGACATCACCGAACACCTGCATATCGGCGTCCATGTAGATGGCGCGACCCTCGTAATTGCAGAGCCCCGGGATCTGAAGGCGACAGAAGGAGAAGGTCGTCCGGGGGCGGTTCTTGCGAGCCTTGGGCATCGGGCCGGCGTAGTTCTGCATGAACTCGACCCGCACCGGATGCTTCGTGTTCTGGCGGATCGTGTACTCCAATACGCGCGCGGCTGGCATCTGATTGTCCTCGGTGCCCACGAAGATCCGGATCGGCTCGATGACGGGGCGGACTTCCATCCCATGCTGGGTGGCAATGCGCTGGAGTTCGGGGAACTGGAGGTCGAAGCTCGGTTGACGGTTCACGAGCCGGGTACCGCCCGCGACTTCCTCGAACCGCGAGCTGTAACTCTGGCCCCCGTCGATTCCGAGGGTCCGCACGGTCCTCGCTCCGAGCTCGGCCAGGATGGTGAGCGCCGCCTCGGACGAGAAGTACCGGATGTAGACGACCGGCGAACCCGCGAAGGTCCGATCGACATCGGTGTTGTACCAAACCAGGCGGCCCTGCTCGTCGAGTTCCCGCAACGCGGGGATGACCGGGATGAAGTCGTCGAGCAGGCGCAAACTGTTGCGGAGTCTGACGTGGGGCACTCGAGGCATGACGAGCCATCGGCAGTTGTCGACCAGGCGGTCTGCGCAGGCCTCGACGACGTCGAGATCGATGATGTGGGCGACGTCGACCGGCATTTCTCCCACGACGTGGTTCAAGGCCATCACATTGTGTGCACCGAGATCGACGTCGCCCACGTGCGAAAACGTGGGGCCCTTTCCCAGCAGAAGCCATGGCTTGTCGGGAAAGGTCGTCGATCGGACCCAGTCGCTGAGCGAGATCATGTGGTCGGCGGGAGCGTCGGGGCGGCGTTCCGGATGGCGACGAGGTCGGTGAGGAGCGCCTCAAGGTCGCGGAGCGCCACCATGTTGGGACCGTCGCTCAACGCCTTGTCGGGATGCTCGTGAATCTCCATGAACAACGCGTCCACTCCGACGGCGACCGCGGCGCGGGCGAGGTAAGGGACGAATTGCCGCTGTCCACCCGAGCTCGTCCCCTGTCCTCCGGGCATCTGCACGCTGTGGGTGGCGTCGAAGACGACAGGGTACCCGTGGGTCCGCATTTGGGGCAGCGCCCGGAAGTCGACGACGAGGGCGTTGTAGCCGAAGGTGGTCCCGCGCTCGGTGAGGAGGATGCGGTCACACCCCGCGGACTCCAGCTTCGCCACGGCCTGGCCCATCTCACCCGGAGACACGAACTGCCCCTTTTTCACGTTGACCACGCGCTTCGTAGCCGCGGCCGCGAGGAGCAGGTCGGTTTGGCGACAGAGGAACGCAGGGATCTGGAGGATGTCGGCGACTTCCGCGGTCGGCGCGGCCTGCCACGTTTCGTGGATGTCGGTCACCACGGGAACTCCGACTTTCTTCTTGACCGTGTCGAGGACGGCCAAGCCGGCTTCCATGCCCGGCCCGCGGTAGCCGTCGATCGAGGTGCGATTGGCCTTGTCGAACGACGCCTTGAACACGTAGCCCACCCCGACGCGACGGCAGACTTCGCCAATCTCGGTCGCCATGTGGATGGTGAAGTCCTCCGATTCGATCGCGCACGGCCCACCGAGGAGGACGAGCTGGTCTCCGCCGATCAGAGGTCCGTCGGTGATCTGCACTGGCGTCACGCCACGCCTCCCCGCTCAACCAACGCGACCGCCCGCGCCAGATCGTCCGGCGTGTTGACTTCGATCACGGGTCGATCGATTGGACACACGCGAATCCGGTATCCGTGCTCCAAGGCACGGAGTTGTTCCAGGGCCTCCGTGCGCTCCAACGGTGTGGGATCGAGACCCGCATAGAGGGAAAGGAACGAGCGGGTGAACGCGTACAGCCCGATGTGGTGGAACACCGGAAGCCTCTCCTCGACCACATCACGGCGATAAGGGATGGGGCTCCGGGAGAAGTAGAGCGCGTCGCCGTTGCGGTCACACACGACCTTGACCACGTTGGGGTCGTCGAACCCGTGCCCCTCGTCGAGCGGCGCTGCCACCGTCGTCATCACGGGCGCTTCTCCGCGCCGATACGGACCGACGAGCGCGCTCAACATCTCCGAGGTGACAAAGGGTTGGTCACCCTGCACATTCACCACGACATCGGCCTCGGCGTGGCGAGCCGCCACCTCCGACACCCGATCGGTGCCGGTCGGGTGATCCTCGCGCGTGAGTTCCGCCACGCCCCCGAAGGCGGCGACGGCAGCGGCGA
This sequence comes from Acidimicrobiia bacterium, assembly GCA_035293045.1. Classification (GTDB taxonomy): domain Bacteria; phylum Actinomycetota; class Acidimicrobiia; order IMCC26256; family JACPCJ01; genus DATDOY01. The sequence goes on from DATDOY010000104.1 coordinate 18,731, forward strand.
TCTCCTCGTCGGGTGTGGCGACGACGACTGCGTCGAGATCGGTGCACGCTGCGGCGGATTCGTAGACCCATTGCACGAGCGAGCGGCCGGCGAGATCGACAAGCGGCTTGCCAGGGAACCGGGTCGCGGCCATGCGCGCCGGAATCACGCCGAGAATATGCATCGAGCGCCTACAGCCCCGCCCGTACGAGATCGTGCACTCGCACGATCCCGAGGCACCGACGATCGGCGTCAACGACCGGCAGGACCGAGATCTGCGACGGCCGGTCCTCCATGAGTTGCAGGGCGTTATAGGCCAGTTCATCGGCCCCAACCACGGTCGGGTCCGCCGTCATCACGTCCTGCGCTTGGGAATCGCTCGTCGCTGCCCCGCGCTCCTGCATCGCACGGCGCAGATCGCCATCCGTCACAATCCCGAGGAGCGTTCCGTCGGAGTTCACGACGGCCGCGGCGCCAAGGCCGCCCTCGCTGATGCGGGAAACCACATCGATCCACGCCGCCTCCGGCGCCACGCGCGGGAACGCGTCGCCCGCGTGCATCACGTCGGCGACGCGCAAAGTGAGCCGACGCCCCAGCGCGCCCGAAGGGTGGTTGAGGGCGAATTGCTCCGGCGTGAGCCCCCGAGCGTCGTACAGGGCGATCGCGAGCGCATCCCCAACCGCCATGGCGACCGTCGTGCTGGACGTCGGCGCGAGGTTGAACGGGCAGGCTTCCTCGGCCGCACCGGCGTCGAGAGCCACATCAGCGGCTCGCGCGAGGGTCGATTCGAGCCGCCCCACGATGGCGATGATCGCGACCTGTCGGTGACGGAGATACGGCAGGATGGCTTTCAGCTCGTCGGTCTCGCCGCTGTTGCTCACGGCGACCACGACGTCCTCCGGGCCCACGGCTCCTAACCCGCCGTGAAGAGCGTCCCCGGGATGGAGAAAGATCGCGGGGGTTCCAGTGCTCGTCATCGTCCCCGCGATTTTCCTCGCGATGATCCCCGACGTACCCGCGCCGGTGGCGACGACCTTCCCCGACATGGGCGCCAGCAGCCCTACCGCCTTGTCGAACGCCGCGCTATCCAACCGTTCCGCAGCAGCGATCAATGCCCCTGCCTCCGTGCGCAGGACCTGTCGTGGACCCCGAGAGCTCCTTGCCGCATGCTGTCGTGAGTCTGGTGTCAAGCGGCCTCCAACATCCGTACGGAACTGCTGCGATCCTACGCTCCAGGCAGGTCCGCGCCTGTGCCCGAAAGGCGGCTCACCCATCCGGGTCGCTTCCCGACGATCCAGACGCAGTCCCAACAAGGGCCGCGACACGGTCTGCATACGCGCTCCACGTGAACGCTTCTACTGACGGCCGAATCGCGCCGGGGAGCTTGTACGCCTGGTCGATGAAACTACACACCGTCTCAGAAGACGCTCCCACATCGAACAGGAAGCCGTTCTCGCCGTGTCGGATCAAGTCGGGTGCGAACCCCGTCCGTGACGCCACTGGCACCGCATTCGAAAGCATCGCCTCGAGGAGCGGTATTGGACCGCCCTCGAGCTTTGCGGGAGATAGAAAGACGTCCATCCGCCGGTAGTGCGCCGGGTAATCCTCGTACGACGGCTGTGCGTAGTCCACGTTCGATCGGCGAAGGGTCTGATCAAAGCCTGGAGCGTTCTCCCAGCCCCTTCCGATCAGCAGGAATTGTCGGTGGGGCATCTGCGCGACGACCTCCGCGATCAGTTCCGGCGACTTGCGCCGGTAGTAAGCAGCGCAGAGTCCGACCACCCCTGAACCGGTTCGCTCGTGAGGAAGGAACACCTCAGGATGCGACCCCGGGATCAGCGTGAGGACGCGACCCGCGTTGACACCCCGCTTTACAAGCCCCTCCGCATGGAGCGACGACATCGACAGGACTTTCGTGCATTGATTCAGAGCGCGGACAACCCGCTTCCACCGCCACCACGGATGGCTCGGATGCGTGAAGAAGACCAAGCTCGACTTCGACCCGAGACCTCGCTCGTTCGCAAGGCAATACTCGAACAAGGAGTAGTGGCTGAAAAAGTAGGCGCCGGCCTGGGGAAGTGGGGTGACGCCGTAATGCAGGAGAGTGGTCCCCGGGAAGTATCGTGCGATCTCCTGGGAGACCGTATCGAGGATCCAACCGCGGTTCCGCGGGGATACGACCAATGCGAGATCAGGCACCCCGGTCACTCCGCGTAGATCCGAAGGACAGGGCCCGCGTTGGGTGCCCTGGTGAAAGGCCCTCCATCACGATGGCTAGACAAGCAGCGGGACCGCCAATCGACGAGCTGGACTCCTACGAGCGTCGGCCGGTGAACCAGGCTCGGCGCGAGGCGATCATCGCGTACGGCGGTGCGACAGTCCTCGACGTTGGGTGCGGCAACGGATCGTACGTCCGCGAGTTCGACACTGAACGCACGACGATCGGACTCGATAGCCATCGCTTTCCCTCCTGGAATCAGTCACACCGCTTCGTTCTGTCCGACGCAGTCCGGTTGCCGATTCACGACGCTTCTGTCAGCACAGTGACGTGTTTCGAGACTCTCGAGCACCTGCCCGATCCCTTGGGCGCGCTACGCGAGTACGCACGGGTGACGCATGGCTCGCTCATCCTCACCGTCCCGAACTGCACGACCACGCCTGGCATGGACGCCAGCAATCTGATCTACCGGCACTTTGTAGACCGGACCCATGTCAACTTCTTCAATGTTGAGTCCATCACGGCGTTAGTCCGCGAGGCCGGTTTTGAGATAGTCCACGTCCGGCTTATCAACGAGATCGACGTATTCCCACTCGTAGGCGAAGTGTTTCGATTGCCAGCGCTGTGGATCCGGGTGTTGCGGAAGCTGCTCCATCGTTATGCGCGCCGCTATCCCATGACATGCCTCGTGGTGGCGCAGCCTCGACGATTCGCCGACTCAGAAGGCTAGACCTCCACCAGCGGATACTTCCGTGCCCGACGCTCCTGCTCGATCTGAGTTGTGTGGCGGAGCCGCCGAGCATGAGGCATCCATGCTTGCGCTACGTCCAGTTCCTTCAGGGGGCCCTTGACCTGATCGCTACGAACGAAGAACGCGTTGGCGCCCATGGAATCGCAGCCCACCAAGCTGTACCCCTTCGTCTTGCCAAGCTTCGTCAGTGCCGCCAACGAAGCGCCGTGGTTCAGCGGATCGGCCAGGTTTCGCTGAAAATGCGGATCGTACGGAATGGTCAGCGCGCGATCTGCTCCAAAACTCGCGTTGTATTCAACAACCACTACGCGCGCGTGGATCCCTTCGAGCCCCTTCCAGATCCAATACTCGTTCCCGTCGATATCCAGGGAGAGCAGGTCGATCACGGGGCCCACTCCCTCGGCCAAAAGAAGATCGCTGAAGTTCTCCGCAGAAATGAACGCCTGCCGGAACACCACCTGCCCCGACCCCTGGTCAAGGAGGTCCGAATAGCGACGGCGTGCCTCAGCCACGCGCCCGTGGTCCCCGTCAATCAAGATTCCGCGCCAACCCCGCTCAAGGGCAAGGTAGGCGGTATTGCACTCGAACCCGTGGCTCACGCCAACCTCGACGAAGGAAGCCGATTCGACACCGATCTCATTGAAGATGTAGCCAAGGATTCCGTCTTCACCATTTTGGGAGAAGATGGTTAACTCGTGATCGTTCAAGGCTGACCCACGCCTGGGTGACCGCCCCGGAAATTGATCGGCAGCGATGGCCCGGTTTAGCCGTCGCAACTGTTCGTCGATGAGCCAAAGTTGGTATTCGATTCTCTCTACGCGGGATCGACCAAACGACTCTTGGAGTGACGAATAAATCCAGGAAGGAAGCAACTTGGACAAGACTCTACTGAACAAGGTGCGCACAATGGACTCCGTGGGACAGACAATGGACTCGGTCACCGCCGTACCTAGCAGTTTGGGTGTGACCTAATACTTCCCCGGAGAATCTCGCATGCCTCGCTTGGGAACTGTCGAGGAATCTCCGGGGACGGGCGTCGTACCTGCCGAGACCGGGTCGAGTGACCGAAACAGGGCGAGACCAGCCAGCCCCGATCCAGCCACCCCGGCGATGCCCGAGCGCACGAACGCAACGCCGCTAGCGCCGAAGGAAGCAGCAGCAACAGCGAAACCAGCAATTGCCACGGCGCCCGTTGCGGAAGCCAACAGGAAAAACAAGCGAACTTGTCCAGTGGCCAGAAGCGCAGGCCGCGTCCAGAAGAGCGGAAGAGTGAGAGCTCCGCCAGCAACGAGGATCATCGCAGGCGCTACCGCGCCACCGAAGCCCAAGCCCACAACCAACGGAAGCAACGCTGGAAGAACAGGAACGCTGAGGAGCATCAGGGCCGCCAGAGGCAGCCCGACCTTGCGTGTGTAATCGATCAGCACGGAACGCAACGCCACCCTTTCGCCGGCGGCGACGATAGCAGTGAGGCGCGGGTACGCAACCTGCTGGAGAGGGAGCACGATGCTCGACGTTGGCGCTGATGCCGACCGAGCGAGGCGGTAGTAGCCCGCCTGCGTTGGTCCCGCCAGCGCGCCGACCAGAACGAGGTCTGCCTCCTTCACGAAGACCGCAACGAGGCTCGTAAGGTCGGTGTAAATCATGAACCCCACGATCTCGCGAAATTCAGCACCTAAGCTTTTGCGGCGTCCCTGAAGCCACGACGCACCGAGTTCCCTGACGATTACGCGGTGAGCGAGCAGGGTGGAAACCACCGCCTCCACAACGACCGACGCCGCAGTGGCGTACACAACTCCGTCGATACGAGAGCCCGAAGCGACGAGAGCAACCATCAGAGCAGTTCGGAGGATGGAAGCTCCGCCTTGAACATATGCAATCAGCCGGAATCGCCGAAATATCGTCAAGATTGCTCGCGACGTACCAGCGGGAGCGGAAAATACCGAGGCCGCCGCAAAAATGACGAGAAGGTGCGTCATGCCACCGACCCTCACGATGTGATCTGTCACCCACGTGGCGCTGGCGCATACAAAAGCGAATCCCAAGACACCGAGAAGGAGGTCAGCTCCATACGCGACCTTTGGCACTGCAAGAGCTTGATCAACGGAACCGGTCGCTACATGCTGCCCGAGATACCTAACGACGGCTTCCTTTGCACGCGGGTCGATGAAGTTGAACACCAAGGTCGTGAAGCTGATGATCACCGCCGCGATCCCGAGATCGCGAGGTCCGAGAAGCCTGGCGACGATGACTGCCTGCGTCAGGGCCATAGCCATGACGACGACCTCCGCTGTCCACAAAGTCCCGACGTCTCGCGCGAACAGGGAGCCTCGAGCTCGCCGGAGGACATCACTCAAGCCAGCCATGGGGCGACGCGCCCCAAGCTTGTCCTCCAATGGACCGGAGTCGAGATCAGACGTCATGACGCCAAGACCCCCGGTCGTGGGGCGGAGCGCTTCAGAGCCGCTCGCGCAAGGGTGTGCCCGGGATCCCCAACGCGTTCACCGCATCGAAGACGGGGACATCGAGACGGAGGAGATCATCGGTTGGCCACTCTGGATGAGCGACGAGAATCAACACGAGGTCGACATCGACGGCTGCGATCTCAGGCATCGGGACGGCCTTGCGCACGGACGTTCCGAGCGTGAGCTCGCCAACGTGGGGATCTGCGTACTCGACCAATGCGCCTGCTGTCTCAAGGAGCTCCATGACGTGGATGGCCCGCGAGTTGCGGATGTCGCTGACGCCAGGCTTGAACGCGGCGCCGAGGCAGAGCACGCGCGCTCCCGCCAGCGTCTTCTGGAGACGATTCAGGAACTCCAACACGCGGCCAACGACGTATTTCGCCATGCGGAGATTGGTGTCCGCGGCCAGTTCGATGAACTTGGTTTGGAAGTCGAACTCGCGAGCTTTCCACGAGAGGTAGTAAGGATCGACGGGAATGCAATGACCCCCCGGGCCAATCCCTGGGTAGAACGCTTGAAAGCCGAATGGCTTGGTTCCGGCCGCGTCGATGACTTCCCAGATGTCGATCTCCATCTCTCGCGCGATGACGGCCAACTCATTCACAAGCGCGATGTTGACCGCTCGATACGTGTTCTCGAGCAGCTTCGCCATCTCGGCTGCCGCGGTGCTCGACACCACCCGCACGAGTCCGGGGTCGTCCATGACCGCTTCGAGGAGCTCGCGTGCGCGATCGGTGCAGGCGGGCGTCACCCCTCCGACGACCTTGGGGGTGTTGTGAACCGTCCACTGCGTGTTGCCAGGGTCGACGCGCTCGGGAGAGAACGCAAGGTGGAAATCCACGCCCGCTCGCAGCCCGCCCTCCTCCAAGACCGGCTGGCAGATCTCCGTCGTGGTTCCCGGGTAGGTCGTCGACTGGAGGATCACCAGCTTCCCTGGAGCGAGGACGCCGGCAACGGTGTGGGTGGCCATGCGCACGAAGCTGAGATCCGGAGTCTTCGCTCGATCAAACGGCGTCGGAACGCAAATGAAAATGGCGTCCGCCGCAGCGAGTGCCTCGGGATCGGCGCTCGCTGCGAACCGGCCTGCGGCGAGCATCCCCGCCACCCGATCGTCGGTGACGTCGTCGATGTGACTGTGGCCCTGCATCAGCGAGGCCGTCCGCTCGGCGTCGACGTCGAAGCCAACGCACGAGAACCCCGACTCGGCGTAGCTCACCGCCAGAGGCAAGCCCACGTAGCCAAGCCCGACGACGCCGATGGTGATCTCCCGGTCGGCGACGCGTTCCGCAAACGGCTTCTCAGGCATGGGACTTCTGCCACCACTCGATCGTGCGCTCCAGTCCTTCCTCGAGGGGGACCTCGGCCTCCCATCCGAGCACCTCGCGTGCACGCGTCGTATCGGGAACCCGACGACGGGTGTCTTCGAAGCCCGACCCGTAATAGGCCTCGTACGGCGTGAACTCGATCGGTGAACGCGACCCGACGGACTCTCGAATCATCTGCGCCAGCTCCGCCACCGACGTTTCTCGAGTCGAGCCCAAGTTGAACACCATGCCCTCCGCCTCGGGGGTGAACCCCGCAAGCAAGGTCCCCTTCACCGTGTCATCGACGTAGGTGAAGCAACGGCTCTGCTTGCCGTCACCGTGGACGCTCAGCGGCTCGCCCGCCAGGGCCTGACGCAGGAAATTTGCGACGACGGAGCCGTAGCCCTTCTCGTCGATCCGCGGGCCATAGGAGTTGAAATACCGCACGATCACGACGGGCAGAGTCTGAGCGGCGTAGGCGAAGGCAAGGTGCTCGTCGATCGCCTTGGCGGTCGAATACGACCATCGGTGCACCGTGGTCGGACCCAGGACGCGGTCGTCGTCTTCCACCATTGGGACCTTGGCGGTCTTCCCATACACCTCGGACGTCGACGCAACCAGCACCTTTCGCCAGTAGCGGTGGCAGGCACTCAGGACGTTCTCGGTGCCACGCGTGTTCGTCAACAGGGAACCGAGTGGGTCTTCGACGATGTGGCGCACGCCGACGGCGGCCGCAAGGTGGAACACCATCTGCGCCCACTCCACTTCGCGCTCCACCAGCGAGGCGTCGAGGATCGACCCGTTGACAAACCCGATCTGGTCAAGACGGTGACGAAGGTTGACGGCGTTGCCGGTCGACAGGTTGTCGAGAACTCGAACCTCGTGACCCTGCTCACACAGGGCATCAACGAGATGCGAGCCGATATAGCCGGCGCCGCCGGTGACGAGGACGCGCATCGAAGGGATGGTAATGGAGGGAGGGGACTCCGCATTCAACGGCGTCAGAAGAGTTCTTGGTAGCGCCGGAATGCGGCCATCGTCCGCTCAGGCACGAACTCAGCGATCGCGTCCGGGTCCTTAGCAAGCGTCTCGACGAGGGGAACGCCGCGTTCGTATCCGAGGTACTCCGCTTTCATGTCGACCACGAGGTCATGAGGGTTGCGCTCCTGGACGACCGACGGCCTCCCGTACACAACACGCGCTCCCTTGGCTTGGAGGTAGTAGGAGGCCCAGATGTCTTCCATGCGTCCGATCCCGGGAAAAATGAAGTAGTCCGACAACCACTCTCTCGTCAGAAAGGTGTTCTGGGAGTTGAAAGGACTCATGACGTTGGCTGTGAGCGGAAAAACGTCGGGGTCAAACTCGCAGTCGGGTGCGAACTGCATCCGACAAATGGCATCGACGTCGGGATCGCCATTCCAAAAGTCGGCTTGGATGTCGGCATGCACTCGGCTCCGACGTACCGACGAATAGTCACGTTGTGCGAGCAGCATTAGCGGGTATCCCCGATGCCACAGGTGCGGATAGTTCGTGGCTCCCACGGGGTCGAACGCCACGAGGTCGGTCTCATAGAAATTGGCGTCGAGCTCCTGGCCGACGAATAAGTTCGTGCCCCAGTGATCCAGCGGGACGTTGTCGTCGTCAATCGTCGCTACCACATCGGCACCCATGCGCCACGCGGCGAGAAGTCCGAGGTTTCTCCGTTCGACATTGTTCCATCCGATGAGGTCGGAGAGCTCCTTGTCGATTGCTTCCTGGTCGCTGGGCGACAGGTAGGTGCCTCGCTCGAGTCGATAATCCTCCGGTGTCTTGAGGTCGCCGACCACGATCAGATGCCAATCCTCGAGAGCGTCGTACTTGAGAACCGCCTTGGTCGGCGGATTGATCGTCGTCGTAACAACCACGTTCATCCCGGCGTCTCCTTCACGTCGCTCGGTGTCGCGAGCAAGCTCGCCCGCCGCAAGAACCTCGTCACCAGTAACGTTCGTATGTATCGTGCCTGGGTAGCCACGGAATTCTGCGACTCTCCATCGCGACGAGGCGTCCAGTGCATCGGGACTTCGATGACATCGACGCCTAGTCGAACCGGCTTCAGAATCGTCTCAAGCAAGAGCTCATGCTTGAGACCCGTCCACCGAAGGTCCCGCACCAGAGACGTCGGAAAGAGTCGGTAGCCAAACGTCGCATCCGTCAGGCCCCGCCGGTACATGATCGAAGTGACTCGCTGGAAGACCCAGTTCAGCCACACCCGCACTCGGCCGTAGCCGTCGAACCCGCCACCCGCGATCCACCGCGAGGCGGTGATGACAGCTCCAGGATGCTCGCGACCACGCTCGATCATGAGATGCGCGATCGAGGGGTCCGTTTCAAGGTCACTCGAGATCATCAGCGAATGGCTGCCTCGCGCAAGAGCGAAGGCCTCTCGCATGGCGCCGCCGAGGAATGGAAGTGTCTGGTGGTGAAGGCGGACTCGATCGCCGAACACCCCCCTGATCGCCTCGCACCGGGCGAGGCTGGCCGGGGTCGTCCGATCACATACCACCACGAGCACCTCGTCGATAGAGGCGTCGCAGGTCGCATGAAGGACCCGTACCGTTTCGTCGAGCGAGGCGGTCTCCGTCACGACGGGGAGAATGATCGTGACCCCACTCAGTGCCTCGGGCAACTCGCCGACCCCTTGGGATTGCTTCAACAGAGAGCTCCTCAATAGAGCGAGGACTCTACCCAAGGCTGGAGCCAAGCAGAGGCTGGCCGTCGGGACGGACTCGCGTCAAACCTTGCCCTTCAGCCGGAAGATCGTGAACTCGCACGTGGGGCAGGAAACCTTGTGATCGACCGCATACAAGGCCGGAAACCGTGGGTCGCCGAAGATCATCCGTTCCCATACACCCACAGCTGATGGAAACCCAGGCCCGTAGGGGGATGGGGCTCTGGACTCGCTATGCATCACGATGAACTCGGGGGGCTCCGCGAAGAACCCGTCCATGTTCTCGGGGAGTATGAGGAGTCCGTTCGGACTCGTGAGCCCGGTGATGTCGATGAGTCGCGTCTCCAAGGGCGAGTGGTAGGCAACCGTGCCGGTCTCCGACATCGCGATCGTCGTGTCGGAGGCGGACACTGAGTCGATGTACGCCGCGATCTCCCGATAAACCGGGACCGAGGTCGCGGGAACGTCCGATCGGCTCGGGAACCAGAGCAAGAGCAGCCATATGGCCACGAGGCTTCCCGCGGCAATCTCCACACGGCGCCCCTCTCGGACCACAGCCTGAATGGCGATCAGAGCGTAGAAGACCATGGCGTACTGGAAGATCGAGAAGTACCAAAAAAACGTCTGCGGACTGACGGCCACGTACGCCATTTGCTGGAGGATCGCAAACCCTCCCAGATACGCCAGCCACACATACCCCGACCTCAACACGATGACAAAGCCAGCTACGCCAAGGACAGCAACCACGACCCATCCATCGCCGAGCCAGTTCTTGATCGTGTCACGTAGGCCGTCGAAATAGAGGGAGTGGTCACCCCAGTGCCGTCGATGCGCAATCTTCACGGAGAGCGTCTCGGGGAAGAGGGTGCCGAATCTGAATAGGCTGAAGAGGAGCCACGGCGTGAGTACGGCGCCGAAGCGAGCGAGTCCTGACCACGGGACCCGGCGCGTCTGCAAAACCTCATGCGCCACCTTCAGACCGGCAATGACGGCGCCGTCAGGCCTCGCTAAAACGATTAAGCCGAGAAGGATCCACGAGCTGCGCCCTGTACTCTCGATTGCCATCCACAGAAGAACCAAACCCAAGAACAGCTGAGTTTCGATCCCCCATGTGCTGAGCAGCTCGGGAAGGACCGGGGTGGCTGCGGCGACCCCAAGCGCAGCAAATCTCCATCCCCGTCGCGCCATCGTGATCGCGATGGCGACGGTGCCAGCCACCAGCGCTCCCATCCCGACAAGATGCGCAGCGCGCGGGATGCCACCCACGACGATGGAAACTCCAGCTGTCACGATCGGGTTCAACACTGACGTAGAGGCGTTCCAGGCCTCACCGGGATTGAAGGTCCAACCATTCCCGGAAATCAGGTTGTCGACGTATCGATACATGATGTGCGAGTCATCGAAGTGAAAATGCCGGTAGAGCCAGAGGGCGTAGGCGCCAAGGATCAGCGGAACGCCCACCAACGCACGTTCGACGGGATCCCGAAGCCACCCTCGAAGTAACCGACGAACTACCTCGCGCCGTATGTTCGCTCGTGGCCTAGCCGTGATCAAAGGTGAGTCGCTGATGATCTGTCCCGAAGTATGGGGGCGGGGAGAACCCTTCGGCGATCACCGTAGCGAGTCTTCGACCCGCAAGCCTCAAGGCGCGAGAGATGTGTCCAGGTGAAGAGGCTGCGTCGTACGACGCCTCTGCGCGTGCCTTCGGAAACGTTACGCGATCCCTACCGACCCAGCGCCACTTGTGCACAGCCCTAGCGATCGCGACATGCGCGATTACTCTCGCCGAATGCTGGCCGCAGCACCGAATCCTGCCCCGCGACGCATTCGAGTCCTTCGCATCATCGCACGCATGAACGTCGGGGGGCCCGCCCTCCAAGTGGTCGGACTCCACGACGGACTCGACCCCGACCGGTTCGAGCAGCGACTCCTCACTGGAACACCGGAACCGGGCGAGGAGGATTACCTCGCGCTGCGCGCGCCGCACGTCGCCGCCCATATCGTGCCGGGACTCGGTCGATCGCTGCGGACGGGTGGAGACGCGTTGGCGCTCGTCGCCCTCGCACGGGAGATCAGAGCCTTCCGACCCGACATCGTCCATACGCACACCGCGAAGGCCGGAGTCCTTGGCCGGGTCGCGGCAATCCTCGGCCGGGTTCCCGGTCGAGTCCACACGTTCCACGGCCACCTTCTGCACGGCTATTTCTCGCCCCGCGCCACCCGCGCGGTCATCCGCGTCGAGCGGACGTTGGCCCGGCGCACCTCGCGCCTCATAGCCGTCGGGCACCAGGTCCGAGACGACCTCCTCGACGCAGGGATCGGGCGCGAGGATCAGTACACCGTGGTGCCGCCTGGCATCCGCACCGAGCGAGCGCCGAGCCGTCCGGAGGCGCGCGAAGCCCTCCGCCTGCCTCACGATCGTCCGGTCGTGGCCTTCGTCGCGAGACTGACCGCGATCAAGCGTCCCGATCGATTCGTGGGCGTGGCGGCACGAGTCATCGAGGCCCGGCCCGACGCCTTGTTCCTCATAGCCGGTGAGGGTGACGAGCTCGAGCAAACCCGGCGCGCCGCCCACCCACTTGGCGACAGCGTCCGGTTTCTCGGCTGGCGTGGAGACGTCGAAACGATCTACGCGGCAGCCGACGTCACCGTGCTCACGTCCGACAACGAAGGCATGCCGGTCTCTCTGATCGAGGCTGCCGCGGCCGGGTGTCCGGCCGTCACGACTCGAGTCGGCAGCGCCGACGAGGTGGTTCTCGACGGTGTCACGGGGGTTGTCACGGGCGCCGACGAGCAGGGGCTCGCGGACGCGGTGGTAAAGCTATTGGGGGATTTCGTCCTGCGAGCGCAGATGGGCCGAGCAGCAAGGGCCCACGCGCAGAAGCACTTCAGTCGCGAACGCCTCGTGCGAGACATCACCAACATCTACGAAGCGGTCGCCGTTGAAAAGGGGTTGCCATGCAAGCGCTCGTGACAGGGGGGGCCGGGTTCATCGGATCGCACCTTGTCGACGCGCTAGTCGACAGGGGCGCCGCGGTGCGGGTCCTCGACAACCTCGAAACCGGTCTCGAGGCCAACCTCAATCCGGCCGCGGACTTCGTCGAGGCCGACGTCGCGGACGCCACTCAGGTCGCTTCGGCCATGCAAGGCGTGGAGGTCGTGTTCCATGAGGCTGCGCTGGGTTCGGTTCCTCGTTCGATCGAAAATCCGTTGGCGACCAATCGCGCGAATGTGCAAGGCACCCTGACCGTGCTCGAGTGCGCCCGTCACGCCGGCGTCCGGCGCGTGGTTTCCGCCTCCTCGAGCAGCGTCTACGGCGGAGAGGCACCGCTTCCGACGAACGAACGGTATGCGCTGCACCCGAAATCCCCCTACGCCGTGAGCAAGGTCGCCGGCGAACAATACGTTCGCGTGTACGCATCGCTTTTGGGCCTCGACGCCGTGTGCCTTCGGTATTTCAACGTATACGGACCCCGGCAGCGAGCAGACTCTCCGTATGCCGCGGCAATACCCAAGTTTGTCGAGGCCCTCCGCGCCGGGCGCGCCGCGTTCATCCACGGCGACGGTCGTCAGACTCGTGACTTCACGTTCGTCGGCGACGCCGTCCAGGCCAATCTGCTCGCTGCGGACGCGCCTGGCACCGTATGCGATGGACGGGCGTTCAACATCGCCGGAGGCAATCCCGCCAGCATCGTCGAGGTCGTGGACGCAATCGCTGCTGCCCTCGGCGTGCCGGCCCAATACGAGCACGGCAACCCGCGACCGGGAGACGTCCGGGACAGTCATGCGGACATCACGGCCGCCCGCGAGATCCTGGGTTTTCAGCCCGCCGTCGATCTAGCAACGGGATTGCGCGAGACCATCGCCAGCGTCTAGCTCCTGCTAATGCAAGCCGAGGCCCGGGCGCTTCCGGTAGGTGGATTCCTTCTGGAGAAACACCGTGATGCTCGATACGCGTTTGACCACGCGAAACCACAGTGCCTCTTGCCACGGCGCTCGCGGCGAGAGGACGAGGGGGTGCGAGCGTCCTCGAATGCTCGCCCATTTCCGAACGTACAGATCGGCCGTGTACCGATACGACGAACGCAGCCCCGCCCTCTTTGCCGCGGCGGCGATCTCGGGCCACGTCCGGTAGTGAGTCATGAACTGGATGTAGTCCGAGTGCCGTTCCGCCCATTCGTCGACGGAGGGAGCCTCGCCGGCCGCCGAGGCCACGTGCACCTTGTATTTCCCCAAGCCCATTCTGCTGAATCCCCTGATGAATGCCGTGCGCAGGTCGTGGTCCGCGATCCAATGCACGATCGGCAGCAACAGATGGCCCTCGTAGGCGTAATCGCGGAGCGGAAAGAGGTGGGCGGCAAACCCCCCGGGCCGCAACACACGAGCCGTCTCGGCGAAGAATTCGTCAAGGTTGTGGACGTGCTCCCCCACTTGGTTGGAAACGACGATGTCGAACTGATCGGCGTCAAACGGCCAAGGGTCAGACGCGGAGATGAGATGAAGCCGGTCGATCCACGAACCCTCGGGCACCGTGGTCGTCAACCGCTGGACAGCCGCGTTGAGAAATCCCGGACGCTGCACGTCGCTGTCGTGGACATCGAATCCGTGGGTCTCGATCTCGACCCCGGGCACCAGACGCGGGACTTGGCCCTGGAGGAGTCCCACAAGCGTGCCGTCGCCGCATCCGGCGTCGAGAACGCTGACCGGACCGGAGCGTGCGCCCCGCAGCATCTCGGTGACGGCGACGGCGAGAAGGTGCTCATGCATGACCGACCCCGCACCGATCGTGGCGTCCGCCATCCCTACCCCCTCTCGTCGGCCCGCCTTGTCGGCCCTTCTCGTGGCGATCGGCCGAACGCCAGACCGCAGACGCTATCGACCGACCGTAGACTCAGGGAATCGACGTGCCCCGAATCCGTGTCCATCCGCGCTCGCATTCTGGCGACTCGCGCCCATCCCACATTCCGGCCGGGGATGGGAGGGAAGGCGAGGGACGCCGGGCCACCGACGTGATCGGCCTCGCATTCTTCTTCCTCCTCGTGTGTGCGCCGACCACGTACCGGGCGCCGAAGGCCGCCTTCCTCGTGGTGGTGCTCGCCCTGCTCGCGCTCAGGCTTTGGCGGACGAAGACGCTGGGTGTGCATCCCGCGGTGCTTGGCCGAGCGCTGCTCTTCTCTGCGGTTGGATTGGCCTTCGTGCTTCTTGGGTCCATCAGGGGAAACCCCGGAGCGCTACCCATGATGCCGGTGTTCGCCTTCTGGCCGCTCGTCTACACCCTCTTGCTCGGCGGTCTCGACGAACGTCGGCGGCTCATGGCGATCTTGGCGGCCCTCGTGGCGGCGCTGCTGGCCATCGAGGTTTACGCATATCTCTACCTCCTCGACGCGGCAGGTGCGCTTCCCGTCCCGCTCTACGTTCCCCTTGATCTCGGACAGGGCGTCTCAGAAAACTTCCGCGAGTTCACGATCAACCCCCTCGCCAGCATCGTGTTCCTGCTGCCGTTCGCGATCGGGGCACTCCTCATCTGGCCGCGCGGCGCACACGGCCCCATCCGGCGTGGCTGGCTCTGGCTCGCGGTTGCTCTCTCTGGACCGTTGGTGATCCTCAGTGGCCGCAAGGGCTTCTGGCTGGCCCTCGCGGTGTCGTCCGTCGTCGCCTTGATCCTCCGCCGGTGGCTCGTCGGGGGTGGCTGGGAGCCGATGCGGTGGCGCCGATCCCTCACCACCGTCCTGCCCATCACGGCATTCGCCCTCTTGATCGCTCAATGGACGGTGGGTCTAACCGCGCCCGAGCTGTGGAACTACTTCGTCGGCGGCTTCGACTTCTCCACCGGTGACGCGGGGCTCGGTCGGAGTCTGCAGTTCGAAGCCTTGTGGAGCGGCTGGAGCAACTCCCCTCTCATCGGCCAAGGGCTGGGTGCCGTGGCGCCCGACGTGATCCGGTCGAGCGAACAGCCGTGGGCCTATGAGCTGTCGTACGTGGCGTTGCTGTTCACCACGGGGGTCGTGGGCGTGACCGCGTACGCCTATGGCATCGCCTGGATCTTTCGCCAGGCGGGCACGATGATTCGCGAGCACAGCGAGTGGAGCCCCACGCTTCTGGCACTGCTCGTGGGCATGACCGGCATGCTGGTCGCCAACTTCACCAATCCCTACCTGGCCAAGTTCGATCTCCTCTGGACGATTTTCCTCCCCATAGGCGTGATCAATCATTGGCTGCTCCACAGGGATGAACCCGTTGCCCACGCCCCCGTCCCGAACGTTCCCGATGCTCCGAGTCACGTTTCTCGTCCCGTATCCCGCTGACCTGGCACCGGGCCAGCGGTTTCGGTTCGAGCAGTGGCTCCGACTCCTACCGCCGGGATCTGTCGACGCCACCATCAGGCCCCTGTTCTCCGCTCGGGCCTACGCCCACCTGTACGAACCCGGCGGTCACGTCAGGAAGTCGGCACGGACGATCACCGCCCTCGCAGGGCGAGTCCGTGACGTGGTGGCGTTGGGCAAGCCGGACGTCGTCTTTCTGTATCGCGAGGCATTTCCCTTCGGTCCGCCCGTGCTCGAGTGGCTCGTCGAGCGACGCGTTCCAGTCGTCTACGACTTTGACGACGCCATTTTTCTGCGCTCGACGAGCGCGGCGAACAGGGCCGTCGGATTTCTCAAGATGCCATCGAAGACGCACCGCATCGTGAAGGGCGCGACGACGACAACCGTTGGCAACACCTACCTCGCCGACTTCGCGCGGCGCTTCCACGACAGCGTTCAGGTGATCCCGACGACGCTCGACACGGATATCTATAAGCCGCCGGAACACCGCCCACCGATCGAGAGGCTCAAGATCGGTTGGAGTGGGAGCCCCACGACCGCGCCGCACCTCGCAACGATCTCCAACGCTCTCCGGCGGGTATTGGCGCACACACCGGCCGACTTGGACGTCCTCGGAGCGCCGTCTTTCTCACTGGAAGATGCACCGAGCGTCGTCGCCCGACCCTGGCGCCGCGAGTCAGAGCGCGATGACGTGGGCAGCTTCGACATCGGACTAATGCCTCTGCCCGACGACGAATGGAGTCGGGGCAAGTGCGGATTCAAGGCACTCCTCTACATGGCGCTCGGCGTCCCGACAATCGCGTCTCCCGTGGGGGTCAACACCGAGATCATCGAGCATGGCGTCAACGGACTCCTCGCCACGACGGAAGAGGAATGGGTCGAGGCGATCCAGACCCTGCTCGAGGATCCCGACCTCCGCCGGCGTCTCTCCGAGGCCGGCCGTCGGACCGTCGTGGAGCGGTTCTCTGGCCAAGTTTGGGCACCGAGGTTCCTCGACGTCCTCGCGGACGCCGCCGCGCGCCGAGGTTAGAGGGGCGTCGTCGGCTGCGTCTCGAGAGGTCGCTCGGCCCCGGGCGAACCGCTGGGAACCTCGACCCCAGCGCCCGCGTGGGGGGCCGATCTCGTCTGGTGTCGTACCCGCGGCCCGGGCGCCGCCAGGACCGCACCGATCACGGATCCGGTTGCCTCCTTGAGTCGGGCGACGGTCTCCTCGGCATCGTCAACGGTGGTCGTTCCCACCGCCGCGGTGATCACCGTGGCCGACACGTGACGCCCGATCAAGAGTGCGTCCGGGGACCCGAGCGCGGGAGGACCGGACACGACGACCAGATCCGACCGGGCGGCCAGGACGTCGATGGCCTCCCGGAACCGACGCGACCCAAAGAACGCCGCCGGGTCGGCGGACGGCGGCCCCGACGTGATGCGGTACACCGTCCCCTCGATCACTCGCGCCGGGAGGTCGGCCGGGTTGAAGTCGGCGAGAGACACCCCGGGCTGCTGGCCGTCGTGACCGTGCGCGTCGGCGTGAACCAGGACAACGCCGAAGCCCAATCGCGCGAGGGCATCGGCAAGTTCCTCAACAATGTGATCCGACCCTTGGAACGGTCGTGGGCTCGTGACCTGGAGCGTGCGCAGGGTTTCGCCCACGCCACGGAGCTGGAGGGCAGTCCGCAGCTCTTGCATGTCGATGGCGCCGGCGTCACCACGGCCACGCGTAGCGACCACGGCGAGCACCGGAAGTCCAGTGACTGCTTCAAGTTCTGCGGCGCGGT
>DATDOY010000105.1:0-2051 GCA_035293045.1 Acidimicrobiia bacterium
ATCGTCGACGACGTCGAAGACGTGCGGGCCGTGCTGCGCCTCCAGTTCAAGCTCGATGGGAGATTTGAGGTCATCGGCGAGGGTGAGGACGGCGAAGAGGCCATCGAGCTCGCCCGCGAACTTCGCCCCGATCTGTTGGTGCTCGACCGGAACATGCCTCTCCTCGGCGGCCTCGAGGCCATCGCGCGTGTCCGAGCGGTCTCCCCGGACACGGCGATCGTCTTGTACACAGCGGCGCTCGACAAGGGCCTCTATCACGACGCCCTCGCGGCGGGGGCTCTCGACGTCCTCGACAAGGCGGCCGGCCCTGAGTTCGTGGAGCACTTCACGGCGCGGCTCCTCGATAGCGCATCCGTGGACGACTCCGGCGTCGAGGTCCGCGTCGGTCCGGTATCGGGCAACGCCGCTCGAACCTGGATCGCGAACACGCGTCTGATCATCGATGCCGTGGGCGCCCATCCCGAGGTCGTCGAGGTGTCATCCGAAGCGATCCAGCTGTTCCAAGACCTTCTCGCCGAATGGCACGCGGTCGCGTCCGACGCCGAGGAGTTCCTCTGGGTCGTGCGCGCGCAACTTGACGACGTGACGGCCATCGTCGAGCAATGGGCCGTCATCGACCTCATGACGGACGCGCAGCTCGAGCAACTCGGGGTGCACTGGTCGCCTCCCGAGGGCCAGCCGTTCTTCGAGGCGCTGACGACGGGGGTTCTCCGCGCCCTCGATCGCCACAGCGGGTCGCAGCGGCTGGCGGCCCGCCTCGCCGAACAGTGGGCGCCCTGGCGCCAAGGCAGCGACCGCTTCTGATCAACGCGCGATGCTGAGTCCGATGGCGGCCATCGAAACGCGCGGGCTGACGAAGTATTACGGCCGCGACCGAGGCATTGAGGGGGTAGACCTCGAGGTGCATCCGGGCGAGGTGTTCGGCTTCCTCGGGCCGAACGGGGCCGGAAAGACCACGACCATCCGGTTGCTCCTCGATCTCATCCGCCCGTCGAGCGGAAGCATTCGCGTCCTCGGACTCGATCCTCGAGCAGAGGGGGTTTCGCTGCGCCGGCGCGTGGGATACCTCCCGGGTGACCTCGCCCTGTACGGCAAGCGAACACCGCGCGAGTTTCTCCGCTACTTCGGCCGTCTGCGCGGTGACGAGCAACCGGACGCGGTCGACGCGCTTGCCGAGCGGTTCTCACTCCACCTCGACCGGCCCATCGGCAAGCTGTCGAAAGGGAACCGTCAGAAGGTGGGCCTCGTTCAGGCGTTCGTGCACGACCCGGAGGTGCTGTTTCTCGACGAGCCCACAGCGGGTCTCGACCCCCTCATGCAGCAGGAGTTCGAGGCGCTCGTGCGAGAAGCGGCGCTGCGAGGGGCATGCGTTTTTCTCTCGTCGCACGCCCTCGCAGAAGTCCAGGCGGTGGCCGACCGCGCCGGCATCATCCGGGACGGGCGGTTGGTGGCCATCGACGACGTGCGGGACCTTCGGGCCAAGGCGCTGCTCGAGATCGAGATCCGCTTCGCGGCACCCGTTGGCGCGAACGAGTTCGCCGGCTTGGCTGGCGTTCGCGACGTTTCCGTCAACGGTGCGGTGATGCGTTGTCGCGTCGAGGGCCGCGCGGATCCCCTGATCAAGGCGCTGGCCCGTCACGAGGTCGAATCGATTTCGGGCGGCGAGCTGGATCTCGAGGATATCTTCCTCGCGCACTACGGACCCGGTGCTGGGCAAGAGATCACTCCCCATGCCGACTGAGATCTTCCGTGAGTCACTCCGCACCTACCGGCGTGCCGCTGTGGGCTGGATGATCGGGCTGGCCGCGTTTCTCACTCTCAACGTGGCCACGTACCCGGCGGTCAAAGGTCAGACCGAGTACGACAAGCTGTTCCAGGACATGCCCGATGCGCTGCTCGCCGCGTTCGGGATCGACAGGAGCCTGTCGGTGACGTCACCGCCTGGCTACCTGGTGAGTCAAGTGTTCGGGTTCATCCTGCCTCTGCTCTTCGTCGTCCTCGCCGTCGCACTGGCGTCGCGCTCAATCGCGGGGGAGGAGGAGCAGGGAACC
>DATDOY010000106.1:0-64570 GCA_035293045.1 Acidimicrobiia bacterium
AGGTGCAGGAATCACTCGACGGCGGCGATCCGCGCAAGGTCATCGTGGTTCCGCCGAAGCTGGTCAACGTCGTCGTTTGACCGACGCCCTCGGCGGGATCACCCGCGCGGACCTCGAACGGGCCCGGATCATTCCGCTGCCCTTCCTCCAGCCGGGCGTTTCGGCCATGACCCTGGGCCGGTTCATCTTCATCCGCCGCACGGCCCTCGACGACCCCGCCCTCCTGCACCACGAACTTGTGCACGTGCGCCAGTGGCGAGAGCAGGGGATCGTGGCCTTCTTGGGTACCTACCTCGCCGCCTACTTCCGGGGGCGCCTCTCCGGCCTCGGCCACTGGGACGCCTACCGAGCGATTCCCCAAGAGATCGAAGCGCGCGAACTCTCCGGCCGCTAGACGCGAGACACCCCAGATGGTGTGAGTGCTGGCCCGGCAATAGCCGGGCCAGCACTCACACCATGGGGTTCACGCAGGGGTGGTGGCGAGGACGTCGTCGCCGAGGTCGGCGGTCGAGTCGGGGTTGTCCTTCAGCGCCAGGATCCCGAGTTTGTCGAAGTGCTCCGACACCCGGGGCGTCAACAACCCGAGCTTGTTGAGGTTCGGGACGATCTTCGAGAACAGCGTCTGGCGGAACGCCCCCATGATCGGATGGTTCTCGGCGTACTCCTTGCCAACCGCGGCGTCGACGCCGACGCGGTCCCACACCTGATCGAGGAGGAAGCGGTCCCGCATCAGCGTGGCCGCCTCCATCACGAACTCCTCGCGCTCGGCCAGTTCCGCGGCCGTCATCTGCGGATAGAGCCCGTCGAGCGAGAGCACGCCGAACGCGACGTGCCGCGCCTCATCTCGCATCACGTAATCGGTGATCTGCTTGATCACCGGGTCGTGGAACAGCAGGTTGCCCCACCCGAACGCCGCCAGCGCCAACCCCTCCACCATGATCTGCATGCCGAGGTACGTGATATCCCAGCGCTTCTCTCCCATGATGTCAACGAGCAGCGACTCCAGCGGCTTGCTGATCGGGTAGCTGTGCTGCAACTTCTCGATGAGGTACTTCGAGTACGCCTCAACGTGGCGCGCCTCATCGGCCACCTGATTGGCCGCGTAGAACTTCGAGTCGATGTCGGGCGCCGTCTCCACGAGACGGGCCGTCGCCACGAGCGCGCCCTGTTCCCCATGCATGAACTGACTCACGAACCACGACTGAAACTCCCACCGGAACAGGTCGACGTCCTCGTCGGAGCGACCCTCGAGCGGCCCGCCGGGCATCGCCACCCCGATGGCCTGGAACTGGTCGTGCTCGATGGGGGACCCGAACTCCACGGTCGGCGTCCAGTCGATGTCGGTGGTGGCGTTCCACTGCGACACCTTCCCCTTCTCGTAGAGCTTGGTGAGCGCCGGGCGTTCCTGGAGGTAGTTCCAGGTCATGTCGGTGACGATCTCGGCGTCGA
The DNA here is from genome assembly GCA_035293045.1 of Acidimicrobiia bacterium. GTDB lineage: Bacteria > Actinomycetota > Acidimicrobiia > IMCC26256 > JACPCJ01 > DATDOY01. The sequence goes on from DATDOY010000106.1 coordinate 1,450, forward strand.
TGAACAGGTGCCCCATGCCGTGGATCTCCTCGTGCGTGGCGAATGCGTAGGTGTTACCGACGGTAACACAAGACGGGGCGCATCCACCAGGGGTACCGTCGGAACACTTCCCCTGCGCCTTCCCTCCGGCGTTTCTCGCTTCCCCCGCGACCTCCCCGCGTTGCACGGCCCATTTCGGCGCGCCCTCGCCGCGCCGACGCCAGGAGGACGTCATGCCTACCGCCGAAGAACGCCGCGAGCCCCACCTCGCCGCCTTCGCCCGCCACGCGGCCCTCGACGACCCATCGCCCAACCCCGCCCCGCTTCGCCCGATCGTTCCCCGGCCGGCGTTCGTCCCCGACTCGCTGCGCGACCGCGTCATGCAGTGGCGCGACGACCCGCGGGCCGCCGCCGCGGCCGTCGCCATCGTCGCCCTCGTCGCCGGCGTGTTCTTCTACCGGTCGGCGATGGCGGGCGGCGCCGAGGCGGAGCGGCCACCCGACGGGGCGCAAGCGGTTCTGTCGACGAGCACTTCGGTTCCCCGCGAGATCGTCGTCCACGTTGCCGGCGCGGTAGTGAGCCCAGGGGTGTACCGCTTCCCCGATGGGGCCCGCGTGGGCGAGGCGGTGGCGCTGGCGGGCGGCGCAGTCGACGGGGGAGAGCCCGACCGACTCAACCTCGCCGCCCGGCTCGCAGACGGCCAGCGGGTCCACGTGCCCCGCGCCGGTGAACCGCTCCCGGCGGACGCGGCGGGGAACCCCTCCAGCGCGCCGTCCGGAGGCGCCTCGGCTGGGCCGGTCAACGTCAACGTCGCCACCGCGCAACAACTCGAGGCCCTTCCCGGCGTCGGGCCATCGCTGGCGCAGGCGATCATCGCGGAACGCGATCGCCGCGGCGGGTTCCGCAAGGTCGACGAGCTCCTTGCCGTACGCGGCATCGGGGAGAAACGCCTCGCCGACCTCAAGCCCCTCGTTGCGGTGTGACGACGACCTTCCGGGCCGTCGCGCTGATCGTCGTCTACGCCGCCGCCGTCGCGGTCCTCCACGCGCGCGCCTCGAACGGCGTGCAGGAGGTGGAGCAGATCGCGCAACGCGGTGCCGACGTCGACGGCTGGGTCGAGCTCGCCGCCGACCCCGTGCCGCAGTTGTTCCGCACGCGTGCCGTGGTGCGTCTCGGCGGCCAACTCGGCGGCCAGCTCGACGGCGCCCTCGCCCTCGCCGTCGCCCACCGGCCCGAGTCCTCGGCGCTCAACGTGGTCGGCGCCGGCGACCGCCTGTGGGTTCGGGGCCGCATCGTCCCGCTCGCGGAGCTCGAGGCCCGGCGATGGCACCATCGCCACGTCGGCGCCCTGCTCGAGATCGACGACGTCCTCGACGTCCGGTCGCCTCGCGGGTTCCTCGCCCGAGCCGCCAACCTCGTGCGCGGTGTGGTCCTCGCCGGCACCGAGCGGATGCCGTCACCCGAGGCCGGCGTCGTGGCCGGGTTCCTCGTGGGTGACACCCGCGCCATCCCTGATGGCGTGATCGATTCCTTTCGCGCCGCCGGGCTCTCGCATCTCTTGGCGGTGTCGGGAGCGAACGTCGCCTTCGTACTCGCGCTCGTCGGACCGGGCCTCCGGCGTCTCGGACTCCGCGGGCGCTTCGCGGCAGCCCTCGCGGTGATCGCGCTCTTCGCCGCGGCGACGCGGTTCGAGCCCTCCGTGCTGCGCGCCTCCGCGATGGCGGCGGTGGCGGCCCTCGCCGCCTTCCTCGGCCGCCCCGCGTCGGGGATGCGCGTGTTCGGCATCGGCGTCGGAGCGCTCGTGCTCGTTGACCCGTTCCTCATCCACTCGGTCGGGTTCCGGCTGTCGTGCGCGGCGTGCGCCGGCATCATCCTGTGGTCCGCGCCCATCGCTCGCCGGCTTCCGGGTCCCGAGCCCCTCCGCGAGGCCCTCGCCGTCACCATCGCGGCCCAGGTCGCGGTGACGCCGGTCCTCCTCCCGATCTTCGGCAGCGTGCCGCTCGCGTCGATTCCCGCCAACGCCCTTGCGGTGCCGTTGGCCGGCCCCCTCACCATGTGGGGCATGGCCTCGGGGGCCGCGGCCTCCCTCCTCGATGGGCCGCTCCCGGAGGTGAGCGGCCTCCTCCAGGTGCCGACGCTGCTCCTCGCCCGAGCCGTCGCCGGCATCGCCGACCGGTGCGCGGCCATCCCCTGGACCGTGGACGCCACCGCCGCATGGGGACTCCTCGCCCTCGGGTGCGCCGTGGCGGCGCTGAGGAAGTCGTCTCGTAGGCTCGATCCCGATGCCGACCACCGCGTTGCGACTCGGGCCCCATGAGTACGACGTCACGTCGCGCGCCCTTGTCATGGGGATCCTCAACCGCACCCCCGACTCCTTCTACGACCAGGGCGAGACTTGGGACTTCGACGCCTTCCTCCGCAAGGCCGATCGGCTCGTCGCCGAAGGAGCCGACATCCTCGACGTCGGCGGGGTGAAGGCGGGTCCCGGACCCGAGGTCAGCGAGGCCGAGGAACTCGATCGCGTCGTGCCGGCCGTGGCGGCGCTCGCCCGGCGCTTCGACGTCCCCATCTCGGCCGACACCTGGCGGGCGAGCGTGCTGCAGGCGTGCTGCGAGGCCGGCGCGGTCCTGGGTAACGACATCAGCGGGTTCGCCGACCCGAAGTACGTCGAGGTCGCCGCTCACGCCGGAGCGTCGGTGGTGGCCACCCACATCCGCCTCCGCCCCCGCGTCCCCGACCCCGAGCCCCACTACGACGACCTCGTCGCTGACGTCCGCGCCTTCCTCCTCGACCGGGCGGCGCACGCGCTCGACGCCGGCCTGGCCCCCGAGGCGGTCATCCTCGACGCCGGCCTCGACCTCGGGAAGACGCCGGCGCAGAGCGCGGTCCTGCTTCGTGAGAGCGCGGGCCTCGCCGACCTCGGGTTTCCTCTGCTCCTCTCGGCCTCGAACAAACGGTTCCTCGGCGAACTGCTCGGCCTCGAGATCGACGACCGCCGCGACGCGTCATTGGCCTGCACCGCGTACGGCGTCATGATGGGGTGCCGGATCGTTCGCGTCCACGACGTGCTCGGATCCGTGAAGGTCGTGAGGATGATCGCGGCCCTGCTCGACGGCGGCGACGGCACTGGGAAGGAGAGCGCCGATGGCTGATCCGACGGTGATCGTCGTGAAGGGTCCCGACCGCGAACTCCGCACCCGCACGCTCGAGGAACTCGTCCCGAAGCTCCTCGGCGACGACGACCGCACGCTCGCCCTCGAGGAGACCTACCTCCCACCGCGGTCGTCGAAGGGGGAGGAGAGCGGCGGCGAAGCGAGGGCGGCGGCCATGGGCACCGCCCTCGCCGGCGCGCGCACACCGCCGTTCGGCACGTCCAAGCGCGTCGTCGTCGTCCGCACCGACGAGCCGCTCACCGCCAAAGACGACGGCGGCGAGGGAAAGGCGCTCGATCTCCTCGTGCGCTACCTCGCCGACCCAGAGCCGACGACCGCACTCGTGTTCGAGTCGGTCGGAAAACCGCCGGCCGAACTCACCAAGGCGCTCAAGGCGGCGAAGGCGCAGGACGTCGGCGGCGTCGTGCACAAGGACGCCACCGGTTCCGTTCTGCGCGATCAGTTGTCGCGGGCGGGGATCGTCCTTGATCGCGCGGCCATGGCGATGGTGATCGAGCGTCTCGGCGAAGACACCGGTCGCGTGCCTGCCCTCGTCGATCTCCTCACGTCAACGTTCGGCCGCGGCGCGTCCCTCGGGTCGGACGACGTCGCGATGTACCTCGGGCGCCACGGCCCCATCCCCGTGTTCGAGCTGACGAAGGCCATCGACAGCGGCGAAGCGGCCGACGCGCTCGTCGTCCTCGACACCATGATGGGCTCGATGGAGATGCACCCGCTCCAGATCATGGCGATCCTCCACAAGCACTTCCGCCGAGCCTTGCGGGTCCACGACCCCTCCATCGCCGACAAGCGCGACGCGAAGGCGGCCATCGATGCGTTCGAGACGAGGCCGGGACGAAAGGTCAACGTCCACGAGTTCCCGGCCGAGCTCGCGTGGAAGAAGGCGAACCGGATGGGGATCGACGGAATTCGCCGGGCGTTCGCGCTCCTCGCCAAGGCCGACCGCGACCTCCGCGGCGGCTCGGGCGCACCCGATGATGCGATCATCGCCGTGCTCGTCACCGAGCTTTCGACGCTGTCCAAGCGGGGCGCGCCGGTGCGCTCACGGGGCTGAACGCTCACGCGATCACTTTCGTGTGCACTTGTCGTCGTGAATTCGCGCCTCGGCGCGCCAGATCACGACGGGAAGTGCACAACAAACCCACCGCGGCGCGTCGTTCGCCCCGACGGCGAGGGCGGACCGCTGCGACCCGCTAGGAGGAGGTCTGCGACCTCTTGGCGGCGGCGGCGAGGCGGGACTTGCGCCGGGCGGCGGCGTTCTTGTGGATGACGCCCTTGGTGGCGGCCATGTCGAGGCGCTTTTGGGCCTCTCGCAGCTGCGCCGGGGCGTCTTCCGCGCCGGTGGAGGCGGCGGTGGCGGCGTTCTTGACGCGCGTCTTCAGCTCGGTGCGAACAGCCTTGTTGCGCACCCGCTGAGCCTCGTTCTTCCGGTTCCGCTTGATCTGAGACTTGATGTTGGCCATGAGGGCGCTGAGGGTAGCAGGGGCTGTTGGCAGGACGGGAAGTCGCCACTTGTACGCTCGCCCACGTGACCGCGCTCTCACGAATACGCAACATCGGGATCGTGGCCCACATCGACCACGGCAAGACGACGCTCTCGGACCGCCTGCTCCAGCTGTGCGGCGCCGTCGACGCCCGCGACATGCGGGCCCAGTACCTCGACTCGATGGATCTCGAGCGTGAGCGTGGCATCACGATCAAAGCCCAGAACGTCCGGCTCATCTACGGCGACCACTTCATCCACCTGATCGACACGCCCGGGCACGTCGACTTCAGCTACGAGGTGTCCCGATCGCTCGCCGCATGCGAGGGCGTCGTGCTCCTCGTGGACGCCTCGCAGGGGATCGAGGCGCAAACCCTCGCCAACTGCTACCTCGCGCTCGAGAACGACCTCACGATCGTCGCCGCCCTCAACAAGATCGACCTCGTGCAAGCGGAGCCCGATCGGGTGGCCGAAGAGATCGAACGGGTGCTCGGCATCCCGGCCGACGAGTGCCTCCGCATCTCCGCCAAGACCGGCGAGGGCGTGCCCGCACTCCTCGACGCCGTCGTCGAGCACGTCCCGCCGCCCGAGGGTGACGCCGACGCGCCGCTCCAGGCGCTCATCTTCGACTCCATCTACGACAACTACCGCGGCGTCATCTCCTCGGTGCGCGTGGTGAACGGCGTGCTCACCTCGGGCGCCCGCCTCGAGTTCGCCCAGGCCAAGACCAAGCACGACGCAGAGGAGGTCGGCGTCCGCCTCCCCAAGCCCACCCCCGTCGCCGAACTCGGCCCCGGCGAGGTGGGGTATCTCATCGCCGGCATCAAGAACGTCGGGCAGGCCAAGGTGGGAGAGACCGTCACCGAGGCCGCCCGGCCGGCCCCGGCGCTGTCGGGGTACAAGGACCCCAAGCCGATGGTGTTCTGCGGCCTCTACCCAGTGCTCGGCGATGACTTCGCCGACCTGCGTGAGGCGCTCGAGAAGCTCCAGCTCAACGACTCGTCGTTCACCTACGAGCCCGAAACGTCCGGCGCCCTCGGGTTCGGATTCCGGTGCGGCTTCCTCGGTCTGCTGCACATGGAGATCGTCCGCGAGCGCCTCGAGCGCGAATACGACCTCGAGCTCGTGGCGACCGCGCCCAACGTGGAATACCAGGCGCACACCACGGCGGGGACGGTGGAGATCGTCGACAACCCGTCGTCGCTCCCCGAGGCCAGCAAGCTCGAGGCGATCGAGGAGCCCTACGTCCGCTGCACGCTGCTGACCCCCGCCGAGTACCTCGGCACGCTGATCGATCTCTGTGAGAGTCGGCGTGGCGAACAGAAGGGCATCGACTACATGTCCGAGGGGCGCGTCGAGCTCTTCTACGAAATTCCCCTCGCCGAGATCGTGCTCGACTTCTACGACCAACTGAAGTCGCGCACCAGGGGCTACGCCAGCCTCGACTACGAGCCCATCGGCTACCGGATCTCGAAGCTGGTGAAGGTCGACGTGCTCCTCAACGGACAGCCGGTCGACGCCTTCTCGACCATCGTGCATCGCGATGAGGCGTACGAGTACGGCCGGCGGATGGTCGAACGCCTCCGCGAACTCATTCCCCGTCAACTCTTCGACGTGCCGATCCAAGCGGCGGTGGGGGGCCGCATCGTCGCCCGCGAGACGGTCAAGGCCAAGCGCAAGGACGTCATCGCCAAGTGCTACGGCGGCGACATTTCCCGCAAGCGCAAGCTCCTCGAACGGCAGAAAGAGGGCAAGCGTCGAATGAAGCAGATCGGCAACGTCGAAGTCCCCCAGGACGCCTTCATCAAGGCCCTGAGACTCGAGGACTGATCGCATGCGTCGCGCCGCGCATGTGTGAGTGCCTGCCCGGTCATTGCCGGGCCAGCACGCACACCGCGCCGGCCTATCGACCGGGAGTCGCGGTCTTGGCTGCGGGTTCGTCGAGAAGGAACAGCGTCTGGGTCGAGCGGATCTCCGGCATCGACTGAAAGCCCATCAGCACGACGTCGCGGAGGTGGTCGACGTCGGAGGCGCGCACGAGCACCACGAAGTCGAACTCGCCGGTGGTGAACGCGATCCACTCGACGCCCGGCAGTTGCCAGAGTCGGTCTGCGATCTCGCGCCACGAGTGCTGTTCGATGCGCACCATCACGAGGGCCGCGATCGGCAGCCCGATCTTGTGCTGGTCGAGATCCACGGTGAACCGGCGGATCACGCCGGTCTCGCGAAGCCGGGCGAGCCGCTGGTAGGCGGTCGCCCGTGCCACGTTGACCTGCTGAGCGAGCGCGTTGACCGACACACGCGAGTCGGCCTGCAGCACGGCAAGCATGCGCCGGTCGACCTCGTCGAGCTGGACGTCTTGCATCGGCACGGCCATCGTGGGTCCCCTGGGTGGACGACTCGCGCCCTACCTTGGCATAACGGACTACAGAATGTCCACGATTTCCCGAAAGCGCTGCACATTCTGGCGGAGAAGCGCAGAATGGACGCCATGGATTCCGACACGCAGGCCCAGCTCTATTCGCCCGTCGAGCGCAACGCATCCGGGGCCGTCAGCGTGCTCCTCGGGGCCGACCACCCCGGCGTCAACGACCCGGCGTACCGCGAGCGCCGCAACGACATCGCCGCCCTCTCGGTGGACTGGCAGCCGGGCGACGCCGTCCCCGTCGTCGATTACACCCCGGTCGAACACGACGTGTGGCGGATCGTCTCGCGGGAACTCGACCCCCTGCACCGCGAGCACGCCTGCCGGGCGTTCGTCGAGGCCAAGGAGCAACTCGACCTCCCCGCCGAATTCGCGCCCCAGCTCACCGAGGTCAGCGAGCGCCTCGAGCCGCTCACCGGGTTTCGCTACCTCCCCGTCGCCGGCCTCGCTCCGCTCCGCGAGTTCTACGCCTCCTTCGGCGACGCCACCTTCTTCTCCACGCAGTACATCCGGCACCACTCGATGCCCCTGTACACGCCGGAGCCCGACATCGTCCACGAGGTCATCGGCCACGCCAACCAGTTGGCGATCCCGATGTTCGCCTCCATCTACCGCCTGGTGGGGAGCGCGGTGGCGCGGACCGACTCCGAGGAGGCGCTCCGGTTCCTCTCGCAGGTCTTTTGGTTCACCATGGAGTTCGGCGTCGTCGACGAAGACGGCGACACGCGCGCCTACGGGGCAGGCATCCTCTCCTCGATCGGCGAAACCGCCGCGTTTCGCGACGCCGAGATCCGCACCCTCGACTTCGAGGACATGGGCACGCTGCCCTACGACATCACGCGGTACCAGCCGGTGTTGTTCGCGGCCCGCTCGATGGCGCACCTCGAAGACGCCCTCACCGATTTCTATTCCACATACGACGACGACGTCTTCGCCCGGATCGCTCGCGGAAGGCAGGTGGCGTGATGGCCGGCACAAGCGGCAACGGGATCGACCTCGGCGGCATCGACCACGTCGAGTTCTGGGTCGGCAATGCGCGTCAAGCCGCCCAGTTCTGGGCCTCGGCCTTCGGCTTCGACGTGATCGCCCACGCCGGCCCCGAGACCGGCGTGCGCGACCGGGTCTCCTACGTCCTTGCCCAGGGTGACATCCGATTCGTTCTGACCGGCGCCGTCGATCCGGCCTCCGCCGTGGCGACCCATCACGCGAACCACGGCGACGGCGTGCGCGACATCGCCTTTCTCGTCAGCGACGTGCGTCGCGCGTACGACGCCGCCGTCGAGCGTGGCGCGCCGAGCGTGCGCGAGCCGTGGGTGACAGAGGACGACACCGGGAAGCTCACGCGCGCCACCGTCGCGACCTACGGCGACACCGTTCACACCTTTGTCGACCGCGCTGCGTACTCGGGCGCGTTCGCGCCGGGATTCGAGACGGTCGCCTTCCCGCGAACCGCCGGCCTCGCGGTCGGGCTGCGGGCGTTCGACCACGTCGTCGCCAACGTCCCGCTCGGCCACCTCGAGGAGTGGGTCGGGTACTACCGCGACGTGTTCGGCTTCGATCAGCTCGTCCACTTCGACGACGAGCAGATCCACACCGAGTACTCGGCGCTGATGTCGACGGTGGTGTGGGACGGCAGCAAGGTCGTGCTTCCGATCAACGAGCCGGCGGCCGGCAAGCGCAAGAGCCAGATCGAGGAGTACCTCGACTACTACGGCACGCCCGGCGTGCAGCACATCGCCCTGCGGACTGACGACATCGTCAGCGCCGTCCGCGCGATGCGCGCCCGCGGGTTGCGGTTCCTCGAGGTGCCCGGCGCCTACTACGACGACGCGCACGAGCGCCTCGAAGGCGTCGAGCTGCCCTGGGAGAGCATCGCCACCCTCGGGATCCTCGTCGACCGCGACCCCGACGGGCACCTCCTCCAGATCTTCACCGAGATGATCGGTGATCGCCCGACGGTCTTCGTCGAGGTCATCCAGCGGGAGGGCTCACGCGGGTTCGGCCTGGGCAACTTCAAGGCCCTCTTCGAGGCCATCGAGCGCGAGCAGGCCCGCCGCGGCAATCTGTAGCTCATGAGCGACCCGAGCAGCGGTCACCTGCGACCGCAATGGATTCGCGGCACCACGTCGCGCCAGGCCCACGCCGACCTGCCGCCGGGCACCGTCGAGGAGGAACACGGCCGCGAGGGTTTCTCGGGGCCGGCCAGCCACCTCTACCGGCTGCATCCGCCGACGGGGTGGACGAGCATCGACGGACCGCTTCGCCCGCACGCCCTCGACGCCAACCGGCTTCCCGAGGTCCTCACCACGGGAGAGGGCACCGGGTTGGCGACGACGCTCCTCGAAAACGCCGACCTTGCGATCGGGTACTGGTCGCCGCCGCCGGGAACCGCCGACTGGTTCTTCCGCAACGCCGACGGCGACCTCCTCTATCTCGTGCACCACGGCGAGGGGCGGCTCGAGACCGAGTACGGTCCGCTGGCCTACGGAGCGAGCGACTACCTGCTCGTCCCGCGCGGCACCACGCACCGCTTCGCCGCCACGGCGGCGACGCACCTCCTCGTGATCGAGGCGACCGGGGGCCGACTCGAACTCCCCGACCGCGGCCTCATGGGTCGCCATGCCCTCTTCGACCCGGCGATCCTCGAGGTCCCCGAGCCCGAGCCTCGCGACGAGTCCGGCGAGTTCCCGATCAAGGTGAAGCGCGAGGGGCAGATCACGACGGTCACCTACGAAACGCATCCGTTCGACGTGGTGGGATGGAAGGGGGATCTCGCCCCGCTGCGGCTCTCGGTGCACGACTTCCGACCCGTTTCGTCGGCCCGCTACCACCTGCCGCCGTCGGCCCACACGACCTTCGTCGGGTCGGAGTTCGTGGTGGCGACCTTCGCCCCCCGGCCGCTCGAGTCCGATCCCGACGTGCTGCGATTGCCCTTCTACCACCGCAACATCGACTACGACGAGGTGATCTTCTACCACCGGGGCGAGTTCTTCAGCCGCGCCGGCATCACCGAGGGGATGCTCACGTTCCACCCGACCGGCATCCACCACGGCCCACAGCCCAAGGCGGTGGAGCGGAGCGAGCAACGCGGCCCGGGCGGCTTCGCCGACGAGATCGCCGTCAACATCGACGCCCGCCGACCGCTCCATCTCACACCCGCGGGCGAGGCGATCAGCGTCGACGGCTACGACCGCTCCTGGCAGCCCGCCGTCCCTGACTGATCGCCGATGCGTTGGGTCACCTACCAGTCGAGCACGGGCGTCGCGCGCGCCGGCGCGGTCGTCGACGACGTCGTCCACGGACTCGACGCGACGTTGGTCGAGATCCTCGACGAGCTGGACGACGCAGGTGCGCACGCGACGACCTCGCCGGTCGAGCGCGTGCCCTACGCCGAGGCCCGCCTGCTCTCGCCGATCCCGCACCCGCCGTCGATCCGCGACTTCTATGCCTTCGAGCAGCACGTGAAGACCGCCCGCGAGCGTCGGGGTCTCGACATGGATCCCGATTGGTACGAGCTACCGGTCTTCTACTTCACCAACCCTCACGTCGTGCGCGCGACGGGCGACGACGTTGCGATCCCGTCCGGGTGCGTGTGGATGGATTACGAACTCGAGGTCGCCGCCGTGCTCGGCCAGGGTGGCGAGAACCTCACCCCCGATGAAGGGGAGGCCGCCATCGCGGGGTTCGTGGTGATGAACGACTGGAGCGCGCGCGACATCCAAGCACGAGAAATGAAACAGGGCCTCGGCCCCGCCAAGGGGAAGGACTTCGCCACTTCCCTCGGGCCGTTCCTCGTGACGCCCGACGAAATCGCCGGCCGCAAACGAGGGAAGGCGCACGACCTCACGATGACGGCACGCGTCAACGGCGTCGAATACTCGCGGGGGAACCTGAGCGACGTGTTCTGGAGCTTCGGGGAGATGATCGCCTACGCATCCCGCGACTCGCGGGTCGTGCCGGGTGACGTGATCGGTTCGGGGACGGTCGGCACCGGGTGCATCCTCGAACTCTCGCTCGTCCACGGTGGCGACGCCTACCCCTGGCTCAAGCCGGGCGACGTGGTCGACCTCGAAGTCGACGGGCTCGGAGTCCTCACGAACACCATCGTCGGCCCGTGACCACCACCCGATGAATCCAAACTTCGGGGTCTACGTCCACGTCCCGTTTTGCGAGGCGCGATGCGATTACTGCGCGTTCGCCACGTGGACGGACCGCGCCCATCTCGTCGTTCCGTACGTCGAGGCGTGCGTCACCGACGTCGAGCGCCGGTTCGCGGCCGACGCGCACCCTCCCGCGACATCGGTGTTCTTCGGCGGCGGGACGCCGTCGCTCGTGGACGCCGACGTCCTGATGAGGGTGCTCGACGCCATCCCTCGCACCGAGGGTGCCGAAGTCACCGTGGAGTGCAACCCCGATTCCATCGACCCGGCCAAGCTCGCCGCGTACCGACGGCACGGGGTCACGCGGGTCTCGCTTGGTGTCCAATCGATGGAAGCGCACGTTCTCGCCAGCCTTGGGCGCACCCATGACCCCGACAATGTGCGGCGCGCCGTCGACGCCGTGCGCGCCGCCGGGTTCACGTCCTTCAACCTCGACCTCATCTACGGGGCGGCGGGGGAGTCGATGGACGACTGGCGGCGCACGCTCGACGCCGCGCTGGCGCTCGACCCTCCGCATATCTCCGCCTATGCCCTGACGATCGAGGCCGGCACGCCCCTGGATCAGCGCATCCGCGCCGGTGAGACGCCGCCACCTCTCGACGACGACCAGGCCGCGAAGTACCTCGTCGCCGACGCGGCGTTCTCCCGCGCGGATCTCGGCTGGTACGAAGTGTCGAACTGGGCCCGCCCGGGCCACGAGTGCCGGCACAACCTTCTGTATTGGCGCGGCGGGTTGTATCTCGGGGTCGGCGCGGCCGCCCACGGGCACACGGCGGGGCGCCGGTGGTGGAACGTCCGCACGCCGGAGCGATACGTCGCCGCCGTGCGCGAGGGTGCCTCGCCCGAAGCCGGTCGGGAGCTCCTCGACGGCGCGGCGAAGGCCGAAGAGTCGCTCATGCTGGGCGTTCGCACCCGCGATGGAGTGGAGCCGCCGCACCAAGCTTCGGCGGCGCGCCTCGTCGACGAGGGACTCCTCGAGCGGCGGGGCGCTCAGGTCGTGCTCACGCGCCGGGGACGCCTGCTCGCTTCGAGCGTCACGCTGCGCCTGTTGACCCCATAACGACCGCCCCGCACCGCCACGCACGGCCACGCACGGCGGGGTTTCGGAACTAGCACTCGCTACTATCGAGTGCTAACGCATGAACGAGCGCACTCAACCCTCGGGACCGGACGCGGACCTCGACGCCCGCAAAGAGCAGGTCCTGCGCGCCGTCGTGGAGGAGTTCATCGCTTCCGCGGAGCCCGTTGGCTCACAGAAAGTCGCCGGCTCGCGCGACCTCGGGGTGTCGAGCGCCACGGTGCGCAACGCGATGGCGGCGCTCGAACGCGACGGGTTCCTGACTCAGCCGCACACGTCGGCCGGACGCATTCCGACCGACAAGGGGTACCGCTACTTCGTCGACCACCTCACGCGGGTAGAGGCCCTCGGCCCGCCCCACGCCGACACCGTCTCCCGGTTCTTCGCTGGCGCCGAGGCCGCGCTCGACGAGATCCTGCACGAGACGAGCCAGATCCTTTCGCGGATCACCGACCATGCCGCCCTCGTCGTCGGACCCGCCGCCGCCAGCGCCACGGTCATGAGCCTCCAACTCGTGCCGTTGCATGCGGACGTGGTCCTCGCGGTCGCCGTCCTGTCCAACGGCGTCGTCGAAAAGGGCGTCGTCAAGCTGGCCAGCGGCGTGGGCGAAGAGGTGGTGCGGCGCGCATCGGCGGCGCTCGCCGACGCCGCCATCGGCTCGCCGCTCGGCGACATCACGACGCCGCCCGCAACCGACGACGACGACGCCGACGACCTTGCCGCCCGTGCCGCCGAGGCCCTTCGCTCGCTCGTCATCGAGCACGCGAGCGAGCCCGTGTTCGTCGGGGGCGCTTCGCACCTCGCCGCCGAGGCGCAGGACTTCTCCGCCGTCGACACGGCGGCGCGACTGCTCGAGCTGCTCGAACAGCAGTTCCTCGTGGTGAGCCTCGCCCGCAACCTCCTCGATCGCGGGACGACCGTTCGCATCGGAGCGGAGAACGAGCAGGTCGAGCTGCGCGAGTGTTCCGTCGTCCTCGCCCCCGTCCAGATGGGTCAGGGGGTCGCGGGGACGGTGGGGATCCTCGGCCCCACGCGCATGGACTACCGCAGGGCGATCGCGGCGGTGGCCACGGTGTCCGAAAGCCTCGCCCGCCACCTGGATCCGTCGTAGGACGGCCTGGCGATGGCGGATTTCTACGAGCTCCTCGGTATCTCCCGAGACGCGTCCCCGGAGCAGATCAAGAAGGCCTTCCGCGCGCTCGCCCGGCAGTATCACCCCGACGTCGCCATGGACGACCCCGACGCGGAATCGCGGTTCAAAGAGATCGCCCGCGCTTATGAGGTGCTCAGCGATCCGGAGAAGCGGGCGCGCTACGACGCCTACGGCGAGGAGGGTCTCGGCGGGAACCCCTTCGCCGGTGTGGGCCTCAGCGACCTCTTCGACGCGTTCTTTGGTGGCGCTGGTTTCGGCGGCGGGTTCGGCGCGCGCGGACCGAGCGGCCCAGCTCGCGGCCCCGACGCCGAAGTGCGCATCGATCTTGATCTTCGCGACGCCATGTTCGGCCTGTCGAAGACGATCGAGGTTCGCTTGCCGGTGGAGTGCGAGACGTGCGAGGCCAGCGGGTGCCGACCCGGTACCTACCCCACCACCTGCGAAACCTGCGGCGGAGCCGGCGAAGTGCGCGAGCTGCGCCGATCGATCCTCGGCCAGATCGTGTCGGCGCGGGCCTGTCCGGCGTGTCGCGGCCAAGGACGCATCGTGGCCAACCCCTGCGCCGACTGCGGGGGCGAAGGTCGGGTCACGCGGTTGAAGCAACTCGAAGTCGACGTGCCGGCCGGCATCGACAACGGTCAGCGGCTCCGCCTCGCCGGACGCGGCCCCGCCGCCGTGCGGGGCGGCCTTCCGGGGGATCTATACGTGAGCGTCGGCGTGAAGCCGCACCCCGACTTCGAGCGCGTCGGCGACGACCTCGTCCGGCGGGTCGCCCTTCCGATGACCCAAGCGGTGCTCGGCGCCCGTCTCCATCTCGATCTCCTCGACACCGACGAGGGAAAACCCGAGGAGCTCGTCGTTCCCCCGGGGACCCAGCCCGCGACCGTCTTCCGGCTGCGGGGGCGAGGCGTGCCCCACCTTCGGGGCAACGGCCGGGGCGACGTGCTGTTGACGATCGAGGTCGAGATCCCCGACGCCCTCGGCGACGACGAGGATGAACTGGTTCGCAGGCTTGCGGAGATCCGGGGTGAGGAGGTCGCCCCGCGGGATCGCTCGTTGATGGGCAAGCTTCGGGCCAAGGTGAGGGGTTTGGAGTAGCAACGGGCGACTTGCGGCTATTGGGCAAATCGAGCGAGGTTCCAGCCGCGCCCCGGCCCGCCTGAGCACACCCAGCGCGGCGGCAGGACATCAATGCGCGCGTGTCGAACATTTCTGCGCTCGGACCAACCGCGCTCCGCGCGAACGTGGTACCTTAGCGATGCACTGCGGGGTGCATCCCGCGCCGGATGACCATCGGTGCCGGCGCTGGTGAAGGGGAAACGAGGCGAGGGCGAGATGGAAGACGAATTCGTCGACGAAGCTATTTCCGACGGCATTGGTGAGCGCCTGCGGGCGATCCGGCGCCAGAAGCGGCTGTCGCTCCAAGAAGTCGAAGCACTGTCGCGCAAGGAGTTCAAGGCGTCGGTGCTCGGTGCCTACGAGCGCGGCGAGCGAGCCATCTCCGTGCCGCGGCTTATGCGCCTCGCCGGCGTCTACGGCGTGCCCGCGGAGCAGCTCTTGCCGCGGGACGACTCCATCGACCTCACCGATGCGCGGGCGATCGATCTCACCGGCGGCTTCAGCGTCGATCTCGTCCGCCTCCAAGGGCTCAACACGCCCGAGGCGCAGATCCTTCGCCGATACACCGAGCGCGTGCAGATCTACCGGCAGGACTTCAACGGCCGGATCCTCACGATCCGCAGCGACGACGTTCGGGTCATGGCCTGGGCACTCGGGCTCACCCCCGAAGAGCTCGGCGTCCGGCTCGAGGAGATGGGCATCCGGGCGGGCATCACCGTCTAGAGGATGCGCCGATTGGCGCATCCTCTGGAAAGCCGAGGGACTTTCAGCCGAACAAGGGTCCCTGTTCGTGCAGCCTTGAGGCCGGCCCCGAGCGCCCGTCGGGAAACCCGGCGTAGCCTCATTCTGTGACCGACTGCCTGTTCTGCAAGATCGTCGCGGGAGAGATCCCTTCCGAGCCGGTGGCCGACGACGAGCTGACGTACGCCTTTCGCGACATCAACCCCGCGGCGCCGGTGCATGTGCTCGTCGTCCCCAAGGAGCACATCGAGCACCTCGGGCACGTGGCCCCCGAGCACGCACCGATGCTTGCCGCCCTCATCGCAACGGTCCAGCGAGTGACCGACGCGCTCGGCATCGCAGACGACGGGTATCGCGTGGTCGCCAACGTCGGTCGCCACGGAGGCATGACGGTCGACCACCTGCATCTCCACGTCCTCGGCGGCCGGCCCCTCCGCTGGCCCCCCGAATGACGGGCCGAATGAGCGCCTTGCGCGCAGGGGTATCCTGAGTCCAGCTTTGGATCCGTCACCCGTTCCCATTCCAGATCCGTCCGCGGCCCATCCTCCGGTGAGGGTGTTCGTGCCGGGAAACCACCTCATGCTCGGTCTGCTCGGCCAGCGCGACGAGTTCCTGCGCGTGATCGAGTCCGGTTTCCCGGTCGAGATCCACGTCCGCGGCAACGAGATCACGATCGACGGCGAGCCCGAGCACACCGAACGCGTGGCGCACCTCTTCGAGGAACTCGTGGAGTTGCTCGAGCGTGGGCACCGGCTCGATCGCGAAAGCGTCACCCGGATGATCGACATGGCCAAGGCCGACGTCCGTCCCACCGAAGTCGTCGGCACGACCGTGTTCGAGAGTCGGGGCAAGACCGTCCGTCCGAAGACCGAGGGCCAGAAGCGGTACGTGGATGCCATGGCCGCGCACACCATCACCTTCGCCATCGGTCCCGCCGGCTCGGGCAAGACCTACCTCGCGATGGCGCAGGCCATCCAGGACCTCCAGGCGGGGACGGTGCGGCGCATCATCCTCACGCGCCCGGCCGTCGAGGCGGGGGAGCGGCTCGGGTTTCTCCCCGGCGACATGATCGCCAAGGTCGACCCGTACCTCCGGCCGCTCTATGACGCGCTGTACGACATGCTCGATCCGGAGACGACCCAGCGGTTGATCGACCGCGGCACCATCGAGGTCGCTCCGCTCGCATACATGCGCGGGCGCACGCTCAACGATTCGTTCATCATCCTCGACGAGGCCCAGAACACGACGCCGGAGCAGATGAAAATGTTCCTCACCCGCCTTGGGTTCGGGTCGCGCGCCGTGGTCACCGGCGACGTGACCCAGGTCGACCTCCCGACCGAGCGGGGACGGTCGGGGCTGCTCGCGGTGCGCGACGTCCTCGACGGCGTCGAAGACCTCATGTTCGTCGAGCTGACCGGCCGTGACGTCGTGCGCCACAAGATCGTGCAGGACATCGTCGACGCGTACGAGCGCCACGACCAGGGCGGCCAGTCGCAACCCCGGGGAACCGCGTGAGCGAACGCGACGTGTTCGTCGCCGACGAGCAGGCGGTCGTGGCGCTCGAGCCGGCGCGCTACGCCGCCCTCGCCGCGCACGTGCTCGACGCCGAACGCGTCCGCCCCGAAGCGGAGATGTCGCTCATGTTCGTCGACGAGGAGACGATCGCCGACCTCCACCTCCGCTTCCTCGGCCTCGAAGGTCCCACCGACGTCCTCGCGTTTCCCATGGACGAGGAGCTCGTGGAGAGCGGTCGCCAGCCCGACCAGGGTGGGCGCGGCCCCGGCGCTCCGCCCGAGCCAACCGACGCCCCCGTGCTCGTCGGCGACGTCGTGATCTGCCCGAGCGTGGCGCAGCGCCAGGCCGAGGAACACGGCCACGCGCTCGAAGCCGAGATCGAGCTCCTCGTCGCCCACGGCGTCCTCCATCTTCTCGACTACGACCACGAGGACGACGAGGACGCCGAGACGATGCGGCGACGTGAGCGCGAGGTGCTCGCGTCCTTCCGCGAGGTTTCGGCCCGGTCCGAGCGGGACTGATGGAGCAGGGAGATCGCGTCGCGCTGGCCGTGTCGGCTGGCATCGTGTTGGTGTCAGCCGCGCTGGTCCTCGTGGAGGCGTCGCTCGTGCGCGTCAGTCGGGTGCGTGCGCTCGCGTGGGACGAGGAAGGCAGGCGGGGAGCGAAGAGCCTCGCCCGTATCGCCGAGAACCCGGAGCGGGCGGTGGCCGTCGTCTCGCTCATCCGCATGGCCGGCCGCGTCGCCGCCGCGACCATGGTCGGCATCGTCGGGTGGCGCCAAAGCGGCGGCCTCGGCGCGTCCCTCGCCGTCGCCGCGTTCATGGCGGCGGTCCTCACCGTCGGCGAGGTGCTTCCCCGACGGCTCGCGCACCGTGTCGGGGACGGCGTCGCGCTCCGCTCCGCCGGCCTGGTCGCGGGGCTGGTGCGGATCGCACCGCTGGCCGGGTTCGCCCGCGCCGTGGCCACGTCGGCCCGCGCCCCCCGCAACGGAAACGGCGACGACCACGATGACGATCGGGACGTGCGGGACGCCGACGAGGTGGACCAAGAAGAGGCGCAGCTCATCCACTCGGTGTTCGAGTTCGGCGACGTCGTCGTCCGCGAGGTGATGGTGCCTCGACCCGATGTCGTTGCGGTCCGCGGCGACGCGACGGTCAACGAGGCCCTCGACAGCGCCATCGCGGGGGGCTTCTCGCGCCTTCCGGTGCATCGTGACACGCTCGACGATGTTGTCGGCCTCGCCTTTGTGAAAGACCTGATCCGGGCCGCACGCCAGGGGCGCGGAGACCGCCCCGTGGCCGAAGTGCTCCGCAAGGCGGTGTTCGTGCCGGAGCAGAAGCGGGTGGCCGAACTCCTGCGAGAGATGCAAACCCGCAAGTACCACATGGCGATCGCGGTCGACGAGTACGGCGGAACGGCCGGGCTCGTCACCTTGGAGGACGTGCTCGAGGAGATCGTCGGCGAGATCACCGACGAGTACGACATGGACGAGCCGCGTGTCGAGGAACTGCCCGACGGCGGCTTCCGCGTGCCGGGGCGCACCCCCATCGATGAACTCAATGAGCTCTTGGGGACCGAATTGCCTTCGGAGGAATGGGACACCGTCGGGGGGCTCATCTTCGATCTCGTGGGTCACGTGCCCGCCGAAGGTGAGTCGGTGTCCTTCCAGGGCATGGAGTTCACGACCGAACGCGTGCAGGGGCGTCGAATCGTCAGTGTCACCGTCAACGGCAACGGACGCGCTCGTGCGCCGGCGAGTCAGTCGCCGTGAGGTCGGGCTTTGTCACCCTCGTCGGCCGACCCAACGTCGGGAAGTCGACGCTCCTCAACCGGGTGTTGAACCAGAAGGTTTCGATCGTCTCCGACAAGCCGCAGACGACGCGCAATCAGATCCGCGGCGTCCTCACCCGCGACGACACCCAGATCGTGTTCCTCGACACGCCAGGGATCCATCGGCCCCGAACCCGGCTGGGTGAGCGCCTGAATCGGCGCGCGCTCGAAACCCTCGCCGAGGTCGACGTGATCTGCCATCTCATCGAAGCCAACGCGCCGTTCGGACGCGGCGATCAGTTCGTCAGCGAGATGATCTTCGCCGCCGAGACGCCGAAAATCCTCGTCCTCAACAAGGTCGATCTCGCCCGTCCCGCCCAGATCGCGGGGCAGCTGGCCAACGTGCGTCAGGACTACGACGCCTATGTCCCGCTGAGCGCTCGAAAGGGCGGGGGCGTGGATGCGCTGGTCGCCGAGATCACCGAGCGACTTCCCGACGGCCCGCAGTACTACCCCGACGGGATGGTGACCGACCAGCCCGAGGCGTTCGTCGTCGGCGAGATCGTGCGAGAGAAGCTGTTGCAGATCACGCGCGAAGAAGTGCCGCACTCCATCGCGGTCGTCGTGGACAGCATCGAGGAACGCGACGACGGCCTCCTCGCCATCCACGCCGTCGTGCTCGTCGAGCGTGACTCGCAGAAGGGCATCGTCATCGGGAAGGGCGGGGAAGTGTTGAAGCGGGTCGGGACGCGGGCGCGCGAGGAGCTCGAGGCGCTCCTGGGGACCAAGGTGTTCCTCGAGACCCAGGTGAAAGTGGAACGCGACTGGCAAAAGCGCGATCACGCGCTCGACCGCCTGGGTTTCTGAGATGCGCGCTCGGCCCGGCGTTCCGGTGATGGCGTTCATCGCGCTGTTTTCGGCGTGCGCCGTCCTGTTCTCGGCGTGCGCCGGTGGCGCCGGCGACCCCTCGCCCGACGAACCGCGCGAGTCGGCCGCCTGCAAGGTCTTGACCACCGACGAGGTCACCAGCTTCTTCGGTGAGAAGGCCCGTGCCGCCCGTCCCGACCCGGGCGAAGGCGTGGCCGACACGTGTCGGTGGGGCGACGCCAACCCCGACGCCCCCGGGAGGATCCTGTCGGTCACCCTCGAGCCGTCGGGCGCCGTCGAGGAAGTGAAACCGGGCCCGGCGGACAACGTCTACGAGCTTCCGGCGCTCGGTGAGGGCGCGCGGGGCTTTCAGATCGCCACCGGCGGGGTCCGGGTCGTATTCACCCAGGGGACCCAGCGGGTCGACATCGGCTACGACGTCGTGCCCCGTGAGGCCCAGGAACCCGACGCCATCGACCGGCTCATCCGCCTCGCCGGCCGGGTGCTCGGGCGGGTCGGCGGATCCTGACCAGCACCGCCGCGGCCCCCACCCGAGGGGGGTTTGCCAGTAGGCACGAGCGCTTCGGTAGAGTGCGCTCGTTCGCGATTTCACGAAGTCCTTTGTTCACGTCCCACGGGAGTCCTGCCAGGTGAACAACGTTCCCAGCCGGCGCCATACGGTGCTGACGACCGGGCGGCTGGCGTTGATCACGTTGAGCTTGCTCGTGCTCTCGGCGTGCGCAGATTCGCCCCAGGACACCCTCAAGCCCGCGGGCGAGTGGGCCCGCAAGCTCGACAGCCTGTGGGACGCGGCCTTCATCTCCGCCGTGGTCGTGTTCGTGATCGTCGAGGGCCTCCTCGTCCTCGTCCTCGTGCGTTTCCGGGCGCGTGGCGATGACGACGCTCCCCGACAGGTTCACGGGTCGACGCCCCTCGAGATCGGGTGGACGATCCTCCCGGCCTTGATCCTCACGGTCCTCTCCGTTCCCACGGTGGCCGCCATCTGGGAGCTTGCCGACGAGCCCGAGAACGCCCTCCAGATCGAGGTCACCGGCCACCAGTGGTGGTGGGAGTACGACTATCCCGACCTCGAGGTCGAGACCGCGAACGAGCTCCACATCCCGGCCGGAACCCAGGTCAACGTCAAGCTGCACAGCTTCGACGTCATCCACTCGTTCTGGGCGCCCCAGCTCTTCGGGAAGGTCGACGTCGTGCCGGGGCGCGAGAACCGGCTGGCCATGAAGGCCGACGAGCCCGGCGTCTACCTCGGCCAGTGCGCCGAGTTCTGCGGACTCAGCCACGCCAACATGCGCCTCCGGGTGATCGTGCACACCAAGGCCGGCTTCGAGCAGTGGCTCGACGACCAGCGCCAGGACGCCGCCAAGCCGGCTTCCGGGGACGCGGCGGGCGGCTACGCCCTGTTCGCGGAGAAGGGCTGCGGCGGATGCCACACGCTCGCGGGCAACGAGGGGTCGGCCGGCGCCAACGTCGGGCCCAACCTCACGCACCTCGCGTCGCGCTCGACCTTCGCCGGCGGCATCTTCGACTTGACGGCCGACAACCTTGCGCGCTGGCTCGAGAACCCCTCGAAGATGAAGCCGATGCAACCCGGCGACAACATCGGTATGCCGCGGGCGTTCCCGCCGGGACCCGACGCCAAGCCGCTGACCGAGGATGAGATCGCACAGCTCGTCGCCTACCTCGAGACCCTGGAGTAGGGCACCGATGGCCACACACACCGTTCCTGTCACGGCACGCGCCAGCCTGCTCCGCCGTCCCCGAGCCACATCGGGGCTCGCGAGCTGGTTCACCACGATCGACCACAAGAAGATCGGCCTGCTCTACGGCATGACGGCGTTGCTGTTCTTCGTCCTCGGCGGCGTCGAGGCGCTGCTCATCCGGCTCCAGTTGGCAGGCCCCGACGGGACGATCCTCTCGGCCGCCGAATACAACACGCTGTTCACGATGCACGGCACCACGATGGTGTTCCTCGTGGTGATGCCGACGGCCGCCGCGGTGGGCAACTACTTCGTGCCGCTCCAGATCGGCGCCCGGGACGTGGCGTTCCCGCGCCTCAACGCGTACGGCTACTGGACCTTCCTCATGGGAGGCCTGTTCCTCTACACGAGCTTCTTTCTCGGCGGCGCGCCCGACGGCGGGTGGTTCGGCTACGCCAACCTGACGAGCGACTTCAGCTTCGGCACCGGGATCGATTTTTGGATCATCGGGTTGATCATCACCGGCATCGGGTCGCTGACCGCCTCGATCAACTTCATCGTCACCATCCTGAACATGCGGGCCCCCGGGATGACCCTCATGCGCATGCCGGTGTTCACGTGGATGATCCTCGTCATCTCGTTCCTGCTGGTCAGCGCGGTGCCCGTCATCACCATCGCCCTGATCCTCTTGTTCTTCGACCGCAACTTCGCCACCAACTTCTTCAACGTGCAAAAGGGCGGCGACCCGCTTCTCTGGCAGCACCTGTTCTGGCTCTTCGGCCACCCGGAGGTGTACATCCTCATCCTGCCACCGATGGGCATCGTCTCCGAAGTGCTCCCGGTGTTCGCGCGCAAGCCGCTGTTCGGGTACTCCTTCGTCGTGTTCTCCGGAGTCGCCATCGGCTTCATGGGCTGGGGCGTGTGGGCGCACCACATGTTCTCGGTCGGCCTCGGGCCGGCCGCGGTGACCGGGTTCACCCTGTCCACGATGTTCATCGCGGTGCCGACGGGGGTGAAGATCTTCAACTGGCTCGGGACGTTGTGGGGCGGATCGATCCGGTTCCGAACACCGATGCTCTTCGCCATCGGGTTCGTCTCGATGTTCATCATCGGCGGGCTCTCGGGCGTGACCCACGGTGTGAGCCCCGCCGACCGCCAGCAGACCGACACCTATTACGTGGTCGCCCACTTCCACTACGTGCTCTTCGGCGGCGCCATGTTCGGGATCTTCTCGGGCGTCTACTACTGGTTCCCGAAGATGGTGGGCAAGATGCTCGGGGAGAGTCTCGGCAAGGTCCACTTCTGGCTGATGTTCATCGGGTTCAACCTCACGTTCGGCCCGATGCACGTCCTCGGACTCCAGGGACAACCGCGCCGCACTTACACCTATCCCGACGGCATGGGCTGGGACTTCTGGAACCTCGTTTCGACGGTCGGGTCGTTCACCATCGCGTTGTCGATCCTCGTGTTCATCATCAACGTCGCTCGCAGCATCCGTTCCGGTGAGGTCGCCGGCGACGACCCGTGGGACGCCCGCACGCTGGAGTGGTCCGTGTCCTCGCCGCCGCCGGAGCACAACTTCGACAGCGTCCCCAGGGTCGAGGCACGCGACGACTGGTGGCACGCCAAGTACACCGAGGACGACGAGGGTCGGCCGGTGCGCCGCGAGATGGCGCCTCGACCCGCGCCCGACGCGCACATCCACATGCCGTCGCCGTCGTACTGGCCGTTGTTCTCGGCGGTCGGCCTGCCGCTCATGGGCTACGGGTTCATCTTCCACTGGGGATGGCTCGTGGCGGGGGGACTCTTCGTGGCGTGGGGCATCTTCGCCTGGGCGATGGAGCCCGACACCGAGCCGGAACCGGCCGAGGATCACGACGAACCCGAGCCGCCGGCTGACCGCGAGCTCGTCACGGAAGGGGCGCACTGATGGCGGCCCACGCAGTCGACACGCACGCATCGCCCGGCGAGCACCACACGTCGACCGGCATCAGCAACACGAAGCTCGGGATGTGGGTGTTCCTCGGTTCGGAATGCCTCTTCTTCGGCGCCCTCATCTCGACGTACCTGCTGTACCGCGGCCGGGGCGACGGTCCGTACCTCGCCGACGTCTACGACATCCCGTTCACGTCGGTCAGCTCGTTCGTCCTGCTGATGAGCTCGCTGGCCATGGTCCTCGCGGTGGCCGCCGTCTACCGCGGTGACGAACGCCGCATGCGCATCTGGTTGGTCTGCACGGCGCTGCTCGGCATGGTGTTCATCGGGGGCCAGATCTTCGAGTTCACCGAGTTCGTCCGCGAGGGCCTCAAGCTCGACACCAACCTTTCTGGCACCACGTTCTTCGTGCTGACCGGCTTCCACGGTGTCCACGTCACCGTCGGCATCCTGTGGCTGCTGTCGCTGACGGGGTATTCGCTCCGCCGCGGCATCGGCCCCGAGAAGGCCGTCGCCGTCGACATCGCCGGGCTCTACTGGCACTTCGTCGACGTCGTCTGGATCGTGATCTTCACCGTCATCTACCTCGTTCCCCAATAGGAGTACGACCGCCGATGACCGACCAAGCCGTCACCGAAACCGCGGACCCGGCGCACGCCGAGGCGACCGACGCCCCTCACGCCGCCGCCGGCGAGGCGCATCACCCACGGCCGTCGGCCTACGTGGGCATCGCCATCATCCTCGCGATCGTCACCGCGCTCGAGGTAGGGCTCTACTACGTCGACGATCTCGACGACTGGGTCGTGACGACGACGTTGATCGTGATGATGGCGGTCAAGTTCTTCCTCGTCGCCACCTGGTTCATGCACCTTCGCTTCGAGGCGCCCGTGTTCCGCACGCTCTTCTACGGTGGGCTCACGCTCGCAATGGCGGCCTACGCGGTGTTCCTCGGCGCCTCCGGCGTGTTTCCATTCATCGACTGAGGCCCGCCATGACGGATCCCTGGTCGTTCAATCTGGATCCGGGAGTCATGGTCCTCCTCGCGCTGTTGGTCGGCGCGTACGCGTCCGCTCTGCGCTGGGTCGCGCCGGGGTGGGCTCCGCGACCTGGTTCGGCCGTCTCGCGCACGCAGATCTCGTTGTTCGCCCTCGGCGTGGCTTCGCTCCTCGTGGCGGTCGGATGGCCCCTGCACCAGATGGGTGAGCGTTTCCTGTTCAGCGCTCACATGACCCAGCACCTGATCATCGGCTACATCACCGCACCGCTCCTGCTCCTCGGCACGCCAGGCTGGATGCTCCGGGCGCTGCTCGGGGGTGGCGTCCTCCGCCGCATTGCGAAGATCGTCACGCGCCCCCTCGTGGCCTTCGCCCTGTTCAACCTCCTGCTGGTAGTGACCCACTGGCCCGCCGTTGTCGACCTTTCGCTGCGGTCGGCCCCGTTCCACGCCGGCGTGCACGGCGCCCTGTTGGTGATTTCGCTCGCAGTGTGGATGCCGGTCGTGAGTCCGCTGCCCGAGATCCCCCGTCTCGCTCCTCCGGCAAACTTGCTCTACCTGTTCGGACAGTCGATCCTGCCCACGGTTCCAGCCTCGTTCCTCACGTTCGGCGAGGGCGTGCTGTACGACTTCTACGCCAAGGTCCCGCGCCTGTGGGACATCTCGGCGCTCGGCGACCAGCAGATGGCGGGAGTGATCATGAAGGTGGGCGGCGGCTTCCTGTTGTGGGGAATGATCGCCGTGTTGTTCTTCGTATGGCAGGCCGACGAGGAACGCCGGAGTCGCCCCGGCCTCCTCGATTTCGACGAACTGGAACTGGAACTGGAGCTGAGCCCGTCATGAACTACCTGCGCGAACGTGTGCTCGAGCCGATCATCATCCCGCTGGTCAGCGTGGCCCTGATCGCCTTCGGGGCGCTCAACCTCTCACGGCTGTTCCTGGCGTCGGCGAGCGCCGACCGGGCGGTCATCGTCGCCACCGCGATCTCGGCCGCCATCCTCGCCGGTGCGGCGTGGGCGACGAGCCGCGACCACATCGACCGCGGCGTGCTCCTCGGTGGGGCGGCCCTCGTGGGACTCGTGCTGTCGGGTGCGGGGCTCCTCGCCGCCCAGGTCGACCGCGATCACACGAGCGGCGGGCACGGCCCCACCGACGTCGTGAGCCACCTGACGTTCACGGCGACGAACTTCGCGTTCGACCCCGCGGAGCAGACCGTGGCCGGCCCGGGCATCGAGATCGGCCTCGCGCTCGCGGAGGGGTCGCACACCCTGGTCATCGAAGGACACCCGGAAGCCAAGCTCGCCGTCGACGGCGAGAAGAAAGTCGTCTCGCTCGATCCGGGCGACTACTTGTTCTTCTGCGACATCCCCGGTCACCAAGCGCAGGGCATGGAGGGCACGCTGACCGTCACCGAAGGCGGCGGCGAGGGTGACCACGAGGCCGGCGGCGCGGCCGGTGGATCCGCCGTGACGGTCGAAGCGGTGAAGGGCTTCGCCTTCTCGTCCGACGCGTACGAGGCTCCGGCCGGCGAGGTCGCGCTCGAGTACGACAACACCGACACCCTGCCGCACACCCTCGTGGTCGAGGGACACGAGGACGAGATGCGCATCGAGGCGGCGGGCGGCGAGAAGGGCACCGGGAGCCTGAAGCTCGACCCTGGGGCGTACGTGCTCTACTGCGACATCCCGGGCCATCGTGGCCAGGGGATGGAAGCCGCCTTCACAGTCTCCTAGCTCGTCGCGACGCGGCTTGGGGTCGCGCCGCGCTCAGGTGCGGGACGCTGGTCGGATTCCCTGGCGATCAGGGCACGATGAGCGACAGCGCGCCGGGAACGACTTCGATCCGCGCCGGCAGGTCGGTGACGTGCTCGCCGTCTGCGAACACGGGGAGCGTCTCGCCGGTCGGTGACGCCAGCTCGAACACGTTGCCGTGGAACGTGCGGACCTGCGGGTGGTCGACGTGTTTTCCCTGGAAGACCTTCGGGAACGTTCGGATGAACTCGAACTTCGACACCGGGCCGACGGCGGTGGCGTCGAGCGCGTCGTCGTCCAATCGGGCCGACGGCACGACTTTCATGCCGCCGCCGTAGCTGGTGGCGTTGCCGACGGCGAGGAGCCACGCCTCCATCTCGGTGACATCCCCGTCGACGGTGATGAGGAATCGCTTCGGGCGGTACACGGCCAGGGTGCGGAACGTCGCCGCGATGTAGAGGAGGGTTCCGCCGAGGTGCTTTCGTTCGTTGGCCCAGCGGTTGGCCTCGGCGTCGAAGCCGGTGCTGGCGACGCAGCAGAACCACGACCCGTTGACCCGCCCGAGGTCGAGATCGGAGATCGTGCCCGAGTTCAGGATGGGAACGGCGGCGAAGGGGTCCTTGTGGTCGAGGCCAACGTTTCGGGCGAAGTCGTTGCCGGACCCTGTCGGGATGATGGCGAGCGTTCCGTGCTCGTCGGCGGCGACCCCCGCCAGTTGGCCGACGAGCCCGTCGCCGCCGCACGCCACCACGACGCGGCCGGCGGCGAATGCTTCGCGCGCCAGCTGGGGCGGGTGGCTGGGGGATTCGGAGATCCGGATCTCCACGTCGTCGCAGGCGCTCGTGAGGGCAGCCTCGAGGCGGGGGAGCAGCTTGCGAGTCTTGCCTCGTCCGGACGCGGGGTTGACGATGACGGTGAACGACCTGCCGTGGTTCTGTGCCGCCGTCACCTCGGTGTGCCTCCCAACCCCGGACCCGTCGCGAGGGGCCGTCGGGTCGGGAATGTATCCCTCCTGGGGGATGTCACCCGCACGGGATGACGCCGCTGCACGGTGTCGCGGGTGACACCCGAGCGCTCGCTGAGCGTCTGCGGACGGCCCGTGGTCAGTGCGTCCGCCGGCAGGCCTCCGTCTGCCGTGCGTCCCTCACGGCGACGGGGGCGTAAGTTTCCCCGCCGTGACGAAGGGGATCGACCCGCAGCGCGTGCCGAGGCACGTTGCCATCGTGATGGACGGCAACGGCCGATGGGCCAAACGGCGCGGCCGTCCCCGTGTCGAAGGTCACGCGGCGGGCGAAGACGCTTTGTTCGACACGGTCGAAGGGGCTCTCGAACTCGGGCTCGACTGGATGACGGTGTTCGCGTTCTCGACCGAGAACTGGCGCCGCCCGCTGGACGAAGTCCGGTTCCTCATGAACTTCAACGAGGGGATCCTCGTCCGGCACCGCGACGATCTCTGTGCCCGCGGCGTGCGGATGCGGTTCCTGGGTCGGCGCGGCGGGCGCGTTCCCAAGCGGGTGCTGCACCGCATGGAAGAGACCGAGGCCATGACGGCCCGCAATCGTGGGATGACGCTCACCATCGCCTTCAACTACGGAGGCCGCGCCGAGTTGGTCGACGCCGCTCGGGCGCTCGCCGCCGACGCCGTCGCCGGTCGGGTCGACCCCGAGAAGGTCGACGAGAAGCGCTTTCGGCGCTACCTGTACGCCCCCGAGATGCCGGATGCCGACTTGCTGATCCGCACGTCCGGCGAATCGCGCATCTCGAATTTCCTGCTCTGGGAGCTCGCCTACTCCGAGCTCTATTTCACCGAGACGCTGTGGCCGGACTTCCGACGGGAGCACCTGTTCGAGGCGGTGCGCGATTACCAGCGCCGCGAGCGCCGCTTCGGAGCCATCGACCACCACTGAGCCTCGACTTCCGTGCGCCCCGTTCCTGGGTGCCGAGCGGGTCCGTCAGGAACGCAATGACACCGATGTGATTTAGACTGCCGCGATGCCCCTTTACCGGGAACGGGCGGTGGTGCTGCGTACCTACCGCCTGGGTGAGACCGACCGCATCGTGTCGCTGATGACCGAGACGCGGGGCAAGGTGCGGGCGGTGGTGAAGGGCGTCCGCAAGCCCGGGAGCCGGTTCGGGGCCCGGCTCGAGCCGACGAGCCACGTCGCCCTCCAGCTCTATGAAGGCCGCAACCTCGACACGGTCACGCAGGCCGAGTCGATCGACGCGTTCCGTGGACTGCGCGACCACCTCGACGCGCTGACCGCGGCCATGGCCGTCCTCGAGGCCACCGACCAGGTGGCGCAGGAACAAGAGGCCAACGGTCCGCTGTATCGCATGGTGGTAGGGGCGCTGCGGACCCTGTCCGAAACGCCGTCGCCGCTGGTCGCCCCTGCCTTTCTCTGGAAGCTGTTGAGTCTCGAAGGCTTTCACCCTCAACTCGATGCCTGCGTGCGGTGCGGTACCGAGGTCGGGCTCGTGGCGGTCGTGCCGGAGGCAGGCGGCGCGGTGTGCGAGGCGTGCGCGCCGCAGAGTCCGGGCGCCGAAGCCGGTCCCGCCCTCGCGTTGGTGTCTCGGATCCTCGGCGGAGGTCTGCGTTCGGTCCTCGCCGACGACGGGACGTTCGCAGACGGCACGGGAGCCACGGTTCGCGAGGTCCAGCGCTTGGCGCTGCGCGCCGTCGAATACCACTTCGAGCGGAGGCTTCGCAGCGGCGCACTGCTCACTTCGGCGTGACGACGGCGGACCCGCGACGGCCGTGAGCGACGCCGCCTCCGGTGGTCAGCGGTAACGTCTCGCCCTATGCCGCCCGCCGAGCTGAGTCCCGCCGAGGCCGTCAACCAGTTCTTCGACGACGCGGCCGACCTCATCAAGTTGAAAGACGAGTTCCACGAGATCCTGAAGACCTCCTATCGCGAGATCTCGGTGCAAGTGCCGCTGCGCACCGACGACGGCGTGGAGCGCGTGTTCCGCGGGTATCGCGTGCAACACAACGGCGCGCGTGGGCCGTACAAAGGCGGCGTCCGCTATCACCCCCAGGCGGACCTCAACGAGGTGCGAGCGCTGGCGTCGCTGATGACCTGGAAGTGCGCCCTGATGGACATCCCCTTCGGCGGGGCCAAGGGCGGGGTCATGGTGGACCCGACGGGGATGAGTTCGCGGGAGATCGAGGGGATCACGCGGCGTTACACCTTGGCGATCAGCTATCTCCTCGGCGTGCAGCGCGACATCCCCGCACCCGACATGAACACCAACGCCCAGGTGATGGCGTGGATGATGGACGCCTACTCGAGCCGGTATGGCTACACCCCCGCGATCGTGACAGGGAAGCCGATCGACCTCGGCGGCGCGCCCGGCCGCGAACAGGCCACCGGGCGCGGGGTGGTCTACTGCCTCGAGGCCGCGGCCAAGCGGTACGACATCGACCTCGAACGCATCGCGGTCGCCATCCAGGGCTTCGGCAACGTCGGTTCATGGGCGGCGCGCGACCTCGCATCCATCGGGGTGAAGGTCGTCGCCGTCTCGGACGTCAAGGGCGGCATCTACCGGTCTTCGGGATTGGACGTGACGGCGTGCGTCGACGCCCTGAACGCGCGGCGGTCGGTCGTCGACCTCGCGGGGACCGACGGCATCGACGCCCTGACCAACGAGGAACTCCTCACCTGCCAGTGCGACGTGCTCATTCCCGCCGCACTCGGCGAGGTGATCACGATGGAGAACGCGGCGCAGATCCGGGCCTCGCTCGTGCTCGAAGCGGCCAACCACCCGACCACGCCGGAGGCCGACCGGGTCCTCACCGATCGAGGAGTGCGGGTGGTGCCCGACATCCTCGCCAACGCCGGCGGCGTGACGGGCTCGTACTTCGAGTGGGCCATGAACATCCAGCAGTTCCGCTGGAAAGAGGAGAGGTTCAACGAGGAGCTGCGCGAGACGATGATGCGCGCCTTCGACCAGACGGCCGACTTCTCCGATTCGCGCGGCGTCACCATGCGGCGCGCGGCCTTCGCCATCGCCATCGAGCGCGTTGCGAGGGCGGCTCGCCTCCGCGGGTACGTGTAAGCCGCCAAGTTCTCGGGTCGAGCGCCACTAGCATCGCTCTATGGCAGATGCAGGACAGGACGCCGAGCCGACACGCGACCCCAAGCTCCTCGAGAAGGTGACCAACCTCTGTAAGCGGCGGGGGTTCATCTTCCAGTCGAGCGAGATCTACGGGGGATTCGGATCCACCTACGACTACGGCCCCTACGGCTCGCTCATGTTGCGCAATGTGAAGGACGCGTGGTGGCACGACATGGTGCAGATGCGCCCCGACGTCGTCGGCCTCGACGCGGCGATCCTCATGGCACCCCAGGTGTGGGAGGCGTCGGGCCACGTCGCCAGCTTCACCGACCCGCTCGTCGACTGCCGCCAGTGCAAGGAGCGGTTCCGCCAGGACCTGTTGCCGGAGTCCGGCGCGTGTCCGAACTGCGGCGCCAAGGAGTCGATGACCGACGCCCGGCAGTTCAACCTCATGTTCAAGACCTTCGTGGGGCCGGTGGAGGACGACGCCAGCGCTGCCTACCTGCGGCCGGAAACGGCGCAAGGGATCTTCGTCAACTTCAAGAACGTCCAGACCACGGCGCGGCTCAAGCCGCCCTTCGGCATCGCGCAGGTGGGCAAGGCCTTCCGGAACGAGATCACCCCCCAGCGCTTCGTATTCCGGACCCGCGAGTTCGAGCAGATGGAGCTCGAGTACTTCGTGCCCCCCGACGAGGGCGCCAAGTGGTGGTCGTACTGGTGCGAGGAGCGCCTGCGCTGGTACGTCGACCTCGGCGTCCGCGCGGAGCACTTGCGCCTGCGCGAGCACGACGCCGAGGAGCTGTCGCACTACTCCGCCGGCACCGCCGACGTGGAGTACCTCTACCCCTGGGGCTGGGGCGAGCTCGAGGGCGTCGCCAACCGAACCGACTACGACCTCACGCAGCACCAGGAGTCGAGCGGCGAAGACCTCACCTATTTCGATCAGGAGAGCGACACCCGCTACATCCCGCACGTGATCGAGCCGTCGGCCGGCGCGACGCGAGCGATGATGGCCTTTTTGATGGACGCCTATGCCGAGGAGGAGGTGAGGGGGGAGAAGCGAACGGTGCTCCACCTCGACCCGCGCCTCGCGCCGATCAAGGTCGCCGTGCTTCCGCTCTCCAAGAACGAGCAGCTGGTCCCCGCGGCCGGCGAGGTGGCCGGGCTGCTCCGGCCTCACTTCCAGATCGAAGAGGACGTCTCGGGATCCATCGGTCGCCGGTATCGGCGCGAGGACGAAATCGGCACGCCGTTCTGTGTGACGGTGGACTTCGATTCCCTCGAAGACCGCGCGGTGACCGTGCGCGACCGCGACTCGATGGACCAGGACCGCGTCGCCATCGACAAGCTCGTCGATTACCTCCGCGAGCGGCTGCCCCTCTAGCCGCCACCTGAGGGAGGCGTGTTGAGGGTCAGGCTCTGGCCTTCCGGCAGCACCCAGAAGTTGATCTTCCCGGACTCGATGGCCTTCAACAGCACGTAATTCTGGCCGGCGATGGCGAGCGCCTCGTTGAGCTTCTTGATGGCTTCCGCCTCGGCCTCGCGCTGGGCGATCTCGTTCTGTTTCGTCTGGACGGCGATCTCCGAGGTCCGGTTGGTCTCGAAGGCGGTGCGCACCTCGTCGGGCACGTCGATGTGCTTGACGAGGAACGTGAAGTCAGGGCATGCGTCGGACGTGGACTCGAACTGTGGTCCGCAGAAGTACTCGTCCCCGAGGATCGAGTTGACGTTCTCCTTCAGGATCCCGCCGATCTCCGTGCGAATGTCTTCGAGCACGACCGGGTCGGCGTAAATGTCCGCCACCGCGTACTTGCGCGCCTCGCGCTGGAGGGCGAACTCGATCTGCTGGCGGAACGAGTCATTCAGCATTCGCAGCCAGCCGTCGTCGGTCCACGCTTTGTATTTCAGGCCGATCTGCTCGTGAAACTTTCGCAGTTCGTTGGTGTTGAGCTTGAAGTAGACGGCGACTTGGAACGTGACGGGGATGCGGTCGTTCGAGGGAGCCACCACGGCGTCCTCACCGTGGACGTCGCCTTCGTCGATGCGGTTGCTGATGATGTAGTTCCGTTGAGTCACGGGGTAGAGGTAGAGCTTGTCCATGAACCCGTTGATGAACAGGTTGGACCCGGGTTGCACGATCCGCTGGAAGTGCTGGCCTTCGATGGGCCCGCCGCCATAGGAGATTCCGATCTGGTCTCGGGGGGTCTTCTTCACGCTGCCGACGAGCAGCGACACCGCGACGAGGGCCACGACGGCGACCACCACCCAGATGACGGCCTTCATGCACCCCTGGGGCTCGAACCCCTTGGAGGCATCAACCCCCCGCTGCATCAGCGCTCGGGCCTTCTTTTCGACCCGGTCGGCCGCATCGCCGCTCTCGTCTGCCATCGGATCTCCTCTCGTGTGCGCTCTCCCGCACGCCGCCGTTCCCCCACGGCGGGGCCGCAGCCCGGCATGTTGTAGCGCATAAAGTCCGCCCATGGAGCGGGTGCCATGAAGCGGGTGTACGCCTTCGAGGAGGGTTCGAAGGAACAAAAGCTGCTCCTCGGCGGCAAGGGCGCCAACCTCGCCGAGATGGTCAATCTCGGCCTCGCCGTCCCGCCCGGCTTCACCATCACCACCGAGGCGTGTCGGGAATACATGGCCGGCGACCGCCTGCCCGAACCCCTCATGGACGAGGTGGCCGAGGCCCTCGCCAAGCTCGAGGCCACCATGGCCAAGTCGTTGGGCGATCCGGACAACCCGTTGCTCGTGTCGGTCCGCTCGGGGGCGCCGCACTCGATGCCGGGGATGATGGAGACGATCCTCAACCTCGGCATGAACGACCGCTCGGTGGACGGCGTGGCCCGCCAGACCGGCGACGAGCGGTTCGCCTACGACTCCTACCGGCGCTTCGTGCAGATGTACGGCAAGACCGCGCTCGACATCGACGGTCACCTCTTCGAGGACGAGCTCGGAAGGGCCCGCCAGAAGCGCAAGGTCACCACCGACGCCCACCTCGAGCCCAAGGACCTGCGCAAGGTGGTGGAGACCTTCAAGAAGATCGTGGAGCGCGAGTCGGGCCGGCCGTTTCCGCAGGACCCCGGCGAGCAGCTGCGGGGGGCCATCGAGGCCGTGTTTCGATCGTGGAACAGCGCCAGCGCCATCAGTTACCGGCGCTACGAGGGGATTCCCGACGACCTCGGTACGGCGGTGAACGTCCAGTGCATGGTGTTCGGCAACCGAGGTGACGACAGCGGCACCGGTGTGGGCTTCACCCGCGACCCGGCGACCGGCGAGCGTCGGCGCTACGGCGACTTCCTCCGCAACGCCCAGGGCGAGGACGTGGTGGCGGGCATCCGCATCACCCAGAAGCTCGACGAGATGAACGTCGAGTTCCCCGAGTGTTACGAGCAGCTGCTCGAGGTCATGGAAACCCTCGAACAGCACTACCGCGACATGTGCGACATCGAGTTCACGATCGAGCAGGGGAAGCTCTGGATCCTCCAGACGCGGGTGGGCAAGCGCACGGCGGCGGCGGCGTTGCGCATCGCCGTCGACATGGTGGGCGAGGGTCTCATCGACGAGCGTGAGGCCGTGCTGCGGGTGAAGCCGCAGCAGCTCGATCAACTCCTGCACCCTCAGTTCGACGCCGGGGTCGCCTTCGAGGCGATCGCCGAGGGGCTCAACGCATCGCCGGGCGCCGCCGTGGGCAAGGTCGTGTTCACCGCCGACGACGCGGCAGCTCGCGCCGCCGAGGGGGAGAGGGTGATCCTGGTTCGTCCCGAGACGTCGCCCGACGACGTCCACGGGATGATCGCCGCCGAGGGCATCCTCACGAGTCGGGGCGGGTTGGTGAGCCACGCCGCCGTGGTCGCCCGGGGGATGGGTAAGCCCGCCGTTGTCGGGGCCGCCGACCTGCAGATCGACGTGGGCGCTCGGTCCTTTTCCGTGAATGGGCATACGGTCCGCGAGGGAGACGTCATCTCGATCGACGGAACGACGGGCAAGGTCGCGCTCGGCGAGGTGGCGGTGGTCGAGCCGGAGCCGGGCCAGGCGCTCACCGAGTTGCTGGCCTGGGCCGACGGCTTCCGCCGGTTGGCCGTCCGTGCCAACGCCGACACCGGCGAGGACGCGCGCCACGCGCGTGCCTTCGGGGCCGAAGGCATCGGCCTCGCCCGCACGGAGCACATGTTCTTGGGTGATCGCTTGCCGCTCGTGCAACGCATGTTCGTTTCGTTCCACGAGGGAGCGATCGAGGAGCACACGTCGGCGCTCGAGGAGTTGCGGGCGCAGCAACGGTCGGACTTCGAGGACCTGCTCGAGGCGATGGACGGCCTGCCCGTCACCGTGCGTCTCCTCGACCCACCGCTCCACGAGTTTCTCCCCGACGTCGAGGAGTTGCACGAGCGCTTGCGTTCGCGTGGGCGCCTGGCCCGCCTTCGCGCACGCAAGGAGGAGCGTTGGGACCGCCGCCTGCTCGCCACGGCCCGCGCATGGCGAGAGGTCAACCCAATGCTCGGCACGCGGGGCGTGCGGTTGGCGATGGTGATTCCCGATCTCTACGCAACGCAGGTCCGCGCACTCATGGAGGCCGCGGTGGCGCGCCGGCGCGCCGGCGGCGATCCCCAGGTGGAGGTGATGATCCCCCTCACGGTCACCCGTCTGGAGTTGGAGAAGGCGATCCAGTGGGTGCACGATGCGGCCGAGGAGGTGTTCGCTCGAAGCGGGGAGCGGGTCGCCTACAAGGTCGGCACGATGGTCGAGACGCCGCGTGCCGCGCTGGTCGCCGGCGACATCGCCCGGGTCGCCGAGTTCTTCTCGTTCGGGACGAACGACCTCACCCAGATGACGTTCGGGTTCTCCCGCGACGACATCGAGGGTCGGGTCATGCGGCGATATCTCGAGGATGGCCTGCTGCCGGCGAGTCCGTTCGAGACCCTCGACGTCGAGGGGGTCGGGCGACTCGTGGAGATCGCCGTCCGCGAGGGCCGCCATGCCCGCTCCGACCTGAAGGTGGGGATCTGCGGCGAGCACGGCGGCGACCCGCCTTCGGTCCACTTCTGCCACGAACAAGGCCTCGATTACGTGTCGTGCTCACCCTTCCGCGTCCCCGTCGCCCGGCTCGCGGCGGCGCAGGCGGCGCTCGGCTCCGCGTAGCGCGGGATCGCCGCCGAGCCGAAAGGGCGAGCGTCCCGCAGAGCGCGAGCCCGGGGACGGGCGCAGGCGGCGCTGGGCTCCGCGTAGCGCGGGATCGCCGCCGAGCCGAAAGGGCGAGCGTCCCGCAGGGCGCGAGCCCGGGGACGGGCGCAGGCGGCGCTCGGCTCCGCGTCGCGCGGGATCGAACCCGCTCCAGCGCACGGCGCAAGGCCTCGGCGGCAGGGTCGCGGAGTTTGAGGTAGTCCGGAACCATCCTTACGTCCCCTTTGTCGGGGCATGACTAGTCCGGACGGGCCCCCCGGAATGACGCGAGGGGGCGATTGTCCGAGGTCTCCAAAAATCCGACATTCCTCTTGTCGGCAGAACGCCACTTCCGGGGACCAACCCCAGAGGTGCGGGAAGCCCGCCGGGGAAGCGTTCGAAGGTTTCGACGCAGCACCCTTCTCCGGTCCAACGAATGTCTGAGGAGGACACAGTGGACGACGTACGGATGCTCCGACCGGCCGAGGCCGCGGAGGCGCTGGGCGTCTCGATGTCTCGCCTGCGCCGGCTGGCCGCGAGCGGCCGACTGGTGACCGTGCGCACGCTCGGTGGCCACCGTCGCTACCGCGAGGACGACGTGCTCGCACTCCAGCGGTGGATGCAGCGCCAGTCTTCGGTCATCGAAGTCTGACTCGATCAATTCAGGTCCCGCCGGTCACGGGACCAGCACCATCGGCACATCCGGGGGGTCACTCCGGAAGTGTCACAGGCCCCTGGTACCTTCGGTTCATGACCGGAGACCAGGGGCCTGTTGTCGCTCAGGGACCGGGCCTCACCGCGACGCCCGTCGAGACCCACCAGGCTCACCCCGATGCCACGCCTTTCGTGGGCGCTTCCGTGCTGCGGCGCGAGGAGCGGGAGGAGGCCATCGACGCGTCGCTGGCGCCCGGAGCCACCCGTCCCATCGGAGCAGGCGTGCGCGCCATCGCCGAGGAGCCCGACCCGCACCGACTCTCCTTCGAACGCGACCTCGACCGGGTGAAGCACTCGTCCCCGTGGCGGCGGCTCGCCGGGAAGTGCCAGGTCTTCATCGCCCCCGACGACGACCACCTCCGCACAAGGATGACCCACGCCGTCGAGGTCGCGCAGGTCGCGACCGGCATTGCCCGGGCGGCTCGCCTGTGCGTCCCGCTCGCCGAGGCGATCGCGCTCGCCCATGATTGCGGCCACGGGCCGGCCGGGCACGCGTCGGAGACGGCGTTCTCGCCGTTCATGCCGGGCGGCATGTACGACCACGCGGTCTACGGCGCCGACGTCACGCTGGCCAGCCTCAACCTGTGCGTCGAGACGCTCGACGGGGTGCGCAACCACTCGTGGCGCCGCCCGGCCCCCGGCACGCCCGAAGGCGAGGTGGTCGCGTGGGCCGACCGCATCGCCTACGTGTGCCACGACTTCTCCGACGCATGCAGGGCCGGCATCGTCCACCCCGACGATCTGCCCGGGGACGTTCGGGAGGTCGTCGGGACGCGACAGTCGGAGCAGATCGGCGCGTTCATCGGCGCGGTCCTCGAGGGCGTCGACGCCACCGGCAGGGTCGCGATGACCGAGCCCGCCGCGTCGGCGCTGGCGTCGTTCCGGGCGTTCAACTTCGAACGGATCTACCTGCGGCCCGCCGCCGTTCGCCAGGCCGACAAGGTGATCGCTCTGCTCCGCGGGCTCGTCGAGTTCTTCATCGATGCCCCGGCGCGCGTGCCCGCGGTGGCCGACGGTCGGGTCGGCCTTCCCCCGGCGGGGTCCGACGAAGCGGCCGCGGTGGCGGTGCGATACGTGAGCGGGATGACCGACCGCTTCGCGCTCGCGCTGGGCGTCGAGTTGCTCGGATGGCGCCCCGAGGATCTCCCCCGGGGCGTGTGAGCCGCTACAGGCCGGGCTTGGCCACCATGAGGTAGAGGATCACGACCACGAGGATGTGGTTGACCCCGCTGAACATGCCCAGCTTCTTGCCGAGAACGTCCATCGCGGCCACCTGCGGCGGTGGGCCCTGGGCCCCCGCGGGCGGCGGACCCATCGAGGCCAGTTCACGGCTCAGTTCGGCGATCTTGCGGGCCGACGGCATGAGCACCACGGTGGCGTTGGTGAGGCCGACGGCGAAGAGGACGAGGGCAAGCCACACCCAGGTCTGGGAGAACTCCAAGACGTCGCCGCTCATGAAGACGAGCCCGACTCCGAGCACGGGGATGGTGTAGATCACCTTCTCGGCGAGGCGGCCGACGAAGTCGTTGGCCTCGGCGATGCCCGCCGATCCCATCGCATCGCCCGATTCGCCGGCCTTCTTGGCCCGCATGCCGTACACGCCGTACCAGAACGTCACCCCGAGGCCGGCCATGACCGCGAGGAGGTGGAGCACCTTGGTGACCTTGTACGCGCCGTCCATGTAGTCCGCGATGAGCACCGTCCATACCTCCGTGTTCCGAGTGTCCGCAGTCGGCGCAGCTTACGAGATCGGGGTTTCCTGATCTCGTCGTTCACCGTCCACTTGTAGGCTCGACCGCCAATGGGGATCGTCGACGACGACATCGCCCGGGTGCGTGAGGCGACCGACATCGCGGCCGTCATCGGCGAGCACATCGGGCTCAAGCGGGTCGGGCGGCGCCTGGTCGGCGTGTGCCCATTCCACGCCGAGAAGACGCCGTCGTTCTCGGTGAACCCCGAACTCGGGCTCTACCACTGCTTCGGTTGCCAGGCGTCCGGGGACGCCATCACGTTTCTTCGCGAGATCGAGCATCTGGATTTCGTCGAGGCGGTTGAGCGCCTCGCCACCCGGGCGGGCGTCCAGCTCCGCTACGACGAGCGGGGCAAGAGCGAGGGTCGGGAAAAACGCGGTCGGCTGGTCGAGGCGATGGAGGCCGCCGTCGACTTCTACCACCGACGGTTGCTCGAGGCTCCCGATGCGGGGGCCGCCCGCCGCTACCTCCGGAGTCGAGGGTTCGAGGCCGACGCCGTCCGGCAGTTCCGGCTCGGTTGGGCGCCCGAAGGATGGGACGAGCTGAGCCGGCACCTCCATCAGCGCAAGTTCTCGCGCGAGGAGATCACCGACGCCGGGCTCGCCTTCGTCAACAAGGCGAGCCGGTTGCAGGACCAGTTCCGCGGTCGCGTGATGTTCCCGATCCTGGACCCGGGCGGCGACGCGGTGGCCTTCGGCGGTCGCGCCTTCGCCGACGACGCCGGGCCGAAGTACAAGAACTCCCCCGAGGGGGCGCTCTACCACAAGAGCCGCGTCCTCTACGGGCTCAACTGGGCGAAGGCCGAGGCCGTCGCCCACGGCGAGCTGGTCGTGTGTGAGGGCTATACCGACGTCATGGCGTGCCACCTCGCCGGCGCGCCCCGGGCGGTGGCCACGTGCGGGACGGCCTTGACCGAGGACCACGTTCGGCTCATGAAGCGGTTCGTGTCGCGGGTGGTGTTGGCGTATGACGCCGACGCCGCGGGGCAGGCGGCGGCGGAGAAGTTCTACGCGTGGGAGCACCAGTACGAGTTGGAGGTCGCCGTCGCCGCGCTTCCGGAAGGGCGCGATCCCGCCGAGGTCTGGGCCGACGACCCCGACTTGCTGGTCAAGGCGATCGACGGCGCTCGGCCGTTTCTGCGCTTCCGCCTCGACCGGTTGATGGAGCGGGCCGACCGCTCGTCGGCCGAGGGGCGGGCACGGGCCGCCAACGGCGCGATCGACCTCGTGGCCGAGCACCCCGACCCGCTCGTGCGCGACCAATACGTCGTTCGGCTGTCGGATGAGCTGGCGATCGACGTCGACCGGCTGCGGGAGTCGGTCGAGCGA
Organism: Acidimicrobiia bacterium; assembly: GCA_035293045.1. Taxonomy (GTDB): domain Bacteria; phylum Actinomycetota; class Acidimicrobiia; order IMCC26256; family JACPCJ01; genus DATDOY01. Next base: position 40,320 of record DATDOY010000106.1, read on the forward strand.
GCGCGGCGCACCCGCGGGCAGCCGCGCCCCGTGGCGGCCGACGACGCGTCCGGGCCCGGCGGCGGCCCGGATCTCACCGAGGTCATCGACCGGCGCGACCTCGAGGCGGTGCGGATCGCCGTGCACCATCCCGAGTTCGTCCCCGATTGGTTCGACGCGTCGCATTTGGCGACATCTGTGGCGCGTGACGCGTTCAGCGCTCTGGCGTCGGCCGCCACCTTCGGCGACGCCGTCGAGGTCGCGACCGAGCCGGCGCGGGCGCTGCTCCGACGCCTCGCCGTCGAGGAGTTGCCGGTCGATGAGGACGTCGAGTCGTATGCCACGGACGTCATGGTGTTCGTGGTCGAGGCGGCCGCCCGGAGATATGAGCTTTCCCTTGTGCGCCAAGGCGATGATCGGTCCATCGACGGCAAGAAGCTGCTCGAGGCGCTCCACGCTGCGATGGCCGAGGATGATCGGGAGACCGGGCGGAAGGTCGCGGAGCAGTTGGTAACGTGGGTCAACGAGGGGAGCGAGAGGTAACGAATTGGCCGACTCAGGGCATCACGCCCACGATCAGCTGCCCTCTTCTGCTTCGGAGGACGGCGTTGATGCGCTGATCGCGCGCGGGCGCGCCTCGGGGCGGGTCACCACGGCCGACATCCTCGAGTTGTTCTCGGAGGAGCCGTCGGCCGACCAGTTCGCGGCGATGGCGGCGCGGGTGCGCGGGGCGGGCCTCGAGGTCGTCAGCGACACCGAGACCGATACCGGCGAGATCGACGACGACAATCTCGCGGGCGATGGCGATGCCGAGCTCGTCCCATTCCTCGAGCGGCGGCGACGGACCCGCAAGCCGCGGAGCTGGTTGAAGGGACCGAAGCCGAAACCGGGCGACGGGCACACGTCAAGCGGCGACCCCGTCCGGATGTACCTGCGCGAGATCGGGAAGGTCCCGCTGCTCACCGCCGAGGAGGAGGTCACCCTCGCCAAGCGGATCGAAGCCGGCAACCTCTCGGCGTCGGAGATCACGCAGCGGGCGTCCGACGGTTCGCTGGCCGGCGACGTGCGGGAGCGGCTCGAGGCGGAGTTCGTCGACGGGCTCGAGGCGAAGAAGCACCTCATGGAGGCGAACCTGCGGCTGGTGGTCTCGATCGCCAAGCGTTACGTCGGCCGCGGGATGTCGCTGCTCGATCTGATCCAGGAGGGCAACCTCGGGCTCATGCGGGCGGTCGAGAAGTTCGACTACACGAAGGGCTTCAAGTTCTCGACGTACGCGACGTGGTGGATCCGCCAGGCCATCACGCGGGCCATCGCGGACCAGGCCCGCACCATCCGCATCCCGGTGCACATGGTCGAGACGATGAACAAGGTGTCGCGCACGCAGCGGCTGATGGTGCAGGAGATGGGGCGCGAGCCCAGCGACGAGGAACTCGCGTTCCGCCTCGAGATGACGCCCGACCGGCTTCGCGAGATCCTGCGACTGGGTCAGGAGCCGGTGTCGCTCGAGGTGCCGGTGGGCGACGAGGACGACAGCCAGCTCGGCGACTTCATCGAGGACCCCGAAGCCGTGGCGCCGGCCGAAGAGGCGGCCAAGGTGTTGTTGAAGTCGGCCATCGAGGAGGCGCTCGGAGAGCTGAACGACCGTGAGCGCAAGGTCGTGCGCATGCGGTTCGGTCTGGACGACGGCGAGATGCACACGCTTGAAGAGGTCGGCAAGGAATTCGGCGTGACCCGCGAGCGGATCCGCCAGATCGAGTCGAAGACCCTGGCGAAGCTGCGCCACCCGGCGCGCTCACAGCGGCTGAAGGACTACCTCGAAGAGGTGTAGGGGCGGGCGTCAGCCGAGGCCGAGGCCGACGACCTCGTCGTCGGTGTCGCGCGCTTCGCGGATGCGCTCCACGCCCAGATCGACGACGGCCTTCGCCTTGTCGACGAGGTCGAAGCCGTTGACCCGATCGATGGTCCGGCGAATCTGCTTGTACCGCTCCTCACCAGCTCGTGCGCCGAGGTAGTAGCCGGCACAGAACCCGATGACGAGGCCGAGGCGAAAGCGAATGCTCATGGCGTAGTCATACCGCGGTTCGTCGAATCTTGCACCTGGGGTGGTCAGCGGGCGAGCTCCGGGGGAGGGACTCGAACCCTCAACCGTGTCCTTAACAGGGACCTGCTCCGCCAATTGAGCTACCCCGGAATGGACGCGGAGGATAGCAGCGCCTTGCAAAGGCCCATGATCTGGCGGTGAGTGCGGCTGCACGAGTACACGATCGTGGCGCACCCCTTGGCGTGTTTGGTGTTTCGAATCCCCGCGTTGGGGACGGCGCGGTAGGGCTTGGTGAACTGGGACGATGGAATACCGGCGAGCTCCGACCAGAACTCGATAGCGGCGGCGAGGTTGAGGCCTTGGTGGAGGTAGAGCTTCACTCTCATCCGAGACTCGTCGATGAGAAAGAAGCACCTCAACCAATCGCAGAAGAACCGAATCATGCGGGGGTCTGTGTTCGCAAAGGCGACGGCGCCGTCGGTCTTCGAGCCCTCGGCGGCGTAGAGCGCGACGCCAGCAGCGAGAAACTCTCGCTCCCCCAAGCGCGCAAGTCGATTTCGCCCGTCACGGTCGGACCGCTCGATCTCCGCCTGCTTTCTCCGCTGCAGCGCGTTCGCCCCGGGGTTCTTGGGGCCGTACCTCCGGTCGCTGAACGGGAGGCGGGGCGTGAACTCCACCTCGCGAACCCAGAGGGAGGCCGACGACTTCGAGACCCCCAACGCGCGAGCGATCTCGTTCAACGTGTGGCCCTGTCGGCGGAGCCGGCGGGCCTGCTCTTGCTCCTTGACCTTCCCGCGGTAACCCATCTCCTGATTGTGCCGAGGGGGTGTGACATCCTGACGGCGGGGCCCGTAGCTCAGTTGGTCAGAGCAGCGGACTCATAATCCGTCGGTCCCAGGTTCGATCCCTGGCGGGCCCACCGACCCTCACCGGCTTTGGTCCCTCTCCGAACGGGGGCAGTCTCCGCGATCACCTCGGGTCGTCCGGGCGTCGCGGGGGGCTCGGAAATCGCCTCTTGTCGTCGGCCAACTCGTTGGGTAGCGTCGGCTTCGGCTTCCCCCGCTGTGTGTCTCTCCACGTCCGGAGGAAGCCATGGAATCCATTCGCCAGTCTCACTTCCGCGCGCTCACGTCGGCCGCGGTCGCGCTCGAAACCATCACCGACGTGCTCGCCATCCACCGCGACTGCGGGACGGTGGCCCTCATCGAGCACCGGCGCGATCAGCACGGGATCGCCATGCCCATCGAGGGACCCGACCCCGGGCCCGACCACCTCATCATGCTCGACGACCTCCTGCTCCGAGCGGTCGGCGACGACCCGGGTGCCCGCCTCGTGTTTGCCAGCGTGCGGATGCTCGGGGCCGACGGCGGCGTGGTGGCCGAAGCCGACATCGAAACGTGGCGGCGGCTGGTCGCCAACCACGAAAACCACGCCTGCGACCTCGTCGATTGGTTCCTCGTCGATCCGGTCGAGGGCGAGGCGAGGTCGCTGGCCGAAACCGCCGGACCGCAGCCCGACTGGGCCGCCGCCTAGCAAAGGGAACGGTCGGCCGAGCCGCATCGCCTGATCTTGGGGGAGCTCGCGGCCCGGCCGGCCACTCGGTTGCCCCCGTTCAACGCACGGCGCAGGCGGTCGTGACGGAATTCGCGGGTAAGAATGCCGCGGCCATGCTCATCTTCGACGGCGATTGCGGGTTCTGTACGGCCTCGGCAACGTGGGTGAAACGCCGGGCTCAACCCGCCACGGCCGTCGTCCCGTTCCAGAACCTCGACGACGCCACCCTCGCCGGATTCGGCGTCACTCGCGACGACGTGCGGTCGGCGGCGTACTGGATCGGCGCGGGACCCCCGCGTCGGGGCCACCGCGCCATCGCCGCCGCGCTGCGCGACATCGGCGGGGCGTGGGGCATGGTCGGTCGCGTCGTCGATGCACCGGTGCTTCGGCCGGTGGCGTCGGTCAGCTACGCCCTCGTGGCGCGCTTTCGTCATCGCCTGCCTGGTGGAACTCCCGCGTGTCGTCCGGCACTGGGCGGGGGCCCCGACCCCGAACCCAACCCCAACCCGAACGCCGAACCCAACTGAGCCCCGGCGCCATGTCGACCGTCGCCTTCTTCCACGCGCACCCCGACGACGAGGCCATCTTCACCGGGGGCACCATCGCGCTCCTCTCCGACGCGGGCGCTCGCGTCGTGCTGGTCTTCGCCACGTCGGGGGAGCACGGCGAGGTGCGCGGCGATCTCGAACGGGGCGAGAGCATCGGCGACCATCGAGCCCGCGAGACCGCCGAAGCCGCACACGTGCTCGGCGCGGCGCGGGTGGAGTTCCTCGGCTACCGCGACTCCGGGCTCCCCGGCGACGCCGCCAACGACGCCCCCGGCGCGTTCGCCGTCGCGGCAACCGACGAGGCCGCGGCCCAACTCGCCGTCATCCTCGAGTCGGAATCGGTCGACGCACTTGTCACCTACGACGCCGGCGGCATCTACGGCCATCCCGACCACGTCCAGGTGCATCGCGTCGGCGCGCACGCCGCCCGCCTCGCGGGGGTGGCCACCGTCTACCAGGCCACGGTCGATCGCGAGTACCTGCACTTCGTCGAGACGCATCTCGTCGACGAAGCCCACCGCGCGGCCGCCCCGTCCATGCCGACCGTGGGCGTCCCGACCGTCTACATCACCAACGAGATCGACGTGCGGGCGGTCCTCGACCGCAAGCGGGCGGCGATCGCCGCCCACGCGAGCCAAGTTCCCGAGACCTCATCGGCCATGTCGCTGCGCCCTGAGGCGTTCGCCGGGGTCTACGGCTTCGAGTGGTACGTCCGCGAGGGCCCTCCGGGTCCCCTCGACGAACTCTGAACGACGCCCCGAATCCCCGACCCTGACGGATCGTCAGCGTCGCGCACCGCGTTCGGCCCGTCGACGCGCCGTGAAGGCCGCGAGTCTCCGCCGGGTTCGCCACGCACGGTCCCAGAAATTGGGGCTATGCAGGCCTCCGACGACGCCGTATACAGGGGAAAGAACCGAGCGTGAAAGGGGGAAGAAACGCATGCGGGCACATCGCGAACCAGTCGAGGTTCGTTCGTCATTCGAGCACGGACACTGGTCGAGTGGCTTCGAAGTAGCGGAGGTCGTCCGCCGGCAGGAGCAGGAGTTCGTGCGCATCCGCCGCCGCTCCGACGGGGCGATCCTTCCGACGCTCTTCTCGCCAGAAGACGTCCGGCGCGCCCGTCGATAGCCAAGACCGCACCGTCCCGCGAATGCATCGGGGGACACCGACACGAGGGGCGGCCCATCGGGCCGCCCCTCGGCATTTCGGACTCGTCGCGGCGCTCCCGGCCGCCGTTGCACCAGGCCTTGGCTACAGCTGCATCGACTTGATCTCGAGGAACTCCTCGACGCCATACTTGCCGAGCTCGCGACCGTGGCCCGATTGCTTGAAGCCGCCGAACGGCGCCATCGGGTTGAAGCTCCCGCCGTTGATGTCGACCTGTCCCGTGCGGATACGACGCGCCACGCGCTGAGCGCGATCGGCGTCGCCCGACCACACCGCTCCGGCGAGACCGTAGATCGTGTCGTTGGCGATGCGGACGGCGTCCTCCTCATCCTCGAAGGGGATGATGGAGAGCACCGGCCCGAAGATCTCCTCTTGGGCGATGGTCATGTCGTTGCGCACGTTGGCGAAGATCGTCGGGCTGACGAAGTAGCCCTTGTCGAGCCCGTCCGGCTGCTCGGCCCCACCGGTCACGAGCGTGGCGCCCTCGTCGATCCCCTTCTGGATGTACGAGCGCACGCGATCCTGCTGTTGCTTCGACACGAGCGGCCCGAGCCGGGTGGCGTCGTCGAGCGGATCACCGACCGTGAACTCCTCGGCGATCCGCTTGGCGATCTCGACCGCCTCGTCGTGCTTCTCCTTGGGCACCAACATCCGGGTCAGCGCCGTGCAGGTCTGGCCCGAGTTCAGGTAGCACCCGTTCAGCCCGGCGCGCACCGCGCGCTCAAGGTCGGCGTCCTCCAGGATGATGTTGGGCGACTTCCCGCCCAGTTCGAGCGCGACGCGCGCGATCCGGTTGGCCGCCAACTCGCTCACGCGCTTCCCGGCCCGCGTCGAGCCGGTGAAGTGCACCATGTCGACGTCGGGATGGGCGGCGAGCGCTTCGCCGGCCACCGGGCCGTTGCCGCTCACCAAGTTGAACACACCCGGTGGGAGTCCGATCTCGTCGATGACCTCGGCGAGGATGAAGCAGTTCAGCGGGGCGACTTCGGTCGGCTTCACGACGACCGTGCACCCCGTCGCCAGCGCGGGCGCGATCTTGCGGATCACCTGCAGCAGCGGGTAGTTCCACGGCGTGATGCACCCGACGACGCCGACCGGTTCCTTGACGATCAGCGAGTTGCCGATCTGCTCTTCCCACACGATCTCGTCGAGCACCTGGGCGTAGCCGCCGAGCTCGGCGAGGGGAAGGCCCGCCTGGATGATGCGCGACAGGTTGAGGGTCATCCCCACTTCGCGGGCGATCGTCTGGGCGATCTCCTCCTGACGGGCGCCGAGGCCTTCCATGAGCCGAAGCAGCGTCTTCTTGCGCTCGTCGACCGCCGTCTGGCTCCACTCGGGGAACGCCCGCTTCGCCGCGGCAACCGCCTTGTCGATGTCGTCGGCGTTCCCATCGGGGACGCGACCCATCACCTCTTCGGTCGCCGAGTTGATGACGTCGATGCTGCCGGTGCCGGCCGGCGCAACCCACGCCCCGTCGATGTAGAGCTTGTCGTAGATCTTGATGTCAGCCATGAGCCGATCGTAACCCAGGCTCCGCCGACTTGACCCGCCGGTCAGGCTGAACCCCTCGCCGCCAGGATCCGCTCCGCCCGGCCAACGGTGCCCTGGGCGTCGAGGCGCTCCGCCCACGCGGAATACCCGGGCGTGGCCCCCCGCCACTCCCAATCGTCGACGGGCCCGACGGGCGCGTCGGTCCGAAGCCGGGCGAGCTCCCGGAACAGAAGGGCGAGGTCCCACTGGTCGGTGAGGACGCCGGCGAGGCGGGGGGCTCCCCGCACCGGGACGTCCCAGAGCGCCGGGTCCTTGGGGATCGCCTCGAGGTGCTCGTATCGCGAGAGCACGGCGGCGGCCGTCTTCGCGCCCCACCCGGGCAAGCCGGGGAACCCGTCGGCGCTGTCGCCCACGAGGGCGAGCCAGTCGGGGACCGATGCGGGGGGCACCCCGAGCCGGGCGACGATCCCCGCTTCGTCAAAGGTGACGCCCTTGCGGCGATCCATCTGCACAACCCGGCCGTCCACGACGCATTGGGCAAGGTCCTTGTCGGGTGTGCAGATCACCGCCTCCTCGACCCGAGGGTCGGCGGCGGCGACAGCGGCGGCGGCGGCGAGGGCGTCGTCGGCCTCCTGCTCGACCATCGCCCACACCGTCACGCCGAGGGCGTCGAGGGCGCCCTCGAGGAGAGGGAATTGCGTGAACAGCTCGGGTTCGATGCCCGCTCCGGTCTTGTAGCCCGGCCACATGTCGTTGCGGAACGACTCGATCACCTGGTCCGTGGCCACGCCGAGGTGGGTGGCGCCGTCTTCCAGCATCGACAGGACGGAGCCGATCACGCCTCGAACGGCCCCCACCTCCTCGCCCGCCCCGCTGCGATGGCTCGGCACCCCGAAGAAGTGCCGGAACAGCTCGTACGTCCCGTCGATCAGGAACACCCGCATCTCGGGGAGCCTACGCACCTGCGCCGACGGGAAACCCCCCGATCCGAGGGGGGAACACGTGCGTGCAGCGTCGAAGACGCGTCTCGAGTTCCCCGAATTCGGTGCATCGGGAGGGGGAGCGACGGATGGCGAGGACCGCCGTGCGTCCGCCCACGGACACACAGAATGCGAACGCCGTCTTCGACGGCTGGTTTGAACGACACAGCGGCGAGCTGCGGTCGTTCTCGACGCGCCTGACCGGTGACGCGGCGATCGCCGAAGACGTCGTCCAGGAGACCTTCACCCGCGCCTGGTTGCACATCGACGAACTCTCGCGGCGCGAGGAAGTCGGTCCGTGGCTGTACCGGGTCGCCCGCAACCTCTGCGTCGACACCCATCGCGCGCGGCACCGGGTCGTTCCCTCCGAGGTTGCGGCCACCGCCGACAACACCTCGGCGCGGGGCCGCTACGCCGCCGACTACGGCGACGGCATGGACGTCGCCGATCCGGCCCGTCATGTCGAGCGGGCGGAGGACGCCGAGCTCGTCCGCCGCGCCCTGACCGCGCTGTCGCCGCGCCACCGCGACGTTCTGTTCCTACGCGACATCGAGGGCATGGCGTACGACGAGCTGGGCCGACGCCACGGACTTTCGGGAGAGAGTGCGCGGGCCGTGATTGCCCGCGCCCGGCGGCGCCTCCGCGATGAACTGAGGACCTTGAGCAATGGCGCGCTCGGTGTGGGCGCGGCGTTCCGGGTGCGGGTGGCCGACCTGTTCCGGCGGGCGGGCGCCGACCGGGTCCCCGTTGAGCCGATGGTTGCTGCGGTGGCGCAGCGCATCGCCGTTGCGGCCGCGGTTGCCAGCATGGCCTTGGGCGGAGCCGCCGCGACGACCCGTCCCGACGGACCCGACGAGCTGCTTCCCCCGTCGACGCCCACCAGCGAACGGCACGGGGGGACCGAAGCATCCGCGGGGCTCTCGAACCGGGGGACGGCGACCGCGTCGGCCAGCACGGCGCCGCGCGATCCCGCCGATCAAGTGCCGTCGCCTCGCGTCGTTCTCTCGGCAGGACCAAACGAGGGCCTTGTCGCGAACCCGGCGAGTCCCAGCGGCAGCGGCAACTGGATCGAGGGAACGTTGGTGTCCGTGCACCCAGAGAAGGCGCCGTCGGCGGCCCGATCGGTCGTCGAGCCAGCGGCGCGGGCGGGATGTGCCACCGCGCCGGACCTTTGTCCGGCGACTGAGTGAGGAGAATCCCGATGCACGTTCGGACAAGTCAGCGGCTCGGACTACGGATGGTGATGGCGGGCGCGCTCGTCGCTGCGGCGTGGCTCGTCCCGGTTGAGAATGCGGATGCCGACCACGGATTCGTGTGCGTCGGTCCGGCCACCGTGGTCACGATCACCGTCCCCCACATGTGCGTTCCGTAGAGGCGGGGTCGAGCGCGGCGGGCAGCCCACCATTAGGTTTGCCTGCCGATGCACCTCGATGAGCTGACCGACGTTCGCTACGAGGTCGATCGCGGCCTCGCCTGGATCACGATCGACCGCCCCGACCGCTACAACGCGTTCCGCGCCCGCACCGTCGACGAGTTGATCCGATGCTTCAAGGCGGCGTGGGCCGACCACGGCGTCGGCGTCGTGGCGTTGACCGGCGCCGGCGACAAGGCCTTTTGCGCGGGCGGCGATCAGAAGCAGCGCCAGGAGACCGGCGACTACGGCGAGAGTGAGACCGGCCTCTTCGAGATCGAGGCCCTTCACCGCGTCATCCGCGAGATCCCGAAGCCCGTCATCGCCGCCGTCAACGGCGTGGCGATCGGCGGAGGCCACGTCCTGCACGTCGTGTGCGACCTCAGCATCGCTGCCGACCACGCAACGTTCGGACAGGCCGGGCCGCGGGTCGGGTCGTTCGACGCGGGGTATGGGACCGCCTATCTCGCTCGGGTCGTCGGCGAGAAGCGGGCCCGTGAGATCTGGTTTCTGTGCCGACAATATCCGGCGACCACGGCGCTGGCGTGGGGTCTCGTGAACGCGGTCGTCCCAGGCGACCGCCTCGTCGACGAGGTTCGGCAGTGGGCCGACGAGATGCTGGCGCTCAGCCCGACGGCGTTGCGGGTCCTCAAGCACTCGTTCAACGCCGACAGCGAGTCGATCGCCGGCGTGGGCACCATGGCGTGGGACACGCTCGAGCTCTTCGTGGAGAGCCCCGAGGCGGTGGAAGGCGTGCAGGCCTTCGCCGAGCGGCGGCCGCCTGACTTCAGCGCCTGGCGGTAGGCACGGACGCCGCAGAGTTCTGCCCAAAAACGGACGATTCGCCCATCCATCCGGAGCGTGTGCTCACTTGGCGCTTTCGCGCGGCCACATTCTGTGAGAGGATCCGGCAGAATGTTTGGGAACGCGGGGGGCCGCATCCGGGCGTTTCTCGACCAAGGCGCGTACACCGACGCGGACCGGCACATCACTCGCCTGGTCTTCCGCTCCCGCGTGATCGTCCTCAGCGCCCTTGCCGTTGCCGCCGCGACGCTGCCGGAGGCGAGAGCAGAGCGCGGTGGCGTTGTCCTGTGGATCGTCGTCATCGGGATTCCGTACGCAGCCGCCTTCGCCCTCTACGGGCATCGGATGCGGCGCCTCCCACCGGCCATGGTGGTGTTCGAGTCGATCCTTCCTTCGGTCGTGATCTGGCTGTTCCCGGAGACGACGTGGATTCCGATGGTCGTCCTCATGACGGCCAACGTCGGCTTCCACGCCGTGTTGTTCCCGAGGCGCGTCGCGCTCGGGTCGGTCGTGCTCGCGTGTGTCGGCCTTCTGGTCGTGGGAGTCCTCGTCGATCCGCCCGGGTGGACGCTGGCGATCGCCTGCTTGTCCACCATCGGTACGTCGACCGTCATCGCTCTGGGCACCGTGGCGACCGACGAACGCAGCGCCCGGACCCGCTTCGCCACCATGATCGACGGCGTCGACGCCGTCCTCATCGAGATCGACATTTCGAGCCGGCGGTTCACCTACGTCAGCCATCAGGTCGAGGCGCTCCTCGGCTACGCGGCCGAGGAGTGGACCGCCTCGCCGACGTTCTGGATCGATCACGTCCACCCCGACGACGCGCGCCGGTGCCTGCAGGTGTTCCGCGAGGCCATCAACGACGGACGCGACTTCGATCTCGAGTTCCGCATGGTGGCCGCCGACGGCCGGGTCCTGTGGTTCCACTGCCGGCTCAACCTCGTGCTCGGGAGTTCCGGCACCTCGGAGATGTTGCGGGGGGTCGTGGTCGACGTGACCGAGCGGCGGCGCGCCGAGGAGGCGCTGCGCCACCAGGCTCTCCACGACGCCCTCACCGGGCTTCCCAACCGGGTGCTGCTACAGGACCGGTTGCGCCACTCTGTGTCGACGGCGCACCGCACCAACGAGCCGCTGGCCTTGCTGCTCATGGACCTCGATCAGTTCAAGGAGATCAACGACACGCTGGGCCACGACCACGGCGACAGGCTGCTGCGCCAGATCGGCTCGCGCCTCCAGCGGGTGCTCCGCGACACCGACACCGTTGCGCGACTCGGCGGCGACGAGTTCGCCGTCGTCGTGCCGAGTGCGGACCGCGTCGGCGCCGAGATCGTCGCCGGAAAACTCGAGGCCGCGCTCGAACATCCCTTCCAACTCGAGGACATGACCGTCCAGGCTCGGGCGAGCGTGGGCATCGCGTTGTATCCGGAACACGCCACCGACGCCGAGACGCTCGTGCAGCGAGCCGACGTCGCCATGTATGTGGCCAAGCGCAACGGTGGTGGGCATGCGGTCTACGACGCCGAGCACGATCGCTTCAGCGTCCGTCGCCTCGCGCTGATCGGGGAGCTGCGCCGCGCCCTCGTGAGCCGGGAACTCGAGCTCTACTACCAACCCAAGCTCGATCTCCGTGCCGATCAGATCGTCGGCGTCGAGGCCCTGATTCGATGGAACCACCCGGAGCACGGTCTGATGGGGCCCGACCGGTTCATCAGCCTCGCCGAGGTCGCCGGCCTGATTCAGCCGATCACCCGCTGGGTTCTCGACCGTGCGCTGCGTCAGCTTCGAATGTGGGTGAACTCCGGCATCGAGCTCGGCTGCTCGGTCAACATCTCGGCGCGCGACCTCCACGACGCCGAGCTGCCCGAGCGGTTCGCCGAGTGCCTCGACCGCTGGCAGATCCCCGCCGAGCGACTGGTCGTGGAGATCACCGAGCACGAGCTGCTTCGTGATCGCGTGCAGGCGGCCGACACGCTCGGCCGGCTCGCGCGCATGGGCGTGCGCGTGAGCATCGACGACTTCGGTACCGGCTACTCGTCGCTGGCCGACCTCCGGCAGCTGCCCATCGACGAGATCAAGGTCGACCGCTCGTTTGTCGCGGACATGGCGACCGACGTCAACGACGCCGTGATCGTCCGGTCGATCGTCGACCTCGGCCACAACCTCGGGATCAACGTCGTGGCCGAAGGCGTCGAGAACGCCGAAATTCGGGCGTGGCTCGATGAACTCGGGTGCGACGAACTCCAGGGTTACGACATCTGTCACCCGCTCCCGGCGCACGAGTTCGAGCGGTGGCTGCGACAACGCCAACCGGTCGTGCCCGACTCGCTCGACCTCGACGCCGATTTCTCGGCCGCGCTCTAGCGGCATCGCACCACCCGGTCCGACCCCTCCTCCTCGACGGATCGCCCCACCCCCGGACGGTCGACCCGGCGGGTCCCGCCCCGGCAGGCCCGAGACTGCTACGAAGGGCGACGTGGGCGGAGCCCAAAGCCGGCGAACGACCTCGACGAGCACGCGGGCCGCGGCAGCGGTTGCAGCCGTCGTCGTGCTCGCGGCCGCGTGCACGTCGGCCAAGACCTCCGTGTCACAGGCGGTACCGGCTGCCCCGGTTCCCCTCGATCAGCGCGACACCGCCGCCGAGGGCTCCGACCGCGATCCGTCGAGCGGCACGGGAAGACCGTGGAGCGATGTCGTCGAGGGGGTGCTGACGTTCCGGGGAAACCCGACGCGCACGTACTACGGCGAAGGTCCGGTTCCGATGCGGCCCGTCAGGCTGTGGACCTTCCCTGAGCGCGCCATGTGCTCGGAATCCAGCGAGGGCGACGAGACCCGCGTGTGGTGCGGCACCGGCTGGACGGGCCAGCCCGCGGTGTGGGAGCGGGATGGGCACACGTGGGTCGCGTTCGGGGCCTACGACCGCGCCGTGCACGTCCTCGACGGGGAAACGGGGGAGCGGCTGCTTCCGGACTTTCTGACCGGCGACATCATCAAGGGGTCGGTGACCGTCGACCCGGACGGCTACCCGTTGCTCTACACCGGCTCACGCGACGGCAAATACCGCGCGCTGGCGTTCGATCGCGACGAACTCACCGAGTTGTGGCACATCGACGCGCACGACGTCGCGCCGACGATGTGGAACGACGACTGGGACGGCTCTGGCCTCGTGATCGACGACGTGTTGTTGGAGGGCGGCGAGAACAGCCGTTTCCACGCCGTCCGCCTGCATCGAACGTACGGCGCCGACAAGCTGGTGACGGTCGATCCGGAAATCGTGTTCCACACGGCTGGCTGGGACGACGAGTTGCTCTCGGACATCGGCGACCGCCAGGTGTCGATCGAGAACTCCGTGGCCGTGTACGACGACGTCGTCTACTTCTCCAACAGCGGCGGGCTCGTCCAAGGGTGGGACATCTCGTCGCTGCTGTCCGACGACGACGACGCCGGCGCACAGGCGGACGGCCATCGCGAGCCCGAGCGTGTGTTTCGGTATTGGGCCGGCGACGACACCGACGCCAGCATCGTCGTCGACGACGACGGCATGCTCTACGTGGCCGTGGAGTTCGAACGCCACACGGCCCGGTCCGCCGAGATCGGCCAGCTCCTCAAACTCGATCCGGGTGCGGACGAGCCGCTGGTGTGGTCGGTCCGCGTCGAGGAGCGGGGCCTCGAGGGCAAGGGGGGCTTTTGGGCCACGCCGGCGCTCCACCGCGATCTCGTGATCGCCCCCACCCACGACGGACGGATTCTCGGCGTCGATCGCGAAACCGGCGTCGTGCGCTGGGAGAAGGATCTCCCCGGCCCGCTCTGGCAGTCCCCGGTGATCGTCGACGACGTCCTCGTGCAAGGCGACTGCGAAGGCGTCCTCCACGGATTCGACGTGTCGAACACGAAGGTCGTGCCGCCGGAGCTGTGGGAGATCACGCTCGGCGGCTGCATCGAGTCAACCCCCGTCGTGTGGCGCGGCCGGATCTACGTGGGTTCGCGCGGCGGGTACTTCCATGCGGTGGGTGATCCGGCGACCTAGCGTTGCGACATGCCCGCCACCGACATCGATATCGCCGCCACCGACCACCTGCTCACCACGACACGTGCCGTCCGTCGCCGCCTCGACGTGACGCGACCCGTCGCGCCCGAAGCGATCAGCGAGTGCCTCCAGATCGCCAGTCAAGCGCCGACCGGATCCAACACGCAGGGGTGGCGCTGGATCGTCGTCACCGATTCGGAGAAGCGCGCCGCCCTCGCCGACATCTACAGGCGCGGTGCCGAGGCCTACCTCGCCGCGGCGCGTTCGGGGATTCCCGACGACGATCACCAGACGCTGCGCGTCTACGAGTCGGCCTTCTATCTCGTTGACGTGCTCGCCGACGTTCCGGTCCACGTGGTGCCGTGCATCCTCGGGCGCTTTCCCGACGGGGCGCCGAACGTGTTCTCGGCCTCGCTCTACGGGTCGATCTTCCCGGCGGTCTGGAGCTTCCAGCTCGCCCTGCGTTCTCGAGGGCTCGGGTCGTGCCTCACCACGCTGCACCTCGTCCTCGAGAACGAAGCCGCCGAGCTGCTGGGGATCCCCGACACGGTCACCCAAGTCGGACTGCTGCCGGTCGCGCATTACACGGGAGACACCTTCCGACCCGTCGAGCGCAAGCCCGTCGAAGAGATCACCCACTGGAACGCGTGGGACGAGGCGCGATCGTGACGCGGCCTGCGGCGTCCTTCGCTCCCGGCGCGCAGCGCTACCCGCTCTTGGCGGGGCCGGCGCGTTCGATGGTCACCCGAATCAGCACCCGGCGTTCCTCCTCCATGGCGCGCCGGTAGTCGTCCCAGTCCTCGTGGTGACCGGCGACGCGTCGGTAGTAGTCGACGAGCGGCTCCATGGCCTCGGGGAGGCTGAGGATGTCGGCGGTGCCGTCGATCTGGATCCAGTGCCCGTAGAAGGAATCGGTGAACGCGCAGATGGTCGCGCGCCCGTCGCGGCGGAGGTTGCGCACCTTGTACGCCGTCTCTCGACTGCTGACAACGGCGCGCCCTTCGTCGTCGACGCCGACCGCAACCGGCGACGTCTGGAGGCCCCCGTCCTTGCGGTGTGTGACGAGTACAGCGCGATGGTGTTCGCTGAGAAAGGTCCTGGCTTGATCGAGATCCATGGGCACGCAGCCTAGGGTCCCCACCGTGGAGGCGAAATCGCTGCTCGATCTGTTCGCCGGCGTCGTCGACGCCGTCGGATCCGCGGTGGCGGCGATGTCGCCGGATGAGCGTCGCGTGCTGGGCGGCCGTCCGAGCCAGTACGCCCTCGATCTCGTCGCGGACGCTGCGGCGCTGCGTGTGTTGGAGAAGGCGCCCGTCGCCGTCTTGAGCGAGGAGTCGGGGGCCGGGGGAGATCCGACTGCTGCCGTGACGGTCGTGCTTGATCCGATCGACGGCTCGACCAACTGTTCACGGGGGATTCCCTACTGGTCCACGTCGCTGGCGGCGGTCGAGGCCGGCGAACTCCTCGCCGCGATGGTCGTCAACCATGTGACAGGCGAGCGGTTCACCGCGATTCGCGGCGAAGGCGCTTCGCTCGACGGCAGCCGGTTGTCGCCGCCCCCCGTGGACGAGGTGGGCGACGCGCTCCTCGGCGTCGTCGCCGCGCACCGCATCAAGCGGACGGGGTGGGCGCAGGCTCGCACCCTCGGCTCGGTCGCTCTCGAACTGTGCGAGGTCGCGGCGGGGCGGATGGACGGCTATCTCGACGCGTGGGGCGGATTCGCCGTCTGGGACTACCTCGGCGGCGTGCTCATGTGCCGCGAAGCCGGGGTCCAGGTCGTCGATCACCAGGGGCGTGAGCTCGTCGTGCTCGATCCCTCGGCGCGGCGCCAGCTCGTCGCGGCCAAGAGCGATGCGTTGCTCGCGCAACTCCGGTCGGCGCTCGCATGACGCCGGTTGGGGGCCAGGTTGGAGGCCAGGTTGGGGGCCAGGTTGGGGGAAGGCCATGAGCCGGTCGGACCTCCTCGACGCCGCCGTCTCCGCGGCCCGGTTGGGAGGCGACCTCATCGCGGGTCGGTTCGGTCAGCGCGTCGGCGCGAACGACCTCGGGCCGAGCGCGAAGGGCCCGGGCGACTACGTGACGGCCACCGACCACGCCAGCGAGGAGGCCATCCGCGATGCCCTCGCCGCGGCGGCGCCCGACATCCCCTTCTTCGGCGAGGAACAAGGTGGGATCCGGGCTGAGATCGGGTGGATCGTCGACCCGCTCGACGGCACGGCCAACTTCCTCCACGGCTTTCCGGCCGTCGGCGTATCGGTGGCGCTCGTGGAGTCGGGTCGGCCGGTGGTCGCCGTGGTCCACGCGCCGGTGCTCGGGCAGACCTGGACGGCGACCGAGGGCGGCGGGGCGCACTGCGACGGCGTCCCGATCCGCGTGAGCGACCGGGAGGTGGCCCACGCCATCTGCGGCACGGGATTTCCCTTCAAGGCCAAGCCCCAGCTCGGCGTGTATCTCGCGATGTTCGAGGCCGCCTTCCGGCGGTTCGAGGACCTGCGCCGGCCCGGTGCGGCGAGCCTGGACTTGGCGTGGGTGGCGGGCGGCGTGTTCGACGGTTTCTTCGAGTTGTCGCTCGGTCCGTGGGACGTCGCCGCCGGCGCACTCTTGATTCGCGAAGCGGGCGGCGTGGTCACCGACTGGCGCGGCGACGAGTCGGCGTGGCTCGAGACCGGTGACATCCTCGTCGGCCCACCGACGGTGCACGCAGCGCTGCTCGAACTCGCGGCGGGCGCGCTGTCCGTGGCTCAGGACGAGTAGACGACGTCCTGGCCCGACGCCTTCGGGTGCCGACTCGGCCGACGAAGGTGGGCGACGTCGTCGCCGAAGGCCGAGTAGACGGCGTCGGTGACCTCGTAGAGACGGGCTTCGTTGTCGAGCGGCTTGGGCAACCCGTTGGTGATCAGCACCATCGCGATGCCGGCGTCGGGGTCGCCGATGCCCCGGGACGTGCCCATGCCTCCGTGGCCGAACGCCCGGCGCCCGACGCCGCCGCCGATGCCTCCCGACACGTTCACGCCGAGGCCCCACGGCACCTTGAGATTGCCGAAGAGGCGGTCGCGCATGCCCGACCGGTGGGTCGCGATCATCACCTCGACGGTTCGCGGCTCGAGCAGTTGGGGACCGAACCCGAGGAGGCATTCGTAGAACCGGCCCAACTCGCTCGCGGGTCCATGCCCGCTCGAGCCGGGCTCGACGCGCGAGCGATACCACGGCTCGTTGTGTCCGGCCTTTTCGATGTCGTAGGGGACGACGACCGTCTTGCCGTCCTTCTCGTATGCCATCTGGTGCCCGCGCCACCGCATGGGGATGAGTCGATCGCCGAGCGCGGCCTGCTCCTCGACGTCGATGGCGAGGCGGCTGGTGGGCATGCCGGCGCGGGCGAAGACTTCCTCTTCGACGTACTGCTTGATCGGACGGCCGTCGACCGCCTCGACGACCGCGCCGAGGATCGTCCAACCCGTCGTGAGGTGGTATTCGGCGACCGTGCCGGGGACCGACTCCGCCGGGTGCGCAGCGATGCGGCGCACTTTTTCCTCGTAGGGGAGATCCTGGTCACCGACGCCATCGCGACGCATGGCGAAGCCGCCCGTGTGGGTGAGGACGTGGCGGATGGTGCACCGCTCCTTGCCTCCACCCCAACCCTTGACGTAGTCGGCGATCAGGTCGTCGAGGCCGAGTCGGCCCTGCTCCCAGAGTTGGAGGACGGCGACGGCGGTGACGGGCTTGGAGGACGAGTACCAGAGCATCACGTCGTCGGCCCGGAGCGCCCGTCCGGGCTGCGACTCGCCCATGGCGTGGTCGAGCAGGGTTTCACCGCGGCGCGACACGTAGAGCTGCGCGGCGTCGTGCAAGCCTTGGTCGCGGAAGCGTTCGAGCGCGTCGATGGCTTGGACGAAGTCCGGTCCGCCGGTCACCGGTGCAGCGTACGCTGAGCGCGTGGATTCCCGTCGGTCCGACCAACGGCCCGCGCTGATCGTCTCGGCCTGCCTGCTCGGGGTCGAGTGCAACCACGAGGGTCGCGCCGCGAAGGTGAGCCTGCGCGAGACGCTGTCGGAGCGGTATCGGATCGTGCCGGTGTGTCCGGAGGTTCTCGGAGGCCTCGCGGCCCCGCGGGCGGCTGCTGAGATCCAGCCCGACGGCTCGGTCGTCAATGTGGAGGGTGTCGACGTCACCGGGGCGTATCGGCGTGGGGCCGAGGCGGCCGTCCGCGTCGCCCTCGCCAGTGGCGCACGACGCGCCGTGCTCAAGGCGCGGAGCCCGTCGTGCGGGTCGTCGGGGGTGTACGACGGGACGTTCTCGGGGGTGCTCGTGGACGGGTCGGGCACGGCGGCGTCGCGGCTCCGCGACGCGGGGCTCGAGGTGTCGTCGGAGGAGGACCCGCTGCCGTGAAATCGTGATTGCAGCCGTTCTCGAGCAAGTTTCCCACCTCTCAGGTGGAACACTTGCTCGAGAACGGATGACACGGGCGCTTAGCTCAGTTGGGAGAGCGCCGCCCTTACAAGGCGGAGGCCGTAGGTTCGAGCCCTACAGCGCCCACTCCCTCCGTCTGTGGCGCGTTAGCGGGGACATAGCCCGATAACGCGCCACAGACGCGGAAACGGATCGCGCCTCGGGGCGCGGCGGCGGGCCTCGCTAGGCTCGCCATCGGAATGAGCGAACTCGACGATCTGCTCAGCGTGCAGGACCACGACAGCGCCATCGACCGGCTGCGGGCCCGGCGCGTCAAGCTCCCCGAGCGTCAAGAGCTCGCCGCCCGGCAGGAGGAGGCCGAGGCGCTCGAGGCGCAGCGAGCCGAGCTCCAAACCCAGCGTGACGCGGCGGCCCGCGACGAACGGCACCTCGACGAGAACGTCAATGCCCTCGAGCGTCGCATCGCCGAGGTCGAACAAGAGCTCTACAGCGGCAAGAACAACATCCCCCGCGAACTGCAAGCGCTCCAGGCCGACATCGAGCAACTCAAGCGCCAACGCAGCTCGATGGAAGACCAGGAGCTCGACGCCATGGAACGGCGCGAGGGCCTCGACGGAGAGGTCGCCCAACTCGAGGAGAAAGTCGCGGCCGTCACCGCCGACATCGACCGCTTGACCGGCGTGATCTCGGAACAGGAGGCGGCGATCGACGCCGAACTCGCGACCGAGACGACCGAGCGAGGATCGGCGGCGGCGAAGGTCTCTGCCGAGTTGCTCAAGACCTACGAAACCATCCGCGCCGGAAACGACGGGATCGGGGCCGCCCGCCTCGTCGGCGGGATGTGCCAGGGATGCCACCTCGCGCTCCCCGCCGTCGAGGTCGACCGGATCAAGAAGCTGCCGCCGGGAGAGAGCATTCGCTGCGACCAGTGCGGCGCCATCCTCGTGCGCTCGTGACAGGCGGCGGCAAAGTCATCATCTACGCCGACGGGGGAGCGCGCGGGAACCCCGGGCCGGCTGCGATCGGGGCCGTCGTCCTCGACCCGTCGACCGATCCTCCGACCGTGGTAGCCGCGGTCAGCGAGTCGATCGGCGTCGCCACCAACAACGTCGCGGAGTACCTCGCGCTCATCGCCGGCCTGGAACATGCCGCCGAGCACGGTGCGCGGGAAGTCGATGTCCGCGCCGACTCCCAACTCGTGATTCGACAGCTCGGCGGGCAGTATCGAGTGAAGAACGCGGGCCTAAAGCCCCTGTACGCGAGGGCGCGCCTCCTCCTCGACGGCTTCGACGCCGTGTCGCTCACGCATGTTCCCCGCGAGCAGAACACCGAAGCGGACGCGCTCGTGAACGCCGCCCTCGACGCCACCACGGGTGCGGGGTAGGCCGACGCGTGGACATCATCCTTGTTCGCCACGGCTCGACCGCGCCGAACGAGCGTGGCGTCCTCCTCGGACAGGGCAACGACCCTGGCCTCACCGACGCGGGCCGGGAACAGGCGACCGCGGTTGCCCACGCGTTGGCCGGCGTGACGCCGCTCATGATCTGGTCGAGTCCGCTCCGCCGATGCCTCGAGACGGCTGGGGCGATCGCGGCGGCGCACGACGCCCTGCCCCCCACGGCGGTCGAGCCCCGGTTGGCCGAGATCGACTACGGCGAGTGGGAGGGCGTGCCGCTGGCCGACCTCCCCGCCGAGGCGATGCGCACGTGGAGGCGCGATCCCGCATTTCGACCGCCCGGCGGCGAATCGCTCGCCGAGGTGACCGCGAGGGTGGGCGAGTGGTGTGACGAGCAGACCGGCGATGGCACGATCATCGCGGTGACGCACGTGTCGCCGATCAAGGCGGCCGTGATCTGGGCGCTCGACGGATCACCGACGATGGCGTGGCGTCTCCACGTCGGCGTGGCGTCGATCACGACGGTGGCGGCGCGGGACGGCGCTCCGCCGGCGGTGCTCGGCTTCAACGAGCGGGCGCACCTGCGGTCGAACGGCTCGCCGTCGACCCCGCCAACGCACTGAGCAGGTCGCGCACGCGGGCCTGGGCCTCGACCGGTTCGAGGGTGTGATCCGGGGATGGGGACGGCGATGTCGCGGCGCCCAGGTCGGGCGCGGGCGCAGGAGCCACGGTGAGGGCGTCGAGGTCGAACAGCGTGAGCGGCTGGCGCGCCGCCCGCCGCGCCTCGATCGCGGCGAAGGCCCAGCGCTCCGCGTCGAGCTCGGAGCGCCGGAGCTCGTGGCGGAACTGATGGATGTGGCGGGCCTCATGGGCGGCCACATGGAACAGCTCGTCTTGCCAACACTCGAACAGGATCTCCGGCGAGGTCTTGAGGCGAGGGTCCTGGTGGGTGAGCGGATACCGCGTGAGTCGGCGGGGATCGGCGGGGATGTTCATCGTGACGAGGTAGGCCACGCCGGGAGCGACCCGCGAGATGTCGGGTACGCCGTCGTAGGCCCGGCCCGACCAGTCGCCGGCGCGCGGAGACCGACGGGTTTCGACCGTGACCTCGCCCCGGTAGCGACGGGCGTCGGCGTGTGCGTCACGCTTGCGCGCGTAGGCCCACCGGGTGAGGCGACCCCGACGGGTGAACTCCATCACGTAGCGCCGCTCGACGCGCGCCCGAGCCTTCACGTGGACCTCGACGTCGTCGGCGAGCACGCCGTCGAAGCCCTCGCACACGATCGTCGCCATCTCCGGGCGGATCTCTGCCGGAAACGTGTTCGAAAGCACGACGTGCGGCGACGACGCCATGGGCCAAGTGAAGCAGCCGGGTGTGACGGCGATGGGGACCGTGCCCGAGAATGGGAGACAATGGTGGGGGCGAGGCGATCGCGCCGCCGCCCTCGACGGCCCCGGAAGGATCGGACCCATGCGAACCGAAATCTGCGAGCAGCTCGGGATCGAGTACCCGATTTTCGCCTTCAGTCACTGCCGGGACGTGGTCGCCGCGGTTTCCAAGGCCGGGGGCCTCGGGGTGCTTGGCGCCCTTGCCTTCGACGGGGACCAAATGGAGGTCGAGCTGTCGTGGCTCGACGAGCACCTGGGCGACAAGCCGTACGGCGTCGACATCGTCATCCCCAACAAGTACGAGGGGATGGACATCGACGACATGACGCCCGAGGGGCTCGAGGCGGAGCTCAACAAGCACATCCCCGACGAGCACCGCCAGTTTGCCCACAAGATCCTCGCCGACCACGACGTCCCCGAGTTGCCGCCCGACGAACACCGACGCGACCTCCTCGGCGTCACGGCCATCACCGCCGCTCCCCAGGTAGAGGTGCTCCTCCGCCACGACAAGGTGCGGCTCGTTGCCAACGCGCTTGGCACGCCGCCGGCGGATGTCGTCGCCGAGATCCAGGCGACGGGCAAGCTCGTGGGTGCGCTGTGCGGGTCGGTGCGTCACGCGCTCAGCCACAAGGAGGCCGGGCTCGATTTCGTCGTCTGTCAGGGGACCGAAGGCGGCGGACACTGCGGCGAGGTTTCGTCGGTGGTGCTGTGGCCGCAGGTGGTCGAGGCGGTCGCGCCGTTGCCGGTGCTTGCCGCCGGGGGCGTGGCCAATGGCGCCCAGATCGCGGCCGCTCTCGCGATGGGGGCGGCGGGCGTGTGGACGGGATCGCTGTGGCTCACCGTGGAAGAAGCCGACGTGCCGCCCGCGCAGATGGAGTCGTACCTCGCGGCGACCAGCCACGACACGATCCGTTCTCGGTCGTACACCGGGAAGCCCTGTCGCATGTTGGCCAACGACTGGACCGACGCGTGGGAACGCCCCGACACGCCCGACCCGTTGCCGATGCCGCTGCAACTCATGGTGTCGCTCGAGGCCGTGCGTCGCGGACACGAATACCCGGAGCAGTCCAAGAAGACGAACTTCAACCCGGTGGGCCAGGTCGTCGGGATGCTCAACCACGTCGAGCGCGCGGGCGATGTGGTGCAGCGGCTCGTCGAGGAATACATCGAGGCCTGCGAACGCCTCAGCGCGCTCAACGAGCGCGCCCTTGCGTAGCCGCGAGCGACCGGCAACGACGCGGTCGGATCAGGCGCGTTCGATCAGACCGTGCTGCGATTGAAGATGCTGTAGCCGCCGGGACCGACCACGGCCGCGGCAACGAACAGCACGACCGCCCAGAGCACATCGCCCGAGAGCAGTTGGAGAACGCCGAACACGGCGAGGATGACTGCGAGGATCCATGTAAGTGGTGCCATGCGCCAATCATTCCCGCGCCGTCCGGACGTCAAACGTGGCCAAACTCGATCGCGCTCGAAACGCCCGTTCCGAGCGCCTTGATCCGAGGAACCGTCAGACGGAGACGGTCTCTCGAATCGGGCGAGCGCGCAGGCCGCGCTTGACGGCGCGTGCGAGGTGCAAGGCCATCATCAACCACACGCCCGCGAGCACCACCGAAGCGGCGGCCATCGTGGTGGCGTCGGCGCCGAGCGCGCCGGCGAGCGTGCGAAGGTTGGTGGCGATGATGAACACCCCGATGGCGGTGCCGAGGGTGCGTTGGTCGAGATGGTGGGTGAGCCACGCGGCCACCGGGGCGGCCACGAGGCCACCGGCGAGCAGCGCGCCGATGAGGGCGAAGTTCAGGTTGGCGAATGGAAGGGCGATGAGAAACCCGGCCGTTGCGCCGAGCGAGACGAGGAACTCACTCGCCGACACGGTGCCGATCACCTGGCGCGGCTCCATGCGGCCCGCGGCGAGCAGCGTTGAGGTGCCGACCGGACCCCAGCCGCCGCCACCGGCGGCGTCGAGGAACCCGGCGCCCCCACCGAGGACGACGAAGAAGCGGCCCTGGTGGGGACGGCGGGCGACGACCTCGCCCACGCTCGCCCCTGCCCGGAACCGCACGATCACGTAGACGCCGAGGCCGAGGAGGAAGAGGGCGACGAAGGGCCCGACCCCCGCCACGGGCGCGGCGCTCAGGGCCACCGCGCCGAGGAAGGCCCCGAGGGCCCCGGGCGCGGCGAGCCAGCGAACGGCCCGCCAGTCGACGTTGCCGAACCGGTGGTGGGCCGCGCCGCCGGCCACGGCGGTTCCGAGCTTGGCGACGTGGACGCTGGCCGACGCCACGGCGGCGGCGGTACCCGTCGTCACGAGGAGGGAGGTGGACGTGACGCCGTATCCCATGCCGAGCGACCCGTCCACGAGCTGGGCGATGAGGCCCGCAAGGCCGAACGTGATCAGCTGCTGCACGTGGAATCCCTTTCACGCCCGAACGGACTGGCCGAAAACCTGACCTATCTGATCAGTTTTAAATCCGACCGTCAAGCTCGTATTTCGCCGTGTGGCGGGAATCACCTGCTCGGGGACGGCGGGCCCTGCCTGGGATCGTGCGGGAGCGGCCCGCCGCGGTCCACGCGTTAGCGTGCCCCGATGACCTGCCCTGCCTGCGGAGCCAGCCTGGAACGAACCACCCGTGACGGCGTCGACGTCGATGAGTGCAACCGGTGCCACGGGACATGGTTCGACGCCGACGAGCTCCGCCTGGCCAAGGATCGCACCGACGAGGATCTGCGCTGGCTCGACTTCGACCCCTTTCAGGAGACGCCTGGCGGAGCCACCTCGGGGCCGAGCGGCCGGGCGTGCCCCCACTGTGGGGTCGCCATGGACACGCGGGAGTACATGCACTCGGGCGTGAGGCTCGACGTGTGCCCAGATGGGCACGGGGTCTGGCTCGAGGAGGGGGAGTTCGCCAAGATCGTCGGCTACCTCGAGCACGTGGTGGTCTCGATGGACGCCGGCGACTACGCCAAAGCGGCGCTCAGCGAGCTGAAGGAGATCGTGACCCACCCCGAGGGGTTTCGCTCGGAGATGAAGGACTTCTCGGTCGTGCTCCGACTCCT
>DATDOY010000107.1:0-4863 GCA_035293045.1 Acidimicrobiia bacterium
CATCAACCTGTCGATCATGAAGAAGGCGCTGAACCGGGCCTTCGAGACCTCGATGGCGGCGTCGCTCGAGTTCGAGGCGGTCGCCCAGAACGTGTCGTTCTCATCGGCCGACACGACCGAGGCCATGGCCGCCTTCGCGCAACGGCGGGACCCGGAGTTCCGCGGGGAGTAGCGGTCCCGGGGCCGGCTCACGCGGGCCAGATCAAACCGCGCGAACGGGTGACCCAGCGCTCGCGCTCGAGCGAAGCCAGCGCCAGGGCGACCTGCGCGTTCGTGAGTTGGGTGCGCGACGCCAGCTGATCGGTGGTGGCGGGCTCGCCGGCGAGGGCGGCGTGCACGCGGGCGGCGTCGCCCACGGGCTCCGGCCGGGACGGCGTCGCCCACACCTTGGCGGATCCCTGGGGCAATCCCAACGCGACCAGCACATCCGACGGATCGAGCAGCGGGTGGGCGCCGTCGGCGATCAGCGCGTTGCAGCCCGCGGCGGCGGGGTTGCGCCGGGAGCCCGGCATGGCCAGCACGTCGATGCCGTAGCCGAGGGCGGCGTCGGCGGTGATGCGCGCGCCGCCCCGCAATGTGGCTTCGACGACGACCACGGCCTGCGACAGGCCGGCGATGATGCGATTGCGGACGGGGAAGCGTCGGGGTAGCGGTTCGGTGCCATAGCGGTATTCCGACACCAGCAGGCCGGCGGCGCGCACGCGGTCGAAGAGGATGCGGTGCCGTCGCGGGTAGACGACGTCGAGGCCGGTCGCGACGACGCCGACGGTGAGCCCCCCGGCGTCGAGCGCGCCCTCGTGCGCGGCGCCGTCGATGCCGATGGCGAGTCCGCTGACCACGGTCACGCCCGCCTCGGCCAGGGTGGCCGCGATGGAACGGGCGTCGGCGATGCCGTGGGGGGTCGCCGCGCGCGTCCCGACGATCGCGACGCGGGGCGCGTCCAACGCGTCGGGCCGCTCGCCCTCAGCGAGGAGGATCGCCGGACGGTCGGGAAGGTCGGGATCGATCGGATAGTCGTCGTCGCCGGCGACGAACACGCGCGTGCGGCGCGACGCCAGGATCGCCTTCGCTCGATCGACGTCGACCTTCTGGCCCAGCGCGCGGAGGGCCTTCCGAGGATCGGGATGGCGTGCGAGCAAGGCGGCGAGCCGATCGGGCTCCTCGTCGTGAGCGGCGAGGAGCGCGAGCGCGGCGGCGTCGCGCGACAAGGGACCGTGCGGTCCCGTGGCAGGCACTCCTGTCATTCGAAGACCTCCTGGCGAAGTTCGCCGGCCGAGAGGACGTGCTCGGGGAGGATCGACGGGCTCCCTTCGACGTCGGCGAGCGTCCGCGCCACGCGGCGCACCCCGCTCAGACCCCGCCCGCTCAGGGCACAGCGCTCGGCGACGTCGAGGATGGCGTCGATGGCGTCGCCGTTGAGAGGGATGTCGGTGGCGACCGCACCCGCCGGCACTTCAGCGTTGCGCTGCCACGGGCGCGCCGCGTAGCGCGCCTGTTGCCGTTCGACGGCATGGCCGACGCGCTCGGCCACGGTGCTGGACACCTCGCCGGGTGCGTCGCGGCTCTCGGGTGAGGTCACGAGCACTCGGAGGTCGAAGCGATCGAGGAGGGGCGCCGACAGTCTGCGCTTGTACCGGGCCCGCTTGGCGTCGTCGCACCCGCACGCGGGCGGCCCGAGGCCGCACGGGCACGGATTCGACGTGGCCACCAGGGTGAAGTGCGCCGGGAACTCGAGCGCGACGGGATGCCGAGCGATCCGGATCACTCGTTCTTCGAGCGGTTGGCGCAGCGCGTCGAGCGACGACGGCCGAAACTCTCCAAGCTCGTCGAGAAATAGCACACCGCGATGGGCACGCGTCACTTCGCCGGGACGAGGGATCGCGCTTCCCCCGCCGACCAGGGCGGGCGTCGTGGCGGTGTGATGGGGCGCACGGAAGGGCCGTCGCTCGGCGAGGGATCCCATGAAGTCGCCCATCGCCGACTGGATCCGGGTGACCTCGAAGGCCTCGTCGTAGGTGAGCGGGGGCAAGATGGACGGAAGCCGGCGCGAGAGCATCGTCTTGCCCACTCCGGGCGGACCGACCAGGAGCAGGTGGTGCCCGCCCGCCGCGCTCAGCTCGAGGGCGAGCCGCGCCGTGATGAGCCCGCGCACGTCGCCGAGGTCGAGCGCCTCGTCGCCCGACGGCTCGTCGTGGCGTTCGGCCGACGCAGCGACCGCGCCCCAGGTCGCCTCGCCCTTGAGGCAGTCGACGAGCTCGCCGAGATGGCCGACCGGCCGGACCCGCAACGCCCGCACCAGCGACGCCTCGTAGCCGTCGAGTCGGGGCACGACGACGGTTCGAACCCCGGAGTCGGCGAGCGCCGCCACCAGGCTGAGCATGCCCGGGACCGATCGCACGGATCCGTCGAGCCCGAGTTCGCCCAGCACGCCGACGCCCTCGAGGCATCCGGACGGGAGTTGGCCGGATGCCTCGAGCAAGGCGACGGCGACGGCGAGGTCGAGCCCGGCGCCGCTCTTGCGCACTCCCGACGGGGCGAGGTTGATGGTGACCTTCTTGAGCGCCCACTCGAGCCCCGACGAGAGACAGGCGGCCCGCACCCGGTCGCGGGATTCGCGAACCGCGGTGTCGGGCAGCCCCACGACCGTGTACCCGGGTAGGCCGTTGCTGACGTGGACTTCGACGGTGATCGGCTGACCTTCGACGCCGAGCAGCGTCGCGGAGCGAACGATGGCGAGCGCCACGGGAACCTCCAGAGCGATGGGAACTGCACTCAAGAGGGCCGTGACGCGGCCCACGACGGATGAGAGCGACGCTACCGGAGGGGTGGGACATCTAAGTCCGCGTCCTCGTCCTCTCCTGGGCGAAGGATGCCTTCGGCTCAGTTTTCGGGCGGCTCACGGCCCGTGGAGGCCGCTGGGATCAACCACGCGGGACAGGAAGTCCTCGACCGCCGCGTTCCACGCTCCGGGCGCGGCGAAGTAGGGGGAGTGCGTGGCACCGGGAATCTCGACGACCTCGGCGCCGGGGATGAGGCCCGCCGCGAGACGCAGGGCGTCGGCCGGGAACAGATTGTCGTCGCTGCCGAAGAGGAACAGCGTCGGCACGCCCAACGTTTGGAGGGTGTCGAGGTCCCACTGGGTCTGCAGCAACAGCGCGATGGCTTCGAGCGAGGGAACCTCTTCGGTGAACGTCGAGAGCTGTTGGTAGAGGAACGCTTGCGCCGGGTCGTGATCGATGAGTCCGTCGACGGCGGGATGCACTCCGAACACGGGCGGCTCGCCCAGGGGCGGAGGAGTCACCCGCGACGTGAGGATCTCGATGATCTCGGGGGTGAAGATGCCGCCGAGGGTGTCGGCGAGCACGAGCGAGCGCACGCGGGCCGGGTGCTCGATGGCGAACCCGAGGGCGCACCACCCGCCCATCGACTGTCCGACGACGTGGGCCTGACCGACGCCGAGGTGGTCGAGGAGGGCGGTGAGGTCACGCACGGCCGGCCGGGGCCCGATCTCGCCGTTGCGCGTCGAGCGTCCGTAGCCGCGCTGGTCCCAGGTGATCACCCGGTGCCGAGGCGCGAAATGGGCGACCTGCTGGTACCACACGGCGTGGTTCCCCCCGGCGCCGTGGCAGAGCACGAGGGCGGGCCCATCGCCCACTTCCTCGAAATAGATGCGCTCGCCGTCGTGCTCGAGCACGTCGGTGCGCCACGTGAGATCGGGCACGGTCCCCGAAGCTACCCGCCCCGCATCCGGCCCCGCACCCGCCCCCGCACCATCTCGCGGCGGTCGCTCAGGGGACCGCCGGTCGGGGGCGCCGGCGAGACCGTCCGTAGGCTGGTGGGGTGAGCCCGTCCATCGTTCCCGCCGTGGTCGTCGGCGTCGCGATCCTCGCGCTCGCTATTGCCGTCCTCGTGGCGTTGGCGCTCGACCGCCCAGACCCGGCGGAGACCGCTCTGGCCTACGAAGAGGCGTGGGATCGGCTCGACTTCGATCTGCTCTGGCGGTTGAGCGGGCCGTCGCTCCGAGACGGGCGCTCCCGCGCCGAGTTCATCGCCGACAAGGGCGAGCGCTTCGCCGGGCGGACCGATCTCGCGGGTCTCGTCGTGCGGGTCGAAGTGCAGGACCTCGACGTGATCCGGACCTCGGCCCGGGCGACGACTCGTTTGGCCCTGCGGGACGGCGGCGAGGTCCACAACCAGATCGGGCTCCGTCGCACCGGGAACCGATGGGCCGTCATCGCCTATCGCCTCGGCGAGCCGCGCGGACGGGCGCCCTCAGTCGGCCGGGGCGACGCCGTCTCCGGCTGATCCTGCCGTCGCGGACCACCCCCGCCACTCGGTGAGCGCGACGACGATCACGGGACCCTCGGGACGCCGCTCGGCGTACTGCGGGTACTTGTCAGCCAGGAGGTCGAGCGCGCGGTCGTGCACGTCCCGCTCCGTCACGATTGTGGCGATGCCGCGCACGCGGACCCACCAGAGGGCCGACCAGTCGTCGTCGTAGTGATCGGCGAGCAGCGTGACCTCGGGGTTGACCTCGATGTCCCGGAGCCGGGCGAGATCCGTCGTCGTCTTGGGCTTGTGGTCGACGGCTGAATACAGGCGGTCACCGTCGGTGGCGAAGGTCACCGGCATGAGCCGCGGCCGGCCACCCGCGTCGACGGTGGCCAGCCGGGCAACCGGAGCGGCGACAAAGAGGGCTCGGGCGCGACCGGCGTCCACGTCGCGCACGGTAGTGCGTCCTACCGTGGACGCCATGGGCTGGCCCGTCGACGACTTTCTCGCTTCGCTGACCGCGGTCAGCCCCCACACGCGGACCGCGTACGCCTCCGACCTCGCCCAGTTCGTCGAGTGGATGGAGCGTGG
>DATDOY010000108.1:0-4351 GCA_035293045.1 Acidimicrobiia bacterium
GTCGACGCGGTGGGAGGTGACGATCTCCCTGATGCCGTCCGTCAGGCCGTCGAGCACGTCGCCGCGGGGCGGTATGCCGTCATCGACGCGAGGTTGCGTACAGCGACCTTGCAGTGCATCGCCCCACCGGGCCACGAACGCCTCGAGTCGTTCGCGCTGATCGACGCGACCGTTGGCGGCGAGGCGTGGTTTCTCGCCACGCGGTTGGTGTGGCCGGCGGTGAGCTTCACCGACACGGCCTGTGCCCTCGCGCACGACCAGATCGTGATCGTGGTGGACGACGGGCAAGTGGGCGACACCGGAGTGCGGATCGTGCGCCTCGTGTGCGACGAGATCAAGGCGGTCGTGCTGCGCAGGGTCGTGCGCGACGCGCTGATGCGTGACCTGATCTTGCGTCCCGCCTTCGGATCCGGCGAGAGCCAGCCGGGTTTTCCGGACTCGCTCCCCCAGATGGGGGAGCGCACGTGACCAAGGCCTCCCTAGGGTCGGGGCGCCTACGAGGAGGTCGTTTCATGGCGCGCACTCGAATCAGAACGCTGGTCGCAGCCGTCGTGGTGTTCTCGGCGTTGCCGCCCATCACCGGGCTCATCGGGGTGAGCGAGGCGTCGAATCACATCGACTGCGAGGCCGCCTCCTACACGACCCGCAGTCTCAGCGGCACGTCGGTCACCCTGCCGAACAAGCCGGTGTTCCGATTCGTGAATCTTTCAGACAGCCACATCCTTGACGACGAAGCCTCGGCGGTGATCGCGGGCAACTGGACCGAATCGGTACTTGACCCGGCGCTCGACAACGGAGCCGCTCAGCGTCTCCAAGAGGAGTACACCGACGAGGTTCTCAACGCCATGATCCGGACCGTCAACGTGTGCCGGAACCACATCGCCGCGCCGAAGCCGGAGCTCATGATCGCGACCGGTGACCTCAGCGACGCCGCCACCCTGAACGAGACGCGCCGCTACATTGACAATCTCGACGGGGTGTCGGGAGCCCCGACGGCCTACGAGGCGAACTGCGGCTACACGACGCGCGACTCGCGGGGCGTTCCCAAGCTTGGCTCGACTCCGTGTACGCCCGCCATGCAGGGACTCTTCTCCGGTCCCACCGGCCGGCTCGTGGCCGACACCCAGGCTCCCACGCCTGACCCCGACGACCCGACCTACCAGATCACCCCCACGCGCTCGGCGCGCCAGATCGCCGAGACCGGGGTGGCCAGCACCGCCGGGGGGTCGCAGCTCACGGCGCCCGGCCTCCCCGCTGCCCTGCGCTGCGATCACGATGACGCCGGGTGTGACAACGAGCGCATGGCGATTCCCCACTACGCGGTCTTCGGCAACCACGACGGAGCCGTGCGGGGCACCGTCACCTTCCAGGAGCCGTTCCAGGCGGGGTTCCTCGCCTTCGGGCGCTACTTCCTCAAGAGCCAGCGCGAGTTCATCAACGAGTTCTTCTACACGGAGTCCTCGCCGGGACCGGTCGGTCATGGCTTCAACCTTGTCGAGTCCGCGCGCTTTGCCGATGCCAACGATCGCAACGACGGCTACTACGCCTTCGACGCCGCTGATGGCGACGTGCGCATGATCGTGCTCAACACGATCTGGGACGGCGTGCGCGACGAGGCGCACCGTGGCGGGCAGACCAACACCGATACGGCCGGGCTCATCGACGGCAGCGAGATCACCGACGCGCGCGGGCTCGAGATGGGCGTGATGGACGACGAACAGTTCGCCTGGCTCGAAGACGAGTTGGACGACGCCGAGGCCGGGGGACAAGCCGTCCTCGTCTTCACCCACCACCCCGACGCCTCGTTCACCGAGTACCGCTTCGGCCAGCTCGGCGAGCGCTCGGCGATCGAGCTCGATGAGTTACTCGGCGACTACGACAACGTCGTCGCCTGGATCGCCGGCCACACGCACCTGAACCGCATCCGGCCGTGCACCTCGACGAGCTGCGCCATCCAGGGCGACAGCGCCACGGTGACCAACGGCTTCTGGCGGATCGAGACGGCGTCCCTGATCGACTACCCGCAGGAAGGCCGCATCGTCGAGTTGTTCGACCTCGGCGACCTCGATTCGGATGGGACGACGGAGTACGCGTTGCGGCTCACGATGATCCGCCCGGACCCGGACGATCCCACCTCGAACCTGTCTCGTGAACTCTCCGAGGCGGAAGCACGGTGCACGACCGCCGCTCTGCTCGACGGCCCGATCGTGGGCGGCTCGATGGATCCGTCTCGCTTGACGGCCATTGCCGACAACGCCGAGGCTGCCGTGATGGGTGAGTTTTGTCAGGGCGACGAAGGCCTCGTGAAGGCGGCCGGCTTGGCCACCGATCGTGACACGATCCTGCTGCCGTGAATTTCTTGTTCACAGCGCGACACAAAATCGCCATCCGTCCGTGTACCTAATCGTGGACGAAGACCTCGGATTGGTTGGCGCCCCGACATATCTGTTCGCAACGGCTCGGTTTCAGACGCAATGCCTTCCCCCGCGTCGTGGGACTGACCGTTCGCTCGCCGCTCGGTTCGAGGGGCGAGGCCCGGTTTCGGGCAGCGCATCGGGCGTCACCAACCTGCGACCTCGTCCACGCGGGGCTGACGGCGCGTCGAAATCTAGTGAGTCGGCGCGTGCATGGCTTCGACGTGAAGGGCGTGCCCCAAGCGCCTGACACAAACTTCGTTCCAAGCAGATCCGTTCCACCCCCAATCCCCCGGGACGGCGACGCGGAGGGGCGACAACGGGGCGGGCTCCCGCTGCCGCGCGGTGGTGGCGGCGGGAGCACCCCAATCTCCGGCGCGGGATCGCTAGAACGACACCTCGACATCGACGTCGAAGACACACCTCTGTGGCCGCGAGTGGTTGGTCGCGGTGACCCACTCCCCGTCGCGCACCTCAACGTCGATCAGGTCGTCCACGGGGATGCAGCGCCAGTTCTCCGTGGGATCGGTGCTGAGCCCCGACGAACTGGTGCCGCCGAACTG
Source organism: Acidimicrobiia bacterium (assembly GCA_035293045.1). GTDB lineage: Bacteria > Actinomycetota > Acidimicrobiia > IMCC26256 > JACPCJ01 > DATDOY01. The sequence goes on from DATDOY010000108.1 coordinate 2,978, forward strand.
GTAGAAGAGCGCTTGAGCGCGGGCTTCCCTGTTGGTGCCGATCGCGTGAGGGCACATCTCGCGTCGGTGCCCGCGGTATGTGGCGACGACCTGCTGCTTCTTCAGAATCGCCTCTCGAATGACGGTGTAGTTGTCCATCTCGTGTCTCCTGCCGATCCGCGTCCGCGGCCGGATGGGCCGCGGACCTGTCAGCGAGGTACACGGGCAAGGGGCACTGAAGTGTCGATCCTGGGCGTGGAAGACCGGCCCTGGCGTCACGAAATCCGGGGATGGGAATCGTGCCTCTGCCGTGGCAGCCGGATCATCGAAGTGCCAGAACATGAGTGACTGCGGTTCCGCCGCCGCTGCCTGTCCCTGCCTGGCTGGCGACCAACCGGGGGATCGCCACTGAAAATTCACCCGCCACTTTTCGCGCCCTCGAGCGTGTTATATGTCGTGTCGCAACCGGGCGAAGCAGTGAGCAGCGACCTGGCCCTTCCAGTCAGGGTGGTGATCGTCGACGACCACGCCATGCTCAGCGAGGGCCTCATGCGTCTGCTCGCCGGCGACCCCACGCTGTTGGTGATCGGGGCGGAGCCAACGGCGAGCAGAGGGATCGAACGCGTGCGTAACGAGCGGCCCGACGTCGTGATCATGGACTACGCGTTGCCCGACATGGACGGCGCTGCCGCCGCCCGGATGATCAAGAGCGAGATGCCGGAAGTGAACGTGATCATGCTCACCGGATCTGAACGACCGGGCGCGTATCGCGCGGCGCTGGACGCCGGCTGTTCTGCCTGGGTGCGCAAGACCCGCGCGCTCCGGGATCTTGTCGATGCCATCCACCTGGTTCGGGCAGGGGAGATCGTCGTGAGCGACGAGCAGAGTCAGCTCCCACCCGTCGCCGAGCTTGTGGTGCACTACCAACCCATTCTTGAGCTCGTCAGTGGTCGGATCGTCGGGTTCGAGGCACTCGTGCGATGGGATCACCCGACGGACGGCCTCGTGCCTCCGGGCCGGTTTCTTCCCCTCGCGGAGGAGACCGGCTACGTCGCCGACATTGGACGCCACGTCCTCGAGCGGGCGACTCGTGATCTCGGGTGTTGGCGGCGCGACCGGTCCGCAGTGTCAGGCCTGTGGGTGAGCGTCAACATGTCGGCAGCGGAGCTCGCCGATTCGAGCGTCGCACACCGGGTCCGAGAGGTCCTCGATCGCGAGAGGATCGACCCCGCGGGCCTCATCATTGAGATCACCGAGACCATGTTGCTGGAGGACACGCCGGAGATGGCGCGGAACCTTCGGGGGCTCAAGGATCTTGGCGTGCGACTCGCACTCGACGACTTCGGTACGGCGTTCTCGTCGCTCTCATATTTGCGACGCTTTCCCTTCGACTAC
>DATDOY010000109.1:0-23914 GCA_035293045.1 Acidimicrobiia bacterium
TGCACAACGTGATGACCGGGCCCCGTCACGTCCTGCGGCTCGAAGAGGCCGTCGCCCGCGAGCGTGCGCAGGACCTGCTCGCCCGCGTCGGGCTTGCCGAGAAGGCCGACGAGTACCCCGACCGGCTGTCGGGCGGCCAGCAACAGCGGGTGGCTATCGCCCGCGCCCTGGCGATGGAGCCCGAAGTGATGCTCTTCGATGAGGTCACCTCCGCGCTCGACCCCGAACTCGTGGGCGAGGTGCTCGCCGTGATGCGCGATCTCGCCGACGGGGGCATGACGATGGTCGTCGTCACGCACGAGATGGACTTCGCACGCGACGTGAGCGACCGCGTTGTCTTCATGGACGACGGCAGGGTGGTGGAGGAGGGCGCTCCGAGCGACGTCCTCGACGGTCCGCGCGAGGAGCGCACGCGCCAGTTCCTCAATCGGGATCGCTGACGGCGGACTGTTCCCTCACGTCGTGGTCGTGGGCTCCGGAAGGGCCCACCCGGGGGGATGGACGACGATGAGCCGCTGGGTGGCGCGGGTGCACGCGACGTAGAGGGCGCCCCAGCCGAGCTCGTCGGCGACCGCACCGGGGTCGGCCACGACCACGACGTCGAACTCGAGTCCCTTGGACAGCGCCGGAGTCATCACCGCAATGGGTGCGTCGAGCGCGGTGGGATCACCGAGGGCGGGGAGGGCCCGGCCGAGCCGCGCCTCGACGGCCGCGCGCGCAGGCTCGAGCGACGACGGCGCCACGATGACGCCCGCGATGCCGTCGCCGAGGCGCTCGCGAGCCGCGAGGGCTTCGGTGGCGGCGGGTTCGCCGAGGCCGGCGTCGTTGACGGCCGCTTCGACGAACACCAGGGAATCGGCGACGCTCCGGACCGACGCCGGGGGAGAGAGGCGAGGGTTGGCCAGCGCGAGCACGCGCGCCGCGAAGGCGGCGACCTCGGTTGGCGTCCGGTAGTTGATGGTCAGCTCGGAGACGGATGCGTCGGGAGGTGCACCCATCCATTGGCGAACGTCTTCCCAGTTGCGCGCCGACCAAGGCTCGGTGCCCTGGGCGAGATCGCCGACCACCGTGGCGGCGCGGCGGGGCGCGTGCCGGCCGACCATGCTCCACTCCATGGGCGAGAGGTCCTGTGCCTCGTCGACGACGGCGTAGCGCCAGGTGCGGCCCCACGACGTCGCCGCGAGGTCGTCGTCATCGTCGCGTCCGCCGCGAGCCCGAGCCGGGCTCAGCCCCGCTCGCTGCTCGAGCATCGAGCGCGGGACGATGCCTCCTCCCAAGCCGCTCAGGAGCTGGCGCGTGTACTCCGCCTCGGCGCGCGTTTCTTCGTCGTCGGTCCACAACGCCTCCGCCCGCCGACGCGCCGTGGGGTCAAGTTCGCTCGGAATGGGGCCGAGCCGGTCGGCGGCCTCGTCGAGGAGGGCGGCGTCGGCGTGGGACCAGCGGGCGTCCTCGACGCGCGGGCTCCACTCGCGCACCAGCAGGGTCGCGTCGGCGTCCGACAGCACGCCGCGAGTCGCCTCGCGGCGGAGCGCGGGGAAACCGAAGAGATCGTTGAGGAGCTGCTCGGGCGTGAGGGTCGGCCACACCCGCATGCTCAGCCGCCGGAAGCGGCGGGACGTCAGCATCTCGAGGCGGAAGTCCTCGTATTCCATGACGTTCGACGCCGCCGTGCCTGCCCGCCGCCAGAGGAGTCGCACCAGGCGGTCGTGGACGTGGAGGGCGACCGCGTTGTGGCGGCCCCGTCGTCCTCGGGCCTGGCCGAGGATTTCACGGGTGTCCTGAGGCGTGACGAGGACGCGCACACCCTCGACGTCGATGTCCATGGCCTTGCGGATCGGTCGCCGGCGCGTCGCGATCGCGTTGGCGATGGCCTGGGCCATCTGCGGACGGGTCTTGATCGCACGCACATGCCGAGGCTCGTCGTTCCACTCGCGCCGGGCGTAGACGCCGGGGACCGATGTGAGGTCGGCTCCGTTTTCGCCCAGCGACGGCAGCACCTGATCGATGTACCGAAGGAAGAGCGGGTTGGGCCCGACGACGATGACGTCCGACGCCGATAGCCGCCGACGGTGCGTGTAGAGGAGATACGCGGCGCGGTGCAGCGCGACGGCGGTCTTCCCCGTGCCCGGCCCGCCCTGCACGAACACCACCGGCGTGAGTGGGGCGCGGATGATCTCGTCCTGTTCGCGCTGGATCGTCGCCGCGATCTCGCGCATTCGTCCGGTGCGCGCGCTTCCCATCGCATACTGGAGCGCCGCCTCACCGCGCAGCGAGTCGGCTTCGGACTCCGACAGGCCGTCGGCGTCGAGCACGTCGTCTTCGATCCCGAGGATGCGCCGCTCGCGAGTGAGGAAGTGCCGACGGCGCACGACGCCCATCGGCTCACGTGGCGTGGCTTGGTAGAAGGGGGCCGCTGCGGGGGCCCGCCAGTCGACGAGCAACGGTTCGTGGTCGTCATCGGAGAGCCCGAGTCGACCGATGTAAAAGCGGCGGCCGTCGTCGAGATCGATCCGGCCGAAGCAGAGGTCGTCGCGGCGGTGCGCCCGGAAGGCCGCCATCCGGTCCTCGAGATGGCCCGCGAAGGCGTCGCGCTCGAAACGGGCCTGCCCGTGCCCACCGACTCGTTGGACGCGCACATCCTGGAGCCGCCCCTCGACGTGGGCGATCTCCTCATCGAGCTTTTGATACAGCCGATCAAAATGGCGTTGTTCGGCCCCAAGATCGGGATGGCTCATACGGCGGGTTCACACTCGGTCGACGAAACGGACCATCCAGCGTACGCAGCGGGCCGCCCGGCCCTCGCACCGCCACGCCGTGAGCAATCGGGTGGCGGTGTCACCTGCGATGCTGGCGTGGTGACCACGCTTCCGGCGATCGCCATCTATGGGTTTGGCGCCGGCGCCATCGGAACCCTCGGCGGCCTCGGGGGTGCCGTGCTCCTCGTCCCCCTTCTCGTGCTGGTGGGCGCGGATCCAACCGCCGCGGCGCCGGTCGGGCTGTTGACCGTGATCGCCGCGTCCCTCGCCGCCTCGCCCACACAGATCGACGCGGGACTGGTCCATCACCGAATCGGCATCGTCACCGAAACGGCGGCCAGCGCGGGCGCCATGCTCGGCGCCATGCTCGCAGGGCTGACCTCTCCCGACGCCCTCCGGCTCGTCATGGCCGCGGTGGCGCTCATCGGGGCCGTCCTCGTGCTCCGGCCTCGCCCGGTGACCGAGCCGACGACCGCCGCATTTGCGGCGGAGAGCCCTGGCGAATGGCCCGGCACCCTGGCCGGCGCCGCGCCGATGGACGGCATCGGTGACGTCGTTCCCTACGCGGCCCAGCGGACGGCAACGGGCACGGCGCTGATGGCCGGCGCCGGGGTGGTGGCCGGTCTCTCCGGCGTGAGCGGCGGGTACCTGAAGACGCCGGTGCTCGTCTCGGTGATGCGAATCCCGGCGCGCGTGGCCGCCGCCACCACGACGTTCACGGTCGGCGTCACGGCCGCGTCGGCCTTGCTGGTGTTCCTCGCACGCGGACACGTAGACGTCGACATGGCCGCGGCGGCGGTTGCGGGGGCGGTCCCCGGTGGTCGTGCCGGCGCCGCGCTCCAGATGTGGGTTCCCGAGCGCGTCGTTCGGGTCGTGCTCAGCGCGGCGCTCGCCGTGATCGCATCGTTGGTGGTCGCGACCGGATGAATGCTGCATCGGAGCGCCCGTGGCACCCCGTCGGGATGGGGAAGAAACTCATCCGCCCGCTGCGGATCGCGGGGTTCCTCGTCTTCTTGTTGGCGGTCGCGGCCGCAATCCCGTCGAGCGCCGCCGAGGTGGCCGGTGTGGTGATGGTCGGCGTCCTCGTCGCCGCGCCACTGCTTCGAGTCGCCTTCTTCGTCGGCCGGTGGTGGCAGATCGGCGACCGGCGATTTGCGATGATCGCCCTCCTCCTGCTCGTCGAGATTGGCGCCGGGACCGCGCTGGCGCTCGTGTAGCTACGCGACGGTGATGCGCTCGAGGTCGGCCGCCGCGACCACGGCGCCCGAGTAGCCACCCTCTCGAATGTCGGCGACGTAGCGGTCCACGTCCGCGATCAGGCCCGGGGGCGGGGCAAAGTGAGTGAGGACCAGCGTGCGAACCCCGGCGCGTTCGGCCATCGCCCCGAGGGCGAGGGAGTCCGCGTGGTATTCGAACAGCACCTCCCACGGCGTGCCGTCGAGCGAATGGACCAGCGCCACCTCGTGGACGAGGACGTCGACACCCGTGGCGAGGCGCTCGACTTCGTCGCACACGCGCGTGTCGCCGCTCACCACGACCGACCCCTCGGGCGCGTCGACTCGAAAGGCCACGGCCGGTTCGAGGGGCTGATGCCGGACGGCGACGGCCGAGACGCTCACCGCGTCGCGTTGCCACACGATCGACGGGTTGTCGGACGCGGCAAACCCGGTGACGTCGATTCGAGGTTTCGTGTCGCGGCCCATGTGGTGGGCGCGGGCCTCGAAGTCGTCGTCCCAGGCGTCGAGGCACCGGGCGGCGAAGCGGGTCGCCGGACCTTCGGGGGCCACGACGGGCAATGGAACGTCGCTGCGCTCGATCCACCGGGTCATGGCGAGATCGTCGAGCGACTGGAGGTGGTCGGAATGATGGTGGGTGACGAACACCGCGTCGAGCATTCCGGCTCGGACGTCGATCGCGGCGAGGCGCATGACGGTGGCGCGCCCGGCGTCGAACTGGAGGTGGAGGTCGTCGCGGCGAACGAGGACGCCCGCGCCCGCCCGGTTCGCGTCGGCGATGGGGATGCCGGTTCCCGTCACGAAGACGTCGAGGCTCATGACGCTGGTTCGTCGAGGCTCGTGGCCGTGTCGTCCGGCTCGGCAAGGACGGGGTTCTCCAGCGCGCCGATGCCCTCGATCTCGATGCGGACGACGTCGCCGGCGCGGAGAAAGCGCGGGGGGGTGCGGGCCACCCCGACGCCCGCTGGGGTGCCGGTCGCGATCACGTCGCCGGGTTCGAGCGTGCACACGGTGGAAAGCGTCTCGATCTGGTGCCAGACGTCAAAGATCATCTCCTTGGTGTTGCCGTCCTGAAGGAGTTCGCCGCCCACCCAGGTCCTGATGCCGAGGCCGTGCGGGTCGCCGATCTCGTCGGCGGTGACCACCCATGGTCCGATGGGCCCATGGGTGTCGAAGGATTTCCCCAGGGTCATCGTCGGCGTGCGAACTTGCCAGTCGCGCACGCTCACGTCGTTGACGATCAGATAGCCGGCGACGACGCGACGAGCGTCCGCCGCCGTCACGTGGCGGCAACGGCGCCCGATCACCACGCCCAGCTCGCCCTCGTAATCCACCATGTCCGAGGCGCGAGGGACGTGGATCGGCGCGCCAGGGCCGACGACACACGTCGACTGCTTGTTGAAAAAGATGGGGAAATCGGGAGCCTCGCGGTTGGTCTCGGCGATGTGGTCCGCGTAGTTCAGGCCGATGGCGAGGAACTTCGGGGGTCGAGCGATCGGCGCCTCGAGTGTCACGTCGGCGAGCGGCAGACGCGGGGCGGATCCGGCCGCACCGGCGAGCGCCGCGAACCCGGCGTCGGCTTCGAGCACGAGGCGGACGTCGGTGGCGATTCCTGCGCCGCCGAGGTCGGCGATCTCCTCGGCGTCGACAACGACGCCGAGGCGAGTCCGACCGTCGTGGGTAAATCGGCAAATGATCACGGGGGACGACTGTAGGTGCCGCTCCGATGACGCGCCGGGCTGTCGGCGCGTAGGGTTCCCGTCATGACGACTGACGTTCGACTCGACGGCAAGACGGCAGTGGTGACGGGCGCCTCGAGCGGTATCGGACGCGCCATCGCCGAGCGGCTCGGTGAGCGCGGTGCACGCGTCTACCTTGCCGGTCGCACGGCGAGCGCGATGGAGGAGAGCCGAGCGCGGATCGAGGAGGCCGGCGGGAAGGCGGAGGTCGTCGCCTTCGACGTCCGCGACGGCGCCGCGCTGCGCGCGTTCGTCGATCGGGCGGCCGACGAGACCGGCCGCCTCGACGTGATGGTCAACAACGCGGGGCTGAGCTACCCGGGCCCGATTGCCGATCAGGATCCCGAGCAGTGGCGCGAGATGCTCGAGGTGAACGTGCTGTCTCTCCTCGTCGGTTCCCAAGCCGCCATTGCCGCCATGCGCCGGCTGGGCGAGGGTGGACACATCGTGAACGTGTCGTCGATCGCCGCGCAGCGATCCGATTCAGGCGTCTACGGAGCGACGAAACACGCCGTCAATTGCATTTCGGGCACCTTGCGGGCCGAGCTCGAGGACGAGCCGATCCGGATCGTGACGATCATGCCGGGGGCGGTGGCCACCAACTTTGCCCGGAACTTCGATCCGGAGGTCATCAAGGGGATCGGTGCGCTCGTGGGGACCGACCTCGACTGGGAGCGCGGCGACCGCCTGCCCGACGATGTGCTCGAGCAGGCGCAGTCGGCGCTGCAGCAGGTGCTCGCCGCTCCCGAGGATGTGGCTGACGCCGTCCTCTACGCGGTGAGCACCCCACTGCATCTCAACGTTCACGAGGTCGTCGTGCGCCCCGCCAAGTCGCTGCAGTTCTAGGCCGGGTGAGCCGCCACCGGGTCCACGTGTACCCGCCGGGCGAGCGCCGGGATGACCAGCCCCGCCAAGGCCACACCGATGCCACCGACGGCCACGCCCAGGGCGGACATCATGAACCCGAGTCCCACGACCAGATCGGCGATGTTGAACGCCATCACCGAGGTGTAAAGGCTCGTGCGAAGGGCCGAAGCCTGGAAGGCGACGCTCCGAAGCGGGTTGGCGATCGGCTTTCCTGACGCGTCGAGGGCCGCGGCGGCCTCGTCGTTGGTGTCTCCGCCGTCGGCGGCGAGGAATCGTCCCATCTCGGCGTAGGTGCGACCTTCGGTCGCCTCACGGGAGTGCACGTCGATGATGTCGGCCATCGACTTGGCCGTGGCGGCGTCGTCGACGCGGGCGTTCGGGATCGACGCGTCTTCGGTTGTGGTGATGTTCTGACCGAGCAGCTCGCTGCGAACCTGGTCCTTGGCGTCGAAGCCTCGGTTGACGGTGTAGACCCCGGCGCCGATGAACACGAGCCCAAGCACCATGAGCGCAATGGGAAATGCCTTCTTCATCGCCACTCCCTTCCTGGCGAGGGCTCGGTGGTGGCCCCCGCTCTCCCTGAGTGTGCGGTCACCACGAGCCGCCCGACACCGCCGTTCGACGCATCGGCGCGGGTCGGAAGTCCGCGGCGAGTGGGACGAACGCACTCCCGGTCCTCGCCGTTCAGGGAGGCGGGGAGTCGTGGATATGGGCCGGCACGTGCCTGGCGGAGTTCGCGGAGATGCCTGAATGGGGACCAAGGTCCTGCGCAGGCATGACCGACGCCGGTGGGCTGGGCCCGAATTGGTCGGTACGGTCGCCGGACAGAAGCGCCACGAAGGACGACGATCATGCACCTCACCGACGAACGCACGGGGTTGGAGTACATCCCGAGGGACGAGTGCCTCGAACTTCTCAGGTTGAGGAGCCTCGGCCGGATCGGCGTCGTCGTCGCGGGCCGGCCCGTGGTCTTGCCGATCAACTACACGGTCGATGGCGGGTCGATCGTGTTCCGCACCGACGTCGGGACCAAGTTCGACGCGGCTGTCCGCGGCGAGTTCGTGGCCTTCGAAATCGACGACGCCGACCCCAACTACCACACGGGATGGAGCGTCTTGCTCACCGGCGTCGCGGAGGAGATCATCGACGCCGAGGAACGCCGGCGGGCCGAAATGCTGCCCCTCCGGCCGTGGGCCCCGGGCGCCAAGTCGCATTACCTGCGCATCACGCCGGTGACCATCAGCGGCCGTCGGATCGCGGAGCCCGCGGCCGACTCCTGATTTCGGATCAGGAGTCGAGGGCGACGCGCCACTCGACCACGGTGCCACCGCCCGCTCGTGGCGCCATCGTCAGGACCCCCTCCTGCGCGACAACCGCGTGATCTCCCCAGGGCGTGCCGTCGTCGGCGACCGTCAGTCGGAGATCGGTGTCGGCGACGATCTCGACGTACACGTGGTCAGCGCCGGCGTGCCGCGCGATGTGACGCAGGGCGGCTCGCAGAATGCCCACCGCCTGGCTCCTCAGATGCTCACCGACCACGGTGTCGATCGGACCACTGAATCGGATCCTCGGCTCGAACCCCAGCTCGGGGGTCAGCTCGACGATGGTGCTGACCGCGGCGTCGCGTAGCCCGGCCTCTTCGCTCGACTGGAGGCTGAAGATCGTCGAGCGGATGTCGCGGATGAGCCCGTCGAGGTCCTCGACGATCTGGTTGACGGCATCCCGGAGGGCCTCCTCCTCCTTGCCGAGGGCCGCTTGGAGGCGCATCCCCGAGGCGAACAGCCGTTGGATCACCGTGTCGTGGAGCTCGCGCGCGATGCGCTCGCGTTCCGCGAGGACCCCGAGTCGTCGCACCTCGTGTTGCGCGCGCTCGTACGTGAGCGCCACCGCCGCCTGGCTGGCGAAGGCGTCCTCCTCGACCGCGTCATCGAGGTCGAAGGCTCGCCCCCCGGGGTGGTTGGCGAGGAGCAGGACTCCGAACGGATCGCCGCGGACCCACAGCGGGACGAGGAGCGCCGGGCCGATGTCGCCGAGCGCGGCGAGGTTCGGCGTTGTGGGATCGTCCTGCACGTTGGCGATGCTGACCGAGCGGCCCGTGGTGACGACCTCGTCGACGAGTAAGCCCGCGGCGTTGAACACGCGCCCCCGAGCGGCCTCGGCGGCGTCACCGGCGACGGCGCGAACCTCGAATCGCTGATCACCGAGCGGAACGAGAAGCGCCCCCACGTCGGCGTTGAGGAGGCGGGCTGCGCTGCGGGCGACTTGATGGAGCAGGTTCTCGGGTGAGCCTCCCGTCAGGATGGCCTGCGCTACCTCGTTCAGCGCTCGCGACCGCGCGTCCACGCGACGCCGGTCGGTGATGTCCTCGCCGATGCTGATCACGCCCCGCGGCGTGCCGTCGGCGTCCTGAAGGCGGGTGTGGAACCACGAGACGGCTCGGCGAAGGCCGTCGCGGGTGACGATGTCGTGGGTGTGCTGGCGCGGCAATGCCGTGTCGGGCGCGAGGAGCGTCGTGCGCTGCGCGGCCCGCACGTGCTCGGGAACGAAGGTCTCGAACCAGTCCCGGGTGATCACTTCGTCGGCCGTGTAGCCCGTGAGACGGAGGACGTATGGGTTGGCGTAGGTGACGCGACCGCCGAGATCAATGGCGACCACGACGAGTTGGACATTCTCGAGGAGTTCGCTCCAGCGACGTTCACCCTCGCTGATCGTGGCCTCGGCTCGCTTGTGTCCGGAGACGTCCCGGAGTGACGCGAGAACCAACGTCGTCTCGCCCACTTCGAGCGTGCTGAGGGCGATGTCGACGGGCAGCTCGCTTCCGTCGGCGCGCTGGAGCCGGATGTCGAGGCCGGCGCCCATCGGGCGAGCGGGCATCCCGCGTTGGTAGTAGTCCTCACGGTGGCCGACGTGGTTGAGCCGGAGGTTGGACGGGACCAGGGCATCGACGGGCTTGCCGATCAGCTCGGCGACGGGGTACCCAGACATCCGCTCGAACAGTCCGTTGGCGTGGATCACGATCCCGTCGCGGTCGGTCACCACGACGCCATCGGGCATGGCCTCGATGAGGTGGACGAAGTGTTCGGAGAGGACCACGATGTCCGGAGCCTACCGACGCTCCCGAAGGTCGATCGGCGCCCGGTCAGGCAGGATGCCCACCGACCATGGCGGGCACGATCCGCAGATCGATCACGCGCGCTCGACGATCGTTGGCACGGACGGCGGTCACCACGTAGCTCGCCACGTTCTGGGCCGTCCAGGCCGTGACGCCCGGCGGCATGAAGAGGGCGATCGCGATCCGCCCGGCCTGCTTGGCGACTTCCGCGCGGGCCAGGCGAGCCGACCAGGCGGGCACGCCGCTCGCCACGAGCCCGGCGCGCAGAGTGTCGCAGGCGACGGCCTCAGGAACGGTGGTCGGGGCGAGGGCGACCCGCTCGACGGTCTCGACCACGTCGGCGTCGCGACCGATGACGGCCGCCGCCCACTCGTCGTATGGGTTGAGGGCCACCGCACCCGCAACCACGACGGGCACGGCGTCGCGCAACGCGCAGGTGACGCCCCGATCGAACACCGTCGGGCGGGGCCAGGCGTGGTTCCGGACCGCGAGGGCGACGTCCACCCGGCCGTCATCGAGCGGGCAGCGCGCGGTGACGCCCTTGCACGGGAACACCGGTTCGCGCTCGTCGTGGCACTGCACCGTGACATGACCGGAATCCTCGAGCCGCTGGATGGCGTCCTCGGTGGCTGGGCCGGGTGCGCCCATGACCAGTACCCGCACGGTTGCCTCCCTCGGTCGCTGTCGAGAGAGTGTGCGACGCAGGGACGCGTGGGGGCCAGGGAACCTCGGTCCGGTCCCGCAGGGATTAGGTCCCGATTCGGGACGCCGCGCTCGGGTCAGGTCGACGTGCGCTTGCGGCGCTCTTCGAGCCGGGCGGCGAAGACGGCCGCTTCGGTACGGCGTTCCATCCCGAGTTTGGCGAGGAGGTTGGACACGTAGTTCTTGACGGTCTTCTCCGCGAGATGGATCTCGTCGGCGATCTGGCGGTTGGTCAAGCCGTCCGCGATCAGGTCGAGGATCCGGCGTTCCTGGTCGGTGAGTCCCGACATCCGCTCGTCCTCCTCGGGGCCGCGGCGAAGCCGCTCGAGGACGCGGGCGGTGACCTCGGGGTCGAGAAGCGACTGGCCCGACGCCACGGTGCGGATCGCCTCGACGAGATCCTGCCCTTTGATCTGCTTCAACACGTAGCCGGCCGCCCCGGCCATGATGGCGTCGAACAGGGCTTCGTCGTTCGAGAACGACGTGAGGATCAAGCAGGCGATCTCGGGGTGCTTGGAGCGGATCTCGCGGCACACGGATACGCCGTCGCCGTCGGGGAGGCGGACGTCGAGGACCGCGACGTGCGGCTGGGTCGGCGGAATGCGGTCGAGGGCTTCGGCCGCCGTGGACGCCTCGCCCACGACCTCAAGGTCGTCGTGGGCTTCGAGGAGCGCCCGCAATCCCTGCCGTACGACCTCGTGGTCGTCGGTGAGGAAGATTCGGATCGGGGGACCGTCGGCCACGGTCATATCGTTGCACGATCTCGGACGGCGCGACGGCACGCGTGCGCAGCCCGCCGATTGGTCAAGCACGACGAACTTGGATCTATCCGCTCGAGTCCTAGAAGGCGCTTCGAGGTGGGATGACGCCCATGCGCCCGGCCTGGTAGTCCTCGATCGCCTGGACGATCTCGTCTCGGCTGTTCATCACGAACGGGCCGTATTGCACGACCGGCTCGTGGATCGGGCGGCCGCCGAGGAGCAACAGTTCGAGGGTCGGCGTGGCCGTGGCCTGCCGGTCGCCGGCGCGGAGCACGACGTGGTCACCGGAACCGAAGACCGCGAGGCGCCCTTCGGTGATGACGGCGTCCTTTCCGGATGGCCCGGCGCGGCCGTGCCCGGCCAGCGAGTACGCCATGGCGGTGAAGTCGTGCGGCCACGGGATCGACAGCTCGGCGCCGGGCTGCAAGGTGGCGTGGGCGTAGACGATCGGCGTGTAGGTCGAACCGGGACCGGCCAACGCGCCGAGATGGCCCGCGATGACCCGCACGAGGGCGCCCCCGTCATCCGTGGTCGCCAGCGAGAGCTCGGTGCTCTCGAGATCTTGGTATCGCGGGGGTGCCCACTTCTCGGCGCGGGGGAGGTTGACCCACAGCTGCACGCCGTGGAACAAGCCGCCGGCGCGTACGAGGTATTCGGGTGGCATCTCGGAATGGACGATTCCGGCGCCGGCGGTCATCCACTGGGTCGCTCCGTCGGTGATCGTGCCGCCGCCCCCCGTGGAATCCCGGTGCTCGATGGCTCCGTCGATGATGTACGTGACCGTCTCGAATCCGCGATGGGGATGATCGGGTGCCCCCTTTGCCTCGCCCGGCGCGTACTCGACCGCGCCGAGGTGGTCGAGGAGGATGAAGGGGTCGGCGCCGCGAAGCGACGGGGAGGGGAACGCCCTGCGCACTTGGAAGCCCTCGCCCTCGAAGGTCGTGAGGGCGGTGAGCACTTGCTGGACCGGGCGCGGCTGGGAGCCGGGCGCCGGGTGCTCGAGCCGGGGGAGCGAGAGGACGTTGTCGACGGTGATCGCAGGCATCGTCGGTACAACCCGTCATCCTCCGATCCCCTTCCCGATCCAGCGTCGGCACCCGACGCCGGTGCAGCGAGCGCCTCTCGCGGCGGACACACTGCGCGGGTGACCCGCACGACCGCCAGGGCTCGGATCCGCGCTGCGCACGTCGTGACCCCGGAGGGTGTGCTCGGCCCAGCTGAAGTCAGGATCGTCGACGGACGCATCGATGGCGTCGAAGCGGTCGCCAGCGCACCCGAGGTGACGCTGGCGCCGGGCTTCGTCGATCTCCAGGTCAACGGCCACGGCGACGTTGACGTCGGGTCTGCCCGCGCGGCCGACTGGGACCGGATCGATGCCCTCCTGCTGGCCGAGGGCGTCACGACCTGGTGTCCCACGCTTACGACGCGGCCGCTTGACGACTATGGCGCGTGTTTCGACGAAATCGGCGAGGCGGCTCAACGGCCCGGGCCGCGGCCCGCCATGGTCGGCGTTCATCTCGAGGGTCCGTTCATCGCCGCCGAGTACGCGGGTGCTCATCGTGCGGACGCGGTGCGGGCGATCGACGTGGCGTGGCTCGCGGAACTTCCCGAGCTCGTCCGTATCGTGACCCTCGCTCCCGAACTGGCGGGCGCGATCGACGCCGTGGAGCTGCTCGTCTCGCGCGGGATCGTGGTGGCCGTCGGGCACTCGGGTGCGTCGGCGTCGGAGGCGCGAGCCGCACTCGACGCCGGCGCATCACTGGTGACCCATGTGTTCAACGCCATGCGGCCCCTTGGTCACCGTGATCCCGGCCTGATCGGGGTGGCGCTCACCGACCCGAGGGCCACCGTGTCGGTGATCGCCGACGGCGTGCACCTCGACGACGCCATCCTCGCCCTGATCCTCCGGGCCAAGGCACCCGATGGCGTGGCCCTCGTGACCGACGCCGTCGCGTCGAGCGACTCACGCGTGCAGGTGAGCGACGGCGCGCCGCGACTCGCCGACGGGACGTTGGCCGGAAGCATCCTGACGATGGACCGCGCCGTCGCCCGGGCTGTGGGGGTAGGCGCGTCATTGCCCCAGGCGGTCGCCGCCGCCTCCACGGTGCCGGCGCGGGTCGTCGGTCTCACCGATCGCGGGATCATCGCCCCTGGCACGCGCGCCGACCTCGTGTGCTTGAACCCCGACCATTCCGTCGATGCGGTATGGATCGCCGGCGAGCCGGCGTGGGAGGCCGGGCCTTAGAGCTGACGGAAGGTCGGCGTGGGATCGCCGGGGCTCGGCCCGCTCGGGAAGGTCTCGTCGAGCTTCTCGCACACGCCCCGCGGTGTGACTCCGCAGTCCTGGCCGCCCCCTCCGGAGCCCCCGCTCGTTCCTGTCCCGCTGCCGCCCGTCGAGTCCTGCTGGGGCGGCGCCACACTCCCAGGAGTGGACTGATTGTCGGGCGTCTCGACCGCGACCGTCGACGCCGCCGGGGCCTGTCCAGCCCACAGCGAAAACTCAAGAAGGGGCAGGCCTTCCTCCCCCTCGCTGCCGCCGTCTTCGCCCGAAGCGGACCGCGACGGTCCCGTGCCACGACCGCCGCCGCCGGGACCGGCCCGGTCACCGCCGCTTGGGAGTGTCCCCTTCGATCCGGCGCCCGCGGTCGCCCACCGCGTTTCCGTGCCGTCGGTCGCAGGGTCGCGCGGGTCTTCGATCGGGTCGTCCGGCCAGCCGAGGAATCCCCCGATGGATTCGATGAGCGTTCGCACCTGGCGGGCGGGCGCCGTGCCGTCGACGTTCGCCACTCGGTCGGCGTCGTCGACGCCGAAGACCGCCCCGACGTCGGGGTGGTTGGCGTCCGACATCTCGACGCGCGATCGCGTGTCATCGGTGCGGGCGCCGATCACCAGCCCGGCGACGATGGCGGCGACGGCGACGCCCGCCACCGCAGCCTCGACGCCACGGGTGGCGCCGAGCCGCGGTGGCGTACCGCCCTCAGCCATGTCGTCATGGGGTGTCTGGGCGTCGACGGCGCGAGAGCGCGCCCAGCGCGCCAGGCGACCGAATGGCACCAACACGAGCGCACCGGCGCGCTCGACGGCCGTCGCCAGCTTGGCGCGGGCCCGCGTGAGGACCGATTCCACGGCTCGCGTCGTCGAACCCTCGGCGTTGGCGAGCTCGGCGATCGACCGGCCCTCGGCGACCTGGCCCCAGAGCAAGCGCCGCTCGCGAGGCTGCAATCCCGACAGAGCGTCCCACGCTGCCTCGAGTGACGCCCGGCTCTCGATCTCCTCGAGCGGATCGAGCGCGCTCCCTCTGCGGGGGCGCTCGGGGAGTTCGTCGACGGGCACCGCGTGGCGGCCCTTCCGGCGGAGCTCGTCGATGCTGCATCGGCGGGCCACGGTGGCGAGCCACGCGCGCAGCGACGGCCCGGGCTCGAGGCGATCGAGGTTGCGGAGCGCGCGGATGTAGGTCTCCTGGACAATGTCGTCCGCACTGGCTGCGTCCCCGACGATGCGTCGGCTGACGGCGTGCAGATAGTCGTGGTGTTCCCAGAGGTCGTCGACGCTGACGGTGCCGGTCGGCGCGACGCCGTGTGCCTCGTTCGCCTGCTCTGTCGTTCGAAGTGCGATGGCCATGGTTCCTACCTCGAGGTTCGCTTACCGGCTGTTGGTGGGCTCGCCCGGCGCCCTGAGGCCACAGACCCCCTGGAGTTGGGGCACCGGGCATCCCCCGCCGCCCCCGCTTGGCGTCGACGTGCTCGTCGTGGAGGTGCTCGTCGTGGACGTGCTCGTCGTGGACGTGCTCGTCGTGGAGGTGCTCGTGGCCGGCGGCTTCGGGCGCTCCGTCGCCGACTGGTGGCCCAAGGCCGTCCCCGGTGTGGAGGGCCCGCCCGGAAGGCGGGGGCGATCGACGAGGGAGCCGCTGCCGGGGCTGTCCCCGGAGCCACCGCCCGCTCCACGGCCGCCGGCGCGCTCGGCCCAGACGTCACCGAGCCATGGGAGGTCGGCGACGGTGCCGACGAAGCCGGGCGCGGTTGCGACGCTGGGTGTCGGCCGGCGGGCGGCCCCCCCGCCGTGGGCATCGGCCAGCGGCTCGGAGTTCTCGGGCGTGAACTGAGGGACGAAGTCAGGGGCGGGGCGCTCGGTGGTCTCGACGCGGGTGTCGTCCGAGCGCGTTCGGTGGCCGATCACCAGCGCGGAACCAAGGACCGCGATGGCGACGGCGGCGGTGACCCACTCGGTCGTCCGCTGGCCGAGCACCGCCGATTCGGGATCGGCGGCCGAGAGTCGGGCGGCGGCCGCGGTCGTCTGCCGCCGCATTCTGGCCAACAGCGCGCTCAACGGCGCGACGCCCCAGGCGCCCCGGTCGATGGCGCTCGCGAGCTTGGTCCGGGCCCGGCTGAGGACCGATTCGACCGCGCGCGGCGTTGAGCCGTCCTCCGCCGCGAGATCAGCGATGGAGCGGCCTTGGGCCACCTGACCGAGGAGGAGACGCCGCTCACGTTCGTGAAGTTCACCGAGAGCCCGGTGCGCTGCCCGCACGTCGGAACGCGCCAGGACCTCGTCGAGGGCACCGCCGGCGCGAGGGGTGTGGACCTCGGGGATCTCGTCGACGGGAACGGCCTGTCGCGCCATTCGCCGGAGCTCATCGATGCTGCACCGACGCGCCACCGTGGCCAGCCAGGCCCGCACGGGCTGGGCCGGATCGAGGTCGTCGAGGTGACACAGCGCCCGGACGTAGGTCTCTTGCACGACGTCGTCGGCGGTGGCTGAGTCACCCACGATGCCGCGGCTGACCGCGTGGAGATACTCCCGGTGCACCCACAGGTCCTCCAGCGTCACCGCCGGCCGGACATGATTCTTCGGGTCGTCGTCGAAACGACCCGATCGAATGGGCGAGGCGATCGCCATGTCCCTTCCCCGTGCCGAGTACGCGCTCGGAGGGCGCGTCGCCTTCCCCTGCCCGGTGAGGTCCGGACTCCCACCCGAGGATTCAGCGCGCGGCCCCGGTTTCCCTGCCTCCGTCCTCGGGAACCCGGCCCTTTTTTGACGGATCGCGGCCCTTGGTCTCCACCAAAAGGGATATATAGCCCAAAAACCTCGCAGCAGTACCATCGTCGGCGTGGCGCGGCGCCGGGGCGATGCCCTCCTCGACGGCTTCCTCGCGGTGGTGCTCGCCTCCGCCGTGGCGTTCCCGTTTGCGGCCCGCGCCGCGGCCAACGACCCCGGGGTGCGGCGCGCAGCTCACGACACCAGCGCCGAGCTTGCGCCGTTGCGCCGGTCCCCGGCGGGCGACCTTCGCCCGCTTCCGGTGATGCCCGACGGCGGCCGGGCGTCGGCCGCCATCGATGCCGGGGCGATCCGAACCCCTGCTGCGTTGCGGTCGGCCGTCGTCGAAGTCGGCGCCTCGGTCTTGGGAGCGGAAGCCGCCGAGGCGCTCGCCGCATTGGCCGAGGTGACCGAGCCCTATCTGCCCTTTTCGCCCGAGACCGAGGAAGATGGCTTCACGCCCCGGTATCCCTACCGATGGCCGGAGATTGAGACGGTCCTCGCGGGGCTCGCGTTCACCGGCGGGTCGGCTCAGGACGCGTCATCGAGGGTCGTGTCGGATCTCGGCGCGCTGTACACCCTCGCGGGGTCGCACTTCATCGCCGAGTTCCCCAATGCGGGGCCCATTGCCTACGCGCTCGCCGACCGGGCCCGCACCGACGGCCGCTGTGAGTCGCAACTCAATCTCGCCGTCGTCGTGATGGCCGACGTTCCAGCGGTGCCGATCCCTGCGATCCAAGAGCTCGACGAGGCGGAGCGGCGATGTGGGAACGATCCGACGCCGCGCTGGCTTCGAGGCGAGTACCTGGCGCAGGTGGCTCTGGGCGTCCACGGCGAGACGCCGGCCGAAGTCGAGGAAGCGTCCCGGGCGTATCGGGAGGAGGCGATCGCGGCCTTTCGCGATCTCCAAGACACGCTCCCCGGGTCGCCGGCGGGGTGGGCGGGGGAGGCCGACGTCGAGCTCATGGACGCCTACGCCGAATCCGGCCTGAGTCCATTCGTCGCTCGGGGCCACTTCCAGCGCGCGCGTGCGCTGCTCGAGCGCGCCGCCGAGTTGAGCGACGACCCGGACATCGACCTCGGTCTGGCCCGGGTGCACGCGGGCCTGGGCCGTCACGACGAAGCGGTGGCATCGCTCGAGCGCGCCGTCGCCGCGACGCCCGATCGGGCGGTCCTCGTCCTGCGGCTCGCCGAGCAGCTCGAGCACACGGGCGATTTCGCCCGAGCGGCGGCGGCCGTCTCCGACGTGCTCGAGGGGAGGGCGGCCCTTCCCGACGGGTCCACCGTGGTCCCCGTCGCGCACTCGCTCAACGTGCCCGTCGCCGACGAGGACGGCCCCTCACGGTTGACGCTCCGCGGTTCCACGTCCGCCGAGGCGTCCTTCCCGATCGCGGGCGCGGGAGGGGAGGGGGCGGGTGGCGTGGCCGATCTGTCGTTCCTTCCCGAGTTCCGCGACGTCCCCGGCGTGACCGGCCACGACCGGTGGTGCCCAGCGTGGACCTTGGCGCGCGATCTGATCCTCGCCGGCGACGCGGCGCGGGGGGTCACGCTGATTCCCGAGGACGGGTTCTTCGACGTTCGTCCAATCTCGGGTGGGTACCCGGGGGTCTGCCGCGGCGCCCCGGCCGCCGAAGACGCCGTGCTCCTCGCCGCCATCGCGGCGGTCGAAGCGGGCGATGAGGTGCCATCGGATGGGCCGCCTCTCGCCGCGGTCCACGACGCCCGCCAAGAGCTGTGGCGCTTCGCCGGAGACCTCGATCGGGCCGCGGCCGCCGCGGCGGAGTGGCGCGCCGCAGCGCCCGACGACCCGCGGGCCAGCGATCGCGCCGGCGAAATCGCGTATCTCGACGGGAACTTCGACGGGGCGGCTGAGCATTTCGAGCAGGCCGCCGCGGACGCCGACGACGCGCACGCGCTCATCGAGGCGGAAGCACTCCTCAAGCTCGGGACGGTCCGCGAGCTCGCCGGAGCGCTACGCGACGCGCGCGCTCCGCTCATGGAGGCCGACGCGCTGGCATCGGGCTTGTTCGAGCGGCAGCGCCGCGCCGCGCGCGCCATCGAGTCGGCGTCGTTCGATGAGGAGATTGATCCCGACGTGCTCGCCGCCTTCGACATCGACGGTGCCACGGCTGCCTACATCTCCTACAACGCGCGCACCCAGTTGGGTGACACCGCGCTCCGCGGCCGCCGCTACGAGGATGCCGCGGAGGCGTACGCCTCCGCGCACGAGCGGGAGGACGACCTTCCGCCCTCGGGTTCGACGCGCCTGACGCGCCCGGAGGTGCTCGACAACAACGAGGCCCTCGTCCTCATCAAGCTCGACCGGCCTCGCGAGGGGCTCGCGGCGGCGACCGCCGCGGTTGGCGCCGATCCTGCGAACCCCCTGTTCCTCGAGAACCAGGCGTTTGCCCTGCGGCGGCTCGGGCGTCTCGACGAGGCTGTCCCCGTTCTCGAGCGAGCCCTCGAATCCGACCCGACGCTCTACACCGCGGCCAACGACCTCGCGGTGATCCGCGCCCGCCAGGAGCGATTCACGGAGGCCGCGGCGCTCCTCCGTTCCGCGCTCGACGCCGAACCTGCGTACGCGCTGGGGGCGTTCAATCTCGGGGTTGTGCTCGAGCGGCGCGGCCCCGGGCACCTGTTGGAAGCTCAGGGCCTGTTGGGCGCGGCGGTGGAGGCCGACCGCGACCTGCGCAATGCCGATCGCGTCCCCACCTTCGATGACGAGCCGTTCTTCACCACGCTCGACCTCTCGAAGCCGCTTCCGGCCGACTGGCATTTCGCCAACTCCACTCGCCGAACGACCGCCCTGCTCGCAGGGACGGTGGCGTTGTTGGTGCTGGTGCAGCTGGGTACCGCGGCGTTCCAGGAGGTGGCCAGCGACACGGTGCAGGACCGAGCGCTCGAGTCTCGCGAGCGCCGCCGCCGCCGGCGCTTTCCCTCGTGGATCGCGGTGCTCGTCACCTTCGGCGCCTTTCTCTATCCGCTCGCACAGTCGAAGGGGTCGACGACGACCGAATATGTCGGTGTCGGGGTGGGCGTGCTGGCGATCGCGGGGGTCTACCTCCGCGCGCGCCGGTGGGTGCGGCGTCGCTACCCGGTCGTCGTCGCCGAATACACGTGGGCGCCCACCGCGGTGATCGGCGTCGCCGCAACCGTGGCGGGACTGGGCTTCGCTCCCCTCCCCGTTGCCGAAGAGGAAGGCCCGAAGGCCGTGTCGTGGATCCACGCCGCCGGCCCGGCGTCCCTCGCCGCGGTCAGCGCCCTGTTGCTGGGGCTGGGCGCGGTGACGCACGTGCCGTTGACCCGGTCGCTCGGCGTCGCCGCGCTGGTGATGACGGCGTCGACCCTCGTGCCTGTGCGCCCGCTGGATGGGGGAGTCGTGGCGGGGGATCGCGTCCGCAAGCTCACGATCGACGCGGTGATGGTGACGCTGGCGATCCTGTTCACGTTCGGGGTGCTCTGACCCTGGAGAACGGCAGGCTCAGCTGAGGTCGCAGCCGTCCATTTCGCGGAGCGGCTCCGCGATCAGCTCGATCCGCTCGCCGTCGGGACCACGGAAGTAGATGGAGAGCGGAATCTCGTCGTTGGCGCCGAAATACTTCACGCCCTCGGCGTCGAGGCGGTCGCGGACGGCCGCGAAGGTCTCGACGGTCACGGAGATGGCGACGTGCTGCATGGAGCCCAGCGTCTCGAGCCACGGCGGAACCTCGAGGCCGGGGAAGTCGAAGAAGGCCAGCAGGTTGTCGTTGCCCAGATCGAAGAAGAAGTGCGCCGATCCCTGGTAGTCGCGGTTCTCCATGATCTCGATCAGGGGGAACCCGAGGACGTCCTGGTAGAAGCGCACGGTCCTGTCGGCGTCCGAACAAATCAGGGCGAGGTGGTGGATGCCCCGAGCCGTCGACGCCGGACGTTCGTCCTTGGCGCGGAGGTGCGTCTGCGCGAGTCCGGCCGCACGCTGCTCGAAGTCGCTCATGTGCGAGAAGGCTAGGTCAGTCGTCGCCCTTGTCCCTGCCCTTGCCCGGGCGATCGTCGTCCTCCTCGGGCGGGCCGAGCGAGAAGCGGACGTCGACCGCCGTCCCGCGCTCGACCGTCGTTCCGGGCGGGGGACTCTGGTCGACCACGACGCCGGCGGGTTCGTCCGACTCGACGGGATCGGAGCGGCCCACGACGAGGCCGGCGTCCGTGATCGTGGCGGCGATGGCGTCGGCGTCCGACGCTCCCCTCAGGTCGGGCACCGTGCAGCACGGTGGGACGCCGGTCGACACGTCGAGCGCGACCAGGCTGTTGGATTCGACGCGGGCGCCGGGTGGCAACGTCTGGTTGAGCACGGTTCCTTTGGGCGCGGCGCCGTCGGTTTCGGTGCTCTCGACGCGCAGGCCCCGTTCTTCGGCCGCCGTGGTGGCGTCGTCGATGGACATCCCGGTGAGGGTCGGAACCTCGACGAGGCTCGGCGCGTCCGTGATCTTGGCGACCACGAGCCCGGACACCAAGACGCTCAGGATGACGAGCACCAAGAACAGGCCGCCGCGCCGGGCCCACGGTCGGGGGTTTCGCCGGTGGGTCGGGGCCTGCGGGCTCACCGACGGCGCCGGAGTGGGCATCGGCATCTGCGCCGTCTCACCCGAAGACACGGGGATCCCGGCGATCTCGGTGACGGCCGCGCTGGCCGCCGTCGCGACGCCAGCTCCAACCCCGGGCGGCGTCGGCGCCTCGTGGGCGCGACGGAGCTCTTGCCGCATTTCCCCCACTGACGGGAACCGTTCGGCCGGATCGCGCGCGAGGGCGCGCATCACGACGTCGGCGATGGCGGGGTTCACCTCGGGCAGCCGCTCGCGCAACGGGGTGGGCGCCACCTGGATGCGCGCGATGGCGGCGGCGGCGGGCGTCGACCCCTCGAACGGGAGGGTGCCGGTCAACGCCTCGTAGATGACGAGTGCCGCGGCGTACTGGTCGGTACCGGGCGTGGGGTCGCCGCCTTCGAGTTGCTCGGGAGCGAGGTAATGGGCGGTTCCGATGACCGTGCCGGTGTCGGTGAGGCGCGTCACGGTGTCGTGCGCGGTGCGTGCGATGCCGAAGTCGGTCACCTTCACGCGCCCCTCGTCGGAGAGGAGCACGTTGCCCGGCGTCACGTCGCGGTGCACGATGCCCGCCGCGTGCGCGGCTTCGAGGGCCGCGAGCAACCCGTCGGCGACGTGCACGGCTTCTTCCGTCGACAGGGGCCCTCGCCGCACCGCGTTGGCGAGGGTTTCACCGCGCACCAACTCCATGACGATGCCGGGCGTTCCGCCGTTCACCACGTCGTACACCGACGCGACGTTGGGATGCGTGAAGGAAGCGGCGGTGCGCGCTTCGCGCCGGAACCGCTCCGTCGCCCCCGGGTCGTTGGCGAGATCCTCCCGGAGCACCTTGATCGCCACGTCGCGCTCGATGTGCTCGTCGTGGGCGCGCCACACCTCGCCCATGCCGCCCCAGGCCAGCCGCTCCTCCAAGCGGTACCGGCCGCTGAGGCGGTCGCCCTGTTGTACGTGGTCTGCTGCTGCCAGACGCGCATCCGCCACCGCGTGCCTCCTTGACGTGGGTGAGTACCCGCCCACCCACAGATTCCAATCGCCCACGAGCCAGTCTCGGAAACGCCCAGATCCGGTTTGGGGGGGGATCCGTGCCTACCGGCCGTCCAGGAAGGCCCGGGACCGATGGGCCAGGATGGGCGGGTGCGGCTCCCCGTGATGCCCCCGACCTCTCCGATGCTCGCCAAGCTGGCCCGCGAATTGCCCCCGGCGCGTGAAGGGACGATCTACGAGCCCAAGTGGGACGGCTTCCGCGCGATCGTCTACCGCGACGGCGAGGAGATCGAGATCGAGAGCCGGGGCGAGAAGTCGTTCACGCGCTACTTCCCCGAGCTCGTGCCCGTCCTGCTCTCTGCCCTACCAGCCCGCATCGTCGTCGATGGCGAGATCGTCGTGGCCGGGCCGCACGGCCTCGACTTCCACCTGCTCCAACAACGCATCCACCCGGCCGCGTCGCGGGTGAAGATGCTGTCCGAGCAGACCCCAGCCTCGTTTGTCGCCTTCGACCTGCTCGCCCTCGGCGACGACGATCTTCGCCGCGCGCCCTTCTCGGAGCGCCGCGGCCTCCTCGAGAAGACGCTCCGGAAGGCCAAAGCCCCGGTGCACGTGACCCCGGCGACGCCCGATCGAGCGGTCGCCGAGGGGTGGCTCGACCGCTTCGTCGGATCGGGGCTCGACGGCGTGATGGTGAAGGACCCCGCGCTTGCGTACCACGAGGGCAAGCGGGTGATGGTCAAGGTGAAGCACGAGCGCACCGTCGAGTGCGTTGTCGCCGGGTATCGCGTGCACAAGGACGGCAAGGGCGCGGGATCCCTGCTCCTCGGCTTGTTCGACAAGCGCGGGGAGCTCCACCACGTGGGCGTGTGCAGCGCCTTCGCCGCCGCCCAGCGCGTCGAGATCCTCGATCACGTGCGACCCCACGAACTCGGCGCCGACGAGATGGCCGAGCACCCGTGGGCGGCATGGGGCGATGAAGCGGCGCATCAAACGCTCCTCATGCCCGGCACGCCGTCACGGTGGTCCGGCGCGCGGGCCGCCGAGAAGGGCGTCGACCAGGCCCAAGCAGCCGACTGGGTCGCCCTTCGCTGTGACCTCGTCGCCGAGGTGCGCTTCGAACACCTCCAGGGCGCTCGTTTCCGCCACCCCGCGCGCTTCAGCCGCTGGCGACCCGACCGCACCCCCGAGTCGTGCACCTACGGCCAACTGGTTGCGCCGACCCCCGTCGAACTCGCCACCCTGTTGGGTTGACCGCTCAACCCGAGGGTGTCTTGCCTACCCACGAGCGGCGAAAGCCCGCCCCACCGAGCGACGAGCCAGGCGGTCATACAGCTCGACGGTCAACGGGTGGAGGGCGTCGCGCATCTCGGCCCGAGTGACTTCGAGGGCCCGACAGAGCTCGTCGATCACCTCCTCGACGCCGGTCGGATTGCCGGACAGGTCGGCGGCCAGCATCCGGTCGCGGTGCAGCTGTTCGTTGCCGGGGCTCGCGAGGAGTCCCTGCTGGGTCGCCCACCATGCGCCCCGCGCGTCGCCGGCGGCAATGCACAGGGATGCGAGATGGTGCGCGGCGTCGGCAACCTCGGCGACCACGGCGGTGAGGAGCGCCTCGGCGTGGACCCAGAGGTACTCGCCGCCGGCGACGGTGAACGGTCGCCCTGAGACCAAGGACAACGCGGTGCGAAGATGACCCGCGGCCACCTCGGGCGTGGCGGTCGAAGCCTTGCGGACGAGCGCCGAGAACCGCTCGCTGTCGACGGCGACGGCGGGGTCGAGGCGGTAGTGCGATTCGGGTCCGGCGTGAGGCAGCAGCGGCTCGCCGGATGGACCGGGGCCGAGCGCGCGCCGCGCCACCGTCGCCACCCCGTGCAGCGTGCGTGGGCTGGCCAACCGGTCCGGCCACAGTGCTTCGCTTAGGACGTCAGCTTCGGCGCCACGGCGGTGAAGCGCCAGATACGCGATGAGCTCGAGCGCCTTGCGTCGGTCGAACGCCGAGGCGGCGCCTCGCACGCCCACGGGACCGAGAACGCACACCTCAACCGTTGGCTCGACCTCGGTCGACGCAAGCGACGGACTCAACAGGAGGAGGGATCGCGGTGCGCCTGGCCCGCCCGTCGTCGGAGCGAGGAGCTCGCGCATGG
>DATDOY010000110.1:0-6309 GCA_035293045.1 Acidimicrobiia bacterium
GCAACGGCGGCGCCGTGTGTACGTCCTCCAACGCACGCGCCATCCTCGAGTGGGCTCTCGCCAAGGGGAGCCAAGTCCTGTTCTTCCCCGACCAGCACCTCGGCCGGAACACGGGGTACCAGATGGGCTTTACCGAGACCGACATGCAGGTCTGGAACCCGCGGTTCGAACTCGGCGGACTCGACGAGCGAGCCGTGAAGGAGGCGACCTTCCTCCTCTGGCGCGGCCACTGCTCGGTACACCAGCGATTCACGACAGAGCACGTTGCCGCGGCGCGAGCGGAACACCCCGGCGTTCGGGTCGTCGTCCACCCCGAGTGCTCCCACGAGGTGGTGGAGGTGGCCGACGAGGTCGGCTCCACTGAGTACATCCTCCGCACGGTCCGCGACGCTCCCGCGGGGTCCACCTTCGCGGTCGGCACCGAGATTCACATGGTGCAGCGCCTGGCCGCCGACAACCCGGACAAGACCGTGTTCTCGCTCGACCCGCTCATCTGCCCGTGTTCCACAATGTTCCGCATCGACGCCCCCCATTTGGCATGGTGCCTCGAGGCGATCGTCGACGGCCACCCGGTGAACCGCATCGTCGTCGACGACGACACCGCGGAATGGGCGCGCGCGGCCCTCCGCCGCATGCTCGAGATCACCTGACCACGAACGGCCGCTCGATCAGCCGACGGGAACAGGTTCCTTCGGCATCGTGACGGCCGTTCCGGTTGGAGGCCCGGCGCGCAGGCCGCGCACGATCCACCCAAACGACCCGACCGCGATTGCGCCGAGGAGCGCCACCAAGCCCGGGATGCCCCACCCGAACACGGTTGACCCGCCGTCCGTCTGCTCGCGCAGCAGGTAACGCCGTTCCGGTTCGAAGGCCGCCGTCTTGTCCACCGCGGGAAACTCCTCGCCCCGAGGCCCTTCGATCTCGGCGTCGGCCGGAAGGAAAATCGGGACGGCCATCATCTCGGCGCCCCGATGCAGCCGCAGGAGCGTCTTCCAAGGCGCGGCGATCGGCACCGGGCCCTCGGAACGCCAGGCGCCGACGCCCACCGATTCCATGTCGACCGCGACCAGGCCCCCGCCCTGCCACGCGCTGGCCTGGAACCAG
Organism: Acidimicrobiia bacterium; assembly: GCA_035293045.1. Lineage (GTDB taxonomy): Bacteria > Actinomycetota > Acidimicrobiia > IMCC26256 > JACPCJ01 > DATDOY01. The sequence goes on from DATDOY010000110.1 coordinate 1,105, forward strand.
AGGGCGTCCGCCGCCGCGTCGGCCGGTGTGAGTTCGGCCTCCACATAAGCCTCGCCGGGCGTGGCGCGATCGAGGGTGACCTGCACCGTGACGTCTCCGCTGCGCCGCGGCAATGGCCACGCGAGCGCCACGACCACCACAAGGCCCGCCACCGCGAGGGTTCGGCCCGACATGGGAGTGCGCTCGCCTCGGGCGGCTGCGCCAAGCACGACGCCCAGCAGAGCGGCGCCGGCGGCGACGGCCACGCCGAGCACGATGGCGTCGGGTAGGAGCGCCGACGACCACGGCTGGTGTGCTCCCTGATTCCACCACCACTCCGTCGCGAGTCCGGCCGTCCCGATGGCTGCCCCCGCGCCAAGGGCGAGTCGAACAGGCCGACGCGTGCCGAGGAACCACGCCACGATTTCGACGCACGCCGCGGAGCCGAGATACAGAGCCGAGGACCGGACGTCGAGGTCGATCGCACCCGTGTCGCCACCGAGGTTGGTACGGGTCAGCGCGAACAGGACGGCCACGAGGAGCGACCACCCCGGTCCGTGCGCAAGGCGGATCGCGACGAGGGCGAGCGCGCCGGCAAAGGCGACGAGGACCGGCGCGTAGAGGGCCTGGAACTGGGGCACGCCGAAGTCGAACTCGCCCTGGACGCTCGAGAGTCCGTCGAGCAGCATCAGGGACACGAGCATGTAGACGGCCCTTGTGCGCCAGCTGTCCCGAGGCTTGACTCCCGCCTCGGCGAGGGCGAGCCATGACGCGATCGGCGTGATCGAGGCTCCCACGATCATCAGCAGATGCGTGGGGCTCCACATGGTGACGTCGATGCCGAACTGGTGGTGCCACAGCTCGTCGGCGGGGAACCCGAGCATCGCCATCCCGCCGATCAACGTCATCGAGGCCGCAGATCGCGGCACGTGCAGCCGACCCCATCGGAAGCCCTCGGGGCGGCGATCGAGGGTGGCGAACAGAATCCCGATGAGCCCGGCGGCAACGAGAAGGGCCAAACCGAGAACGATCATGGTGTGCGGTGGCGTGAACAGTTCCTCGTCTCGTCCGACCCCGACATGCCACGCGACGTCGTTGTAGAAGCCGATGCCGGCCACCAGCAGAGCGAAACTCGCCGTACCGACCATCCCCGCAGCCCAGCCGGGAATCCCCGTGGCCCGCTCGAGACCGCGGGGTACCCAACGGAGCCATGAGCGCTCGCCGGTCCGCCGACCCGTGAAGGCCAGCGCCGCCACGATGCTCACGAACCCGATCGAGACCGCGCTCAGGGGTCGCCAGCTGTCGAGTTGCCCCGGATCGACCGTCATTTCGTTGCCCTCTCGTCGGCGGTTGTCGCGCTCTGCAGATCGCGCACGACGGTCATACCCATCCCGTCCCAAACCAACGCCACGAGGTACTCCACCAGGCGTTTGCGCGGCATCGTGCGGTGCTCGAGCCACCAGTCGCCGGCCGCGTGCACCATGCCGACGATCCCGTATCCCCACGGCTCTGCCGCACCGGAGTCGGCGCCGACGTCGCGGAGTCGCTCACCGATGAGCGAGACCATGCTGTGGCCGATCTGATGGACGACGTCGGCGAGGACCTCCCCGCCGCCCACCTCGCCCGCATGACGGAGCAGGAATCGGTAGAGCGCATTCTCGCGTTCGACCAGCTCGAGGTAGGCGTCGATGCCCGCGGCGAGCATCGCCCGGGGATGGGCCGAGTCGTCGCTGAGGGCGGTGTCGAGTCGCTCGACGAGGTCCCCGACGAACCGGGCCGTCAGCGCGGCGACGAACTCCTCGCGGCCCCCGACATGGCGGTACAGGATCGGCTTGGTGACCCCCGCGGCGCGGGCGATCTGCTCCATTGACGCCGTGGGTCCGTGGGTTCCGATGGCCGCCACCGCGGCGTCGAGGAGCTCGGCTCTCCGACGTTCGCGGTGTTCCGCGCGCTCCGACGGCAGAGGCCGGCGCGCTCGGGGCGGACGGGGCTGTTCGTGCCGGGCTCGTGACATGTTACCGACGGTAACAGTTACCGCCGGTAACGTCAACGCCGTGTCGGTGTGACCCTCGTCTCTCCCCGTCTGACGACCCGCCTCTACTACGTTTCCGCCATGCCGGACATCCTTCATCAGGTCGTCGTCAAGGCACCCGCCCCATCCGTGTGGCGGGCCCTCACCGAGCCCGACGGCCTCCGGAGCTGGTGGACCCGTGACGTGGACGCCGAACCCGAACTGGGCTCGGTCGCCCGCTTCGGCTTCGACGGCAAATCCACCGTCTTCATGATGAAGATCGAGGAGCTCACGCCCAACGAGTTCGTGCGCTGGCACTGCGTCGGGGGGCATCCCGAGTGGGACCACACGGAAATCACCTTCGATCTGACCGAGGACACCGATGATGACGGCGTCGCCACCATCGTCTACTTCGCCCATCGGGGCTGGGAGTCGACCGACGGCATCCTCGCCATGTGCAGCTTCGAGTGGGCGCGCTATCTGATGAGCCTCAAGGCGTACCTCGAGACCGGCACCGGCGACCCCCACGACGGCTGAGGTCGCGCCCGAGAGATCTGTCCGAGTTCGGGGCGTTGGCGCCGCGCTCACGCGCGCAATGACCCGACCGAGGCATGGTGTTCACGGGTTGGATCACGCACCATGCAGGGGTGGTGGGTCGGGAGGCGCCGGGGTCGCGCCGGCACGAGCGTGCTGGTGCGCGGTTTCGAGGGCTTCTCGACGCCCTGCCCGATGCCGTCCTCGTGGTCGGTCCCGACGATCGCATCGCCCTCGCCAATCGCCGCTCGGAAGAGATGTTCGGGTTCCCCCGCGACGAGATCGTCGGCCTCTCCGTCGACGACCTCCTCAACACCAACCGGCCTGAACCGACGCCCGGGCGCCGGGAAGGGGTACGGGCCGACGGTTCGACCTTCCCGGCGGAGGTGAGCGTCTCCCAGTTCGACGACCGCGACAAGATGCTGACCATCACGACGGTCCGGGACGTCACCGCGATCCGGTCCTCGGAACTCGCCCTCGCCGAGAGCGAGCAGCACCTCCGCGAGGCGCACGCCGTCGCGGGACTCGGAAGTTGGGCCGTCCTGGATGGCGCGCTCACGTGGTCGGATCAGATGTACGAGATTCATGGTTTCGACCGGCGCTCGCCTCTCACCAGCGTCGAGGAATACCTGGCCTACGTCCACCCGGAGGATCGGGACGCCGTATCGACCGCAGCGCACGGCCTCATGTCGGGGGCCGGCTCGTACGACCTCCAATACCGGATCCTCCGGCCAGACGGGAGGGTCGTCTGGGCGCACGCGCGGGGTGTGCCGACGTTCGCTCCCGATGGGCGGCCCGTCGGCATGCGCGGCACCCTCCTCGACATCACCGATCACAAGGGCACCGTGTTGGCGCTGGCCGAAAGTGAGCGGCGGCTCAAGGAGGCCCAGGCGGCGGCGCACATCGGGCACTACCGCCGCGACCTCGGCACCAACGAAATCGACTGGTCGGACGAGATGTACCGCATCGCCGGAGTGGATCCCGACAATTTCGAGCTCACGGTCGACGCGATCCTCGACGGCGCTCACCCCGACGATCGTGCGATCTTCCTCCGGGGAGCGCAGACCACGCTACGCAGGGGGGCGGCGGAGTATGAGTTCCGCATCGTGCGGAGCGATGGGGAGGTCCGCTGGCTTCACATGCGATCGCGGCTCGAGAACGACGCCGACGGCAAGCCGGTGGCGATCGTCGGTGTCACCCAGGACATCACCGAGCGGCGGCAGGCCGAAGACCTGCACCGCGTCGTCTCCGAAATGGTGTCGGACATCCTCTACTCGTATGCGGTCGTCGACGGTCACATGAGGCTCGAGTGGGTCACTCCAGCCTTCGAACGCTTGACCGGTTACCGCCTCGACGGTGCCCTCCCGGTCGAGCTCTTTCGCCCCATCACGCACCCCGAGGACATGCACGTCATCGAGGATGCAGAGGAGCGAGTCCTCGCCGGTGAGTTCCACGTTGCCGAGATCCGAATCGTCACGCGAGACGGGCAGATTCGATGGCTCCGCCTGTACGCGCAGCCCGTGCGGAACGACGCGTCGGGCGACGTCGTGCGCGTGTACGGGGCCGCTCAGGACGTCACCTCGCACCGGGAAGCAGAAGAAGCGCTCCGAGGCGCCTACGAACGCGAACGCAACGCCTCCGCGCGCCTCCGCGAAGCCGACCGCATGAAGGACGAGTTCCTCAGCACGGCGTCCCACGAGCTGCGAACGCCGCTGACCGCCATCGTGGGCTTTGCGTCGGCCCTGTCGCGTGGAACCCAGCTCGACGAGGAAACCCGAGCTGACATCACCCATCGTCTCGAACGCAATGCCTTGGCCGTTGGCACGATGGTGGAACGTCTCTTGGACTTCTCGCGGCTCGAAGCCGGCGCCGTGATCCTCGACGCCCAGCCGGTTGACGTGTCGGAGATCGCGTCGCGAACCGTCGACATCCTGTCGCCCGAACTCGACTGGCGTCGGGTCCGCATCGAGGTCTCGCCCGGGACGATCGTCCTCGCCGACCCCACCGGCCTCACCCACGTGTTCTCGAATCTGCTCAGCAACGCGGCGAAATACACGCCCGAATCGTCGATCGTCCGCGTCACGGCGGAGTGCACGAACAGCACGGCCACCATCACCGTCGCCGACGAGGGACCAGGCATTCGCCCCGACGTCGTGAACCGCGTCTTCGACCGGTTCTTCCGCGGGCCCAACCAACCCACCGGCCAGCGTGGAACCGGGATCGGACTCGCCATCGCCCGGACCTACGCCGAGATGATGGGAGGCCGCATGTGGGTGGAGAGCGCGCTCGGCGTCGGGACGCGGTTCTCGTTCACCGTTCCTCTCGCACCGCCCGAGCCCGTCAAGGGATCGGCCGAGGAGTCCCTCGCGGACCCCGCGCCGGCGGGTTCGGGGTCCGTCTGGCCACGATGAGCAACAGCCGGGGGATCGCTGCCTGCTGAAGGTATTCCGGGGCCCGGGCCAAGAACCCCGGCGGCGGCGGCGGTTCCTCCATGCGCTCGATGACCAGACCGAACTCGGCCATGGCGTTGATGTACTGCGACAGCGGTCGATGGACAAAGGGGAGGACGACGCCGGGGGCAACCTCTTCCATGGTGACGTCGACGTCGAGATATCCCCCCACCCGCCAGTACTGCTCGTCGAGGATGTGATCGTCGATCCAACCGCTGCCGGGTGCTTGCA
>DATDOY010000111.1:0-4397 GCA_035293045.1 Acidimicrobiia bacterium
GTGGTGTACGGGGTCGGTGGCATCGCCCGTGGCAAGAACCGGTACCAGCCGCCCATGGGCAAGGTCATGGGGAGCGACACGGTGGCCGCGGCCCTGAAGGCGGCGCGCACCGACAAGAAGGTGAAGGCCATCCTCTTCCGGGTTGACAGCCCCGGCGGATCCGCCGTCGCATCTGACACCGTGTGGCGGGAAGTCGTGCGAGCGAAGGCCGACGGCAAGCCGGTCATCGTGTCGATGGGCGACGTCGCGGGTTCGGGCGGCTACTGGATCTCGATGCACGCCGACAAGATCGTGGCGCAGCCGACGACGGTCACCGGCTCGATCGGTGTCGTGACGGGCAAGCTCGTCGCCGCCGGACTGCGAGAGAAGGTCGGCCTCTCGGTGGGGGCGATCGCCCGGGGCGAGCACGCGGGGATGTACTCCTCCGTGGCCGACTTCACGCCGAGCCAGTGGCAGAAGGTTCAGGACGATCTCGACCGCATCTACGACGACTTCATCACCAAGGTTGCCGACGGGCGAGGGATGACCAGGGAGGCTGTCCACGAGGTGGCGAAGGGGCGCGTGTGGACGGGCGTCGACGCCAAAGAACGCGGGCTTGTCGACGAGCTCGGTGGGTTCCCCGTGGCGCTGCGTCTCGCCCGCGAGGCCGCGGACCTCAAGCCGGACGCGCCGGTGAAGCTCAAGGTGTTCCCCAAGAAGAAGGGCCCGCTCGGCTTCCTCAACCGGGGTGAGGATCCGGCCGACGAGCTGTTCGCGATTCCGCCGGCGATCAAGGAGCTCTACGAACTCGCCGGTGCCTCGATGCCCGTCGGCGTGGCGTCGGTCCCCCCGGGCTTCACGAAACACCTCCGCTTCTAACCCTTTTCGTGTGTGAGTGCCTGCCCGCCCATGGGCGGGCAGGCACTCACACCCGCGTTCGGCGACCACGGTCTGAGTTACGCACACCCTCCCTTGTCACCCCAGGTCTTCGAGGACGGCCATCGCCGCGTTGCGGCCGTTGATCGCCATCACGCTCCCGCCCGGATGCGTGGCGGCACCGCAGAGGTAGGTCCCCGCAATCGGGGTTCGAGGTGAGAATCGCCGGTCCCACATCTGGTCGGGGAGGCACTCGCCCTGAAAGATGTGCCCGCCCGTGAGGCCGATCCTGGACTCGACGTCGGGAGGACCGAGCACCTCGCGCTCCTCGATCACCGCCGTCACGTCGGGGGCGAACTGCGCGACCAGCGCCATCACGGCGTCGCCGATCTCCTCGCGACGCGTCTCCCACGTCCCCTCGGCGAGGAAGTACGGCGCGTACTGGGCGAAGACGCTCATGGCGTGCTTGCCGGCAGGGGCGATGGTGGCGTCGTACGCCGTGTGGAAGTACACCTCGCACCACGCCGGCGACGGGCGGCCGAGACGGGCGTCGGCGCACGCACGCTGGGTGTCGTCGGTCGACGTCGCAATGGTCACCATGGCGCGATACGGCGTGACCCCGTCGTTGGCGGAGGCGAACCGGGGGAGACGCGAGAGACCGCAGTTGACCTTCACCACCGGACTGTCGGTTCGCCAGCGATCGACGCGCGCCCGGAAGTCCTCGGGCACGCCGCCGCTGCACAGGCGCACCGTCCGTTTCGGGTCGGCGTTGGAGACGACCGCCGCCGCCTCGACCTTCTCGCCCCCCTCGAGGCGAACGCCCTCGCCGGGAAGGATGGTGCCGACGGGCACGCCCGTCACGATCGCGGCACCGGCCTCCCGAGCGGCGGCCGCGAGCGCGAGCGAGATCCGGCCCATGCCTCCTTCGACGTACCCCCACGCGCCGTCGACGCCCTCGAGAGTCCCCAGCGAGTGCATGGCGTGGATCCACGCGGTGCCCTCGTCGCGCGGTCCTGCGAACGTGCCGATGATGCCTTGGCCGTGGAGCGCCGTCCGGAGGCGCTCGTCGCTCACGTGCCGCTCGATCACGTCGGCGATCGGAGCCTCGAGAACGACGTCGCGCGCCTCGGGGTCCGACGCCAGCAGCTCTTCGATCTCGGCGCGGGTGGGCGAGTCGCCGACCCACGTGTCGCGCCCTGGCGTGCGAAGGGCCGAGCGAACCCGGGCGAAGAGCGCCTGGTAGGCGAGGTAACCCTCCACGTCGCGGGGGGCGAGCGCGGCTACCTCGAGGGCGGAGCGGGCGGTGTCGTCCCAGAGTGCCAGCGCGGTCCCGTCGTCGAACGGGCACCACAGGTGCGGGTCGACGAGATGCACGCGGTACCCGTGGGCGTGCAGGCGGAGTTCCTCGACGACGAGCGGGTGGAGCAGCCCGACGAGGTACGCGCACGGGCTCACCTGCCAGGCCGGATCGGGAAACGGCTGGTCCAGCGTGCACGCCCCGCCGACACGATCGCGACGCTCGAGGACGAGCACCGATCTGCCCGCTCGCGCCAGATACGCCGCGGCGGTGAGCCCGTTGTGCCCGCCGCCGACGACCACCACGTCCCACCGCCGGCTCGTCATCTCGGCGACGGTCAGCGCGCCGTCCGGAGACACGCCCGTCAACCGGCGATCTCGCCGAGCGCGACCTTCTTCGCCCAGGGATAGTCGGGCTTTCCCGACGGAAGGCGACCGACCTCGGCCACCAGATGGAGTTCCCGCGGCACCTTGTACCCGGCGACGTGCTGGCGGCAGTGGGCGTCAAGCTCCTCGAGCGTCGGAGCGGCCCCAGATCGTGGAGCCACGACCGCCGCCACCCGTTCGCCGAAGCGCTCGTCGGGGACGCCGACGACGAGGGCGTCGAACACCGCCGGGTGGCTCTTCAGCGCCCCCTCGACCTCTTCGGGGTAAATCTTCTCGCCCCCGCTGTTGATGCACATCGAGCCGCGACCGAGCAGCGTGATCGAGCCGTCGTCTTCGACGATGCCGTAGTCGCCGGGGACGGCGAAGCGGCGACCGTCGATCTCGATGAAGGTCTCGGCGGTCTTGACCGGATCGTTGTAGTACCCGACGGGAACGTTGCCGCCCCGGGCGATCCGACCGACGACGCCCGCGCCCGCCGCGATGGGGCGGTTGTCGTCGTCGATCACGATGGTGTCCGCCCCGGCCGACACGGTCGGGCCGCCCTTCATCGGCTGGCCCCGCTGCACCATCGTCAGCCCGCCGAATCCGGTTTCCGACGAGCCGATCGAGTCGGTGAGGATCACGTTGGGTCCGAGTAGGTCGATGATCTCGTCCTTGACGGGCTGGGTGAACACCGCCGCCGACGAGGAGAACGACACCAGACTGGACGTGTCCCACGGCCCGTCCGGACCACCGTCTCGAAGTGAGTCGGCGAGGGGCCGCGCCATCGCGTCACCGGTCACGAGCAGCAGATTGACGCGTTCGCGCGCCACCGTCGCCCACACGTCTGCGGGGTCGAAACGGGGGATGAGAACGACCGGCTCGCCGAGGAAGAGCCCCTGGAAGGTGGCCCACTGCGCGGCGCCGTGCATGAGCGGCGGGATCGGGAACCGGATGAGCGGGTGCTCGGCAGCGGCGGCGCGCTCGGCCATCTCGCGGTCGCTCGCCACGGGCTCACGCGTGTAGAAGTCGATGCCGCCGCCGAGGGTGCGGAACACGTCCTCGTGCCGCCACACCACGCCCTTGGGCATCCCCGTGGTGCCGCCCGTGTAGATGACGTAGTGGTCGTCGTCGGTCCGAGCCTCGAAGCCGCGCTCGGGCGAGGATGCCTCGAGCGCCTTCTCGTACTCGAGCGCGGCGAGGGCGTCGACGGACTCCTCGGAGCCGTCCTCGAGCACCACGAAGTGCCGCAACGTCTCGACACCGGCGCCCGCCTCCGCGGCGAGGGGGGCGAACTGGCGCTCGAACACCAGCGCCACGAGGTCGGCGTTCTCGAAGATGTATCGCAGCTCGGCCGGCACATATCGGTAATTGATGTTGATCGGGACGGCCCGCAACTTGAGGGCGGCCAGCTGGGTCTCGACGAACTCGACCCGGTTGTACGCGTAGATGCCGACGTGCTGCCCGGCACCCACGCCCTGCGCGGCGAGGTGGTGGGCGAGGCGGTTGGCCCGTTCGTCGAGCTGCGCGTAGGTCACGCGCAGGCGCGGGTCGACCACCGCCTCGCGTTCCGGGACGGCATCGACGCAGTACTCGATCATGTCGGCGATGTTGAACGCCATGGCGAGAAACTAGAACACGTTTCAATTCCGGCGCTAGGTTGCGACCATGGCGGACCCACACCTCCTCGTCGAACGCCAGGGTCACGTGCTCATCGCGACCATGAACCGGCCCGACGCCCGCAACGCCCTCTCGCCCGAGATGCTCGACCTCATGTCGGAGACCTGGGACGAGGTGAACGCCAACCCCGACATTCGCTGTGCCGTCTTGACCGGCGCGGGTGGGACGTTCTGCGCCGGGATGGACCTGAAGGCGATGGC